>JAZRMT010000078.1:0-11148 GCA_045647805.1 Eubacteriales bacterium | reverse complement strand
GCAGGTACCAAGAAGGGTATTACATCTATTCAGATGGACCTTAAGGTTGACGGACTTACTCCCGAGATCATTAAGCAGGCTCTCGAGACTACTCACCAGGGTAGAAACGAGATCATTGACAAGGTTATCCTTGCAGCTATTCCCGAGCCCAGAAGCGAGGTTTCCAAGTACGCTCCCAAGATGATCTCCATGACCATCGATCCCGATAAGATCCGTGAGGTTATCGGTAAGGGCGGTGCAGTTATCCAGAAGATCGTTGCCGACACCGGTGCAAAGATTGATATCAACGATGACGGTACCGTATTTATCGCCGCTGTTGAGCGTGATGCTGCTGACAAGGCTAAGGCAATCATTGATGCTATCGTATTCGAGCCCGTTGTAGGCGAGACCTATGAGGGTACCGTAACCAGAATTATTCCTATCGGCGCATTCGTTGAGTATGCTCCCGGTAAGGAGGGTATGGTTCACATCTCCAAGCTCCAGCAGCAGAGAACCGAGAAGGTTGAGGATGCTGTTTCTGTTGGTGACGTTGTAAGAGTTAAGTATCTCGGCACCGACGAGAAGGGCAGACAGAATCTTTCTATGAAGGATGCAGCTCCCAAGGCTGAGTAATTAATAATCGAAAAGGCTTCGATAATTCGAAGCCTTTTTTCTATTTTTGATTTTAAATGGAAATAGTACATTGAAAAATAGCAAAAAAACATTTATTTTATTATTTTGAAATGATATAATACAGAAAAAAGAAAGAGGATTTTCTATGGAACAGTATCTTTCACCTAATGAAAAAAGATTTTTTGCCGAAAGCGATTCAAAAACTATTCAGAATGCAGTCAATGAAGCAGCAAAGGGGGAGATCCGCACTGTAAGAATTCCCCGCAAGTGCGAGCGTACGGGAAAGCTTCAGTGGATGATAGACGATCCCATTCTTCTTCCATCGGATATTACAATAATCCTAGACGACTGTCACCTCACTCTCGTTAAGGACGTTTATTCGAATATTTTCCGTAATAAGAATATGTACTCGGACATCTCAAACAAGCCCGAGGGCAGACAGCACGGCATCCGCATAATCGGTGTAGGCGACGCTATCCTTGACGGCGGAGAGGGAAATGATCTTACAGAGGCGACCTCTTTGAAGGATGGCAGACCAAGCATCAGAAATAACAACTTCATTCTCCTGCATAACGTTACCGACTACGTTCTCGAAAACTTTTCCTGCGTCAATCTTCGTTGGTGGGCGATAAATCAGATATGCTGTACCTACGGCAGACTTGAGAACCTTCGCTTCTTCAACGGAAATCTCATCCGCAATCAGGACGGTATAGACCTGCGGCTTGGCTGTTCTCATATTTATATCAATAATATAACCGGCAGACTCGGTGACGATGTCGTAGCTCTTACCGCCCTTGCGGGTTCTAAAGAACGTGAGATGTATCTCGTTGAGGGAATGGAGCCCGATATTCACGATGTGACAATTCAGAACGTATGTGCTGACACCAACTATTCTCTGGTGGCACTGCGCAACACGGACGGTGCGAAAATGTATCGCATCATCATCGAAAACATCAAAGATCCCGGCGGTGAATACGGACCGAGAAACGTTGTCAGAATAGGTGAGAACCTTTACTATAAAAAGCGTACGTCTGTGATTGGCGAAACCTACGATATCAGTGTGAGGGGCGTGTATTCGCTGAATCGTGCGACAGTGATTATCGGCGGTGCGCTGAGCGATTCGCATATCAGCGATATTTATGCGCGTGGAACCTCTATGAGTGCTATTTCCACTTATGCGATACACAGGTTCTTAGAGCAGAAGCAGCTTTACGCATGGGGCGGAGCTACCATGGAAAACGTTGTGTTTGAAAACGTTCACTATAATGGCACGGCAGGACATTGTGACGAAGAATGGATGAACGAACCCGGAACCCCATTCGGTGGCTGTGCGTTGGATTTCAGACGAATGCGTGAGGGCGACTATTTCAAAAACGTGGTCTTCCGCGATGTTTATACCCGCGAAGGCACAGAGCTTTGCATCGCCTGCGATAAGGTAACACCTGATATAAGAAACTGAGTATGGGATGAGCCATCATTCGATAGTAAAAAAACAAAAACAAACAAATTGAAGATTTTTGTCAACAAAAGTGTATTGTCACAGAAAATATTGTATGATAAAATAGACCTGTAATCAAAAACACTCAAAGGAGATTTACAATGGAAAAGGTTAAATTTGCGGTCGTAGGTGTCCGTGGTCTCGGTAGAGCACACATTAAGGGCATTAAGCTCAATAGCGATATAGCAGAGCTTGTATGTATCTGTGATAATGTTGAGGAGTATGCAAAGCCTGTTGCGGAGGAGCACGGTGTTCCTTATTATCTCGATTTTTATGAGATGATTAAGGTTGGCGGCTTCGATTGCGTTATTCTTGTTACCCCCGACCAGATACACAGAGAGCATGCGGTTGCGGCTCTTGAGGCAGGTTATCACGTTCTTTGTGAGAAGCCCCTTGCGCAGACCGTTGAGGACTGTGATATGATGGTTGCCGCTGCCAAGAAGTCTGGCAAGAAGTTTATGACCGGTCAGGTCTGCCGTAAGGCTCCCGGCTTCGTTAAGGCTAAGGAGCTTATTGATGCAGGTGAGATCGGAGAGCTCTTCTTCGTTGAATCTGAGTACGCTCACGACTATCAGTTTATGACTCCTCTGTGGAGAAAAGATCCCGTAAATCTCCGTTACTCTATAATCGGCGGAGGATGCCATGCTATCGACCTTCTTCGCTGGATCGCGGGAGATCCTGAGAAGGTAATGGCTCTCGCAAACCGTAAGGTCCTTACCGATTGGCCCGTTGATGACTGTACCATTGCGATTATGCAGTTCCCGAACAACGTGGTAGGTAAGATATTCTGCGGTATCGGTGTTAAGAGAAATTATACCATGCGTACTTGCCTCTACGGTACCAAGGGTACTATCATCTGTGACAACACCTCTTCCGAGATCACTATTTACCGTCATGTTACTACCGATGAGGGTAAGCATACTTATCCCGCAGAGCAGATTCCTGTTGACATCAATAACCACAACGTAGGTGCGGAGATCAAGGATATGGCTCTCGCCATCATCAATGATACGCCCCTTGAGTGCGACGTTGTCGAGGGCGCAAACACCGTTGCAGTAGGTATTGCAGCAGTTGAGTCCGCAGCACAGGGTGGTATGCCTGTTGCACCTAGATACGCAAAGAGATAATATAAGCTGCTTCATCAGAGGCCGCACAGCAAAGAGCGAGGTTGTCGTGAAAAGATAACCTCGTTTTTTTATGTATTTGAACCTGAATTTTTTAATCTCTCCTCTCTTTCACCCTAAGAAATCTTAGTTCTTCAAACAATATCCCAAAAATCTATTAAAACCTCTTGACTTTTTCTTCATATGTGGTAAACTAAAGTTGCAAAGTTCTATTCTTGGAGGTAATTATGAACAGTATTAAGGTCGATTTTTCAAAGGTCTATGGTAAGATAAAGCCCTTTAACGCTATTAATAACGGTCCCGTCAAGTCGCTTCGTGGAATCAACAATATGGAGTCATGGAAGGAGATTAACATTCCCTACGGCAGACTTCACGACACCTCTTTTGCGAACGAATGGCTTGTTGACGTTCACAGAATTTTCCGCAACTTTGATGCCGATGAGACCGATGCGAGTAACTACGTTTTTGGGCCCACTGATACATATCTTGAAACGATGTTCTCCGTAGGAACCAAGCCCTATTTCCGTCTTGGTGCATCAATTGAGCATTCGCACAAATTCGGTACTTTTCCCCCGAAGGATTATCTTAAGTGGTCTCGTATATGCGAGCATATTATAAGACATTACACCGAGGGCTGGGCAGACGGCTTCAATTATGATATAGAATACTGGGAAATTTGGAACGAGGCGGATAACGATAACGCAACCGGCAACCCCTGCTGGCAAGGAACAAGGGAAGAGTTCTTCGAGCTTTTTGCAGTTTCCTGCTCATACCTGCAAGAGAAATTCCCGAACCTTAAGATTGGCGGTCCCGGGGTAGCTACCTTCTGGCACAGAGAGTGGTGCGACGAGTTCTTTAAATACATAAGCGAGAGAAATATCAAGCCCGACTTCATCTCCTATCATAGATACAGAAATACCCCCGAGGACTTCCGAGAATACGTAAGGGAAGCTAATGATGTAATGGCAAAGTACGGCTACTCCGACGTGGAAACTCATCTTAACGAGTGGAACTATATAAGAGGCTGGCGCGGCCCTGAATTCCTTCATTCGGTAGAGAGCATCAAGGGCGTAAAGGGAGCATCCTTTGTTACGGCTGTTTGGTCGGTGCTTCATCCCGAAAAACTAGACATGATGATGTATTACGACGGAAGAGCCTGTGCCTTCAACGGTCTTTTTGAAACCACATTTTTAACTCCTCTTAAGACCTACTATGCATTCAAGGCGTACGATCTTCTCGCTGAGCTTGGTTCTGCAGTAGAAAGTGAGTCGGGTGACGGTATTTATTCTCTTGCCGCAACCAACGGCAAGCATTCCGCACTTCTGTTTACTTACTACACCGAGGCAGACAATGCTATGGATAAGCTTGTAGAGCTTAATCTCTCAGCTCTTCCAAATGGCGGACTGTTCGAACTTTATGTTATTGACGAGAAAAATGATCTGACTCTTGTTGGAAAAAATAAATGCGAAGCCAATGAGTGTGCGTTAAGGCTCACTATGAAACCCTATACTACCCACCTTATCAGAATAATAGGAGTATAGCGTAAAAGTTCAGCACCATCTGATTTATCGTGGGGGACGTTTCATGCCTTAAATTTTCGCATTTTGGAGCCTTATTCCAAAATGCCGCCGAAACGGCGGTATCGAAAATTCATTAAGTATTTGTGCAGTCGCCTTATAGGCGACGGAATGGAGAACGAAATGTTTTATATCAATAAAATAACAAGCGGCGAGACCATAGATTACGCTGCGGGAGAGCTAAAAAAGTATCTTCGTATGATGATGCCCGAGGGGGGAGACGTAATTATTAATTATGCCCCCGAGGCAAAGGACGGCTTCCGTCTCGGACTTATGCAGGACCTCGGACTTGACGTGTCTGACGTTAAGGACACCGAGCTTGACGATATAATTTATATCGACTGTGACACCGAGAGCGGTATAATTGCCGGTGATAACCCTCGTTCTGTTCTCATTGCAGTCTATGAATATCTTCGTAAAAACGGCTGTCGCTGGATTCTTCCCGGCATAGACGGAGAATATATTCCGATGCAGAATATCATTCCCGTAAAGCTTCGCTTCGTACCCTCGCTCCGCTACCGTGGCTGGGTAAGCGAGGGAACCGAGTTCCAACAGTCGATGATTGAGTCTGTCGAGCTCGCACCCAAGCTCGGAATGAACACCTTTATGGTAGAATTCAAGTTCCCAAAGTCCTATTACGAGCGTTATTACAACCACGATAATAATACAATTCACAGACAGCCTGAGCCTATCGCTCCTGAAACTATTTTGCAGTGGAAACGCCAATTGGAGACTGAAATTGCAAAGCGCGGTTTACAATATCACGATATGGGGCACGGTTTTACATATGAACCTCTTGGTATTGAATGCCTTGATGGATGGAATACAGAATACGATGAGCGGGTGGACTCCGAGACTCGTGAGCTTCTTGCAGAGATAAACGGAGAGCGTAAAATTCAATACTATCCCATAAATACAAACCTCTGTATGTCTAACCCAAGGGCAAGGAAAAAGGTTGCCGATTACGTTGTCGATTATTCAAAAAAACACTCCAACGTCGATTATCTTCACGTATGGCTTGCCGATGCAAACAACAACCATTGCGAGTGTGCCGAATGTGTGAAGAAGCGTCCCTCGGATTGGTACGTAATTCTTCTTAACGATATTGACAACGCACTCGCCGGTGCAGACCTTCCTACCCGCATAGTCTTTATTGCGTATATGGATACCGCTTGGGCGCCCGAGGTTGAGACGATCAACAATCCTGACCGATTCACTCTTATGATCGCACCCATCACAAGAAGGTACGACATCACCCTTCCTCCCGAAGGCGTTGTCGTAGCTACCGAGCCCTACGTAAGAAATAAGCTTAAAATGCCCTCCTCCCTTGAAGCCTATTTCGCTCATTTCAATGAGTGGAAAAAGACTTGGAGCGGTGCAAATATCTCTTTTGAGTATCACTTCTGGCGTGCTATGTGGCGTGATGTTTCCGGCCTCAATATTGCCAAGCGTCTTAACGAGGATGTGAAGGTCTATTCAAAGTACGGCGTTGACGGAATTCTGGAGGACGGAAGTCAGCGTTGCTTCTTCCCGACGGGACTTGCTCTCTACGTTTACGCCCGCAGTATGTTCGATAAGTCTCTTTCCTACGAGACAATAGCGAACGACTACTTCAAAACCGCCTTCGGTGATGCGTGGCGTCAGTTCTATACCTATCTTGAAAAGCTTGATAAGGTATTCGACTATCGGTATATGATCGGCAGAAGGTCAGCAAATTCCAAGGTCGGAACCTACTACAATCCCGATATGGCAAAACAACTTGAGAAGGTTGATCTCGTCGTAGAAGAGGGACTTGAGCTTATTAAGAGCCACTATAATTCCGAAAGACGTGTCGGTACCGTCTCGGTAAGGCTTCTTGAATATCATGCCGAGTACGTTAAGCTTCTTGCGAGGTGCTATATAGCTAAAGCAAAAGGTGATGATAAAGGAGCGGAGAAGGCACTTGATCACCTTTCCGAGAGAATGGGCAGGCATGAGGTCACTATTGAAAGGTATTACGACCATTGCCTTATGGTAAACGCTAATAAGGTCATCTTCGTTCGCAACGTTACGCATAACGAATATATGGACGTTGAAAAGGAAAATGAAGAGTGATATGTAAACAATTGCTTACATAATTTTTGATTTTGATTAATTTTAGTAATTGTAGGAGAATGGAAATGTCATTGATTGCAGTTGATTTTAACAAAGAGGTCGGTAAAATTAAGCCGATGCATTGCGTAAATAACGGTCCTCACGCACAGTCAAACAGTAATCTTGAGGATACGAATTTTTATCTTTATAAGGATCTCGGAATACCCTTTGCGAGAAATCACGACGCCTCGTTTAACGCAAGGTACGGACTTGAGCACACGGTTGATATTCACGCGGTTTTCCCCGATTTTGATGCCGATCCCGATGATCCCAACAGCTATGATTTCACCTGTACCGACGGATATATAAAGGTTACCGAGCTTGCGGGAACTCACCAATTTTACAGACTCGGCTCGAGAATTGAGCACGAGATCAAGAAATACGGTACCATAATGCCTAAAGACTTCAAGAAATGGGCTGTGATCTGTGAGCATATCATTCGCCATTATACCGAGGGATGGTCGGACGGATTTTACTACGATATGCCCTATTGGGAGATTTGGAACGAGGCTGACCTTGATCCCGACGATTCGACGAACAAAAGATGCTGGTCGGGAACCGCAAAGGAGTTTTACGAGCTTTTCGGTATCGCATTTAGACATTTGAAGGGCTGCTTCCCTCATCTTAAAATTGGCGGTCCCGCGGTTGCAAACGTGAATAACGAAGCCTGGATAAGAGGCTTTTTCGAGAGCCTTGGTGATATTAAACTTGATTTCTTCTCCTGGCACGTTTACTTCGACGAGATGGATGAAATGCTTAGACAAGCCAAGATAGTAAAGAATTATCTCACCGAATACGGTCAGACCGAGTGCGAAAGTATTCTTAACGAGTGGAATTACGTAATGGGGAATTGCTGGTCGGGGCACGGCTTCTACTATTCCGTAGAAACGAGGATAGGCAACACCGCAAAATGCGCGGCATATACCGCTGCCGCTATGCTTGCGGCGCAGCACTCGAGCATAGATATGCTGATGAATTACGATGCGCGGCCCTCTCTGTGGTGCTCGCTCTTTAAACCCTATTTGCCCTTCCCGCAGAAGAGCTATTACTCTCTTTGGATGTTTAATAAGCTATACAGAGCAGGCTCCGAGGTTGAAACGGTTGTTTCGGGTGATAATCTTTACGCAATATCCGCAAAAGGCGAAAACGAGAAATACCTTATGCTCGCATATTACAATAATGATGACAGTCATAAGGGTACAAGCGTTGATATCAAGCTTTCAGGGCTCTCTAAGGGCGGAATGATCGAGACGTTCCGAATTGATTCCGAAACCGAAGGTGAGTCTGTCGGATGCGAGAGTCTTGCTTCGGACGAGCTGACGCAAAGCCTTGACCTTAAAAATAATACCGTATATCTTTTTAAGATCACCGATTAAGTTTTTAAAATGAATACCTAACAGAGGGATTGCTTCTAAGCGAGGGGCAGTCCCTCAAGGCTTTATAGAGGTATTTTTTAAAAAATCTAAAATTGTAGTGAAATCTGTTGCATTTTTCTTTTAATAATGTTATAATAAACACGTATTTATTTTATTAATAAGCGAGAATGTTATGCTGCACGAAAGAATATATCTTGATGAAAGTGATGAAAGAATATATTTCGACACTTATATAGCAGACGAAAGGTATGCGAAGCGTCCTGCAATGCTAGTGATCCCGGGTGGCGGGTACAGAAACGTTTGTACCGACCGAGAGGGCGAACCTATTGCTCTTGCTTATTTTGCGAAGGGCTTTAATTGCTTTGTTTTAAATTATGGTGTTGGCACCGAAGCCGATGTTTATCCGAAGCAGCTTGTCGATGCATCGAGAGCAATTCTTGAAATCAGAAGCAATGCTGATAAATACTGCGTTGATAAGGATCGTATCTATGCCGTAGGATTTTCCGCAGGTGGTCACCTTGCGGGTAGCCTTGGTGTGCTTTCGGATAGGGAAGAGGTGCTTTCTGCTCTTGGAATAAAGGCGGGAGACAACCGCCCGAATGCAGTTGTTCTTGCTTATCCCGTAGTAACCGCATACGAGCCTACGCACAGGGGCTCCTTTGAGAACCTTCTCCGTAAGCCCTTTGACGAGCTTTCGGACACCGATAGAGCTCTTACTTCGTTGGAGCTTAACGTGAAGTCGGACTCCGCCCCCGCCTTTATCTGGCATACCGCAACCGATGCGGCGGTTCCCATAAAGGGCTCTCTCGATCTTACGAGAGCATACGCAGAGGCTGGCGTGCCGGTCTCTCTTCGTGTCTATCCCTACGGTCCTCACGGTCTTGCCCTTTCTAATTGGGTGACTGATAAGAACGGTGGAGCAACACAACCGATAGCCGAAGAATGGGTAGATAAATCTATTGAGTTTTTAAACACGCTTAAATAAAGAAAAGGATATAGAAAAATGGAAAGAACCTACATTAAAGACGTTACCCCCGGCATCTGCCGTGTTTCGGGCTTCGTCGGGAACTTCCGTAACAAGAGAACCATGGCGTTCATTGTTGTTAAGGACATTACCGGCAAGCTCCAGGTAACGATTGAAAAAGAAAAGCACCCCGAGTTCGAGGAGATGCTTAATGCGCTTACTATCCATTCCGTCGTTACCTTTGAGGGCGAGGTCGTTCTCAGCGAGTACGTTAAGATGGGCGGTAAGGAAATGTATCCCTCCGCAATGAAGATCGAGTCGATTGCCGATGCTCTTCCCATCAAGGATGACTCCGATATCGACGTTAAGATGGATTACAGATGGATTGACCTTCGCCGTGATAAGAATCATCTGATGCTTAAGCTTCAGACTACCCTTACCAATGCGATGCGTGAGTTCCTCGTTGAGAAGAACTTCGTTGAGATCCATACTCCCAAGCTTATCGGTGCGGCATCCGAGTCGGGCTCTGACGTTTTCGAGGTAAAGTACTTCGATACCAACGCATACCTCGCTCAGTCCCCTCAGTTCTATAAGCAGATGGCTATGGCTTCGGGACTTGAAAGAATATTTGAGACCGGTCCCGTTTTCAGAGCGGAGAAGTCTTATACCAACAAGCACGCAACCGAGTTCACCGGCTTTGACCTTGAGTTCTCCTACATCGACTCCTTCGAGGACGTTATGAAGATGGAGGAGGAGCTTCTTGCTTATGCTCTCGGTAAGGTAAAGGAAGCACACGGTGAGGAAATCGTTGCCCTCTACGGTGAGGAGTACGCTGTGACTGTTCCCAGCCTTCCTTTCCCCAGAATGAAGCTTGCTGACGTATATGCGGAGCTTGAGAAGAGATACGGCTACACCGTACCCGATGAGATGAAGGGCGACCTTACCACCGATGCAGAGAGAATGACAAAGCAGCTCTGCCGTGAAATGTTCAACCATGAATTCCTCTTCATCACCGATTACGATGCTAAGGAGAGAGCCTTCTACCACATGCGTGACGAGCGCGGCGTACCCTGCGGCTATGACCTTATCTGGCGTGGAGTTGAGATCACCACCGGTGCTCAGCGTGAGCATAGATACGATGTTCTCAAGGCTCAGGCGGAAGAGAAGGGCCTTGCCGATGACGTTAAGTTCTACCTCGAGTTCTTCAAATACGGTTGCCCCCCTCACGGTGGCTTCGGTATAGGTATAGACAGACTTACCATGCTCTTCCTCGGACTTTCCATCAAGGAAGTGCAGTTCCTCTTCAGAGGACCTAACCGTCTTACTCCGTAATTTTCGTCGGATAATTTTCCACCTAGCATCGTTGTCGCTCGACTCCTCGGCATCACCGTAGGTAACTACGGCTTTAGCCTCGTCGCGCTCTTACGCCTTGCTATGCGAAAAATTCTCTCGTCGAAAAATCGACGCTTACTTTGACTTGTCTTGCGTAAAAATCCGACAAACAAGTTTTTAAAATTTAAAAAATAAAAAATACAGGAGATAAATCAACATGAAAATTGCACTTATCAACGAAAACAGCCAGGCGGCTAAGAATGAGCTTATCTGCAACACTCTTAAGAGCGTTGTAGAGCCTCTCGGTCACGAGGTATTCAACTATGGAATGTATTCCGCAGAGGACAAGGAGCAGCTTACCTACGTTCAGATCGGTATTCTTTCCGCAGTTCTTCTTAACTCCGGCGCATGCGACCTTGTAATCACCGGTTGTGGTACCGGCGAGGGTGCTATGCTCGCTTGTAACTCCTTCCCCGGAGTACTTTGCGGCCACGTAGTAGATCCCACCGACGCTTACCAGTTCACTCAGGTA
>JAZRMT010000077.1:0-46023 GCA_045647805.1 Eubacteriales bacterium | reverse complement strand
GGTATGGCAGCAACCGCAAAGAAGGCAAGCAGAATTGCAGCAGAGGGACTTGTTGATATAATGACTATCGACAACGTTACCGCTATTGTTGAGGTTAACTCTGAGACCGACTTCGTTGCTAAGAACGCAATTTTCCAGGAGTTCGTTAAGGACGTACTTAAGACTATAATCGCAAACAAGCCCGCTGACGTTGATGCTCTTCTTGCATCCAACTTCGTTCTCGGCGGTACTGTTGCAGATGCTCTTGCAGAAAAGACCTACACCATCGGTGAGAAGCTTTCTATCCGTCGCTTCCAGATCATCGAGGGCGCAGTTGCTTCTTACATCCACGGCCTTGGCGCTACCGGTGTTGTAGTAAGCTTTGAGACCGACCTTGCAGGCAAGGCAGAGTTTGCAGAGTGCGCAAAGAACGTTGCTCTTCAGACCGCCGCTATGGAGGTTAAGTATCTCGACAAGGAGTCTGTTCCCGCATCCGTTCTCGCTGAGGAGGAGGCTATCCTCATCAAGCAGATGAAGGAGGATCCCAAGATGGCTAACAAGCCTGACAACATCCTCTCTAACATCGTTAAGGGCAGACTTGGCAAGTTCTATGAGAACAACTGCCTTCTTGAGCAGGCTTACGTTAAGGACGACTCCATGAGCGTTTCTAAGTACGTTGCTTCTGTTGCTAAGGAGCTTGGCGGTAACATTAAGGTTACCGGCTATGTTCGTTACGACAAGGGCGAGGGCCTTCAGAAGAGAGAAGAGGACTACGGCGCAGAGATCGCTAAGATGGTTAAGGGTGAGTAATTCACCATAACAAAAACATCCGTGTGTTAAAAGATGCACGGATGTTTTTTTACTATTATATTAGAAAAATCAGAGGGCGTTCTAAATGTGAAATTTAAAGCACCCTCTGATTTTTACTTAATCAGAAACCAAAATAAAATATAAAATGTAAAAGTGATAAATCAGTAATGATCAGCTACTTTGAGCCCTATCAGTTTCTGAGAATGAACCAAAGGAATATGTATGCAAGAATAAGGAGGGGAGAGGTCATCAGGAAAATGAGAATACCGGTAGTAACCTTATCCCATACTTCTTTCCACTTAACGTTCTTGGTTTTTTCCTTGAACCAACCGACGCATTTGTTGTAGACACCCTTAGCATAATCCTTGCACTTAACAAAAAAATTCTTGTTTACGGATTCCTCGGTTGCAACGTTTTCCTTGGTTACCTCGTTATTGTTGTCCATTATAATTACCGTACCTTTCTTCGGTGAATACTGCATGAATAGTATATTCAAAGCTTTACATATAGCATTGTACCATAAAAAATCTTTTAAGTCAATACGAAAAAGCAATAAAATTATTATATAACTTGAAAAAATAGTAAAAATATGTTAAAATATAGTGGAAATAGTAATAATGGAAAGGCAAAAATAAAAATGTCAGAATCGGTCGGAGTTGAAATAGAAAGAAAATTCATTGTTGAAAAGCCCGATCCCGAAGTGCTTGAAGGCATAGAAGGGTATACCAGAAGTGAGATCCTTCAGATATATCTTAATTCGAAAAGCGGTGAAACAAAGAGGATCAGACGCCGCCAATACCCTGACAGAACTCTTTTTTACGAAACCAGAAAAATACGAATAGATCCGATGAGCTCCACGGAAATAGAGAGGGAGATCACTGAGGCTGACTTCGAAGAAAGAAGTAAGGATATCAAGACCGGAACAAGCCCGGTCAAAAAGATCAGATACACCTTCGAGTATTCCGGTCATACATTTGAGCTTGACGTTTATCCCGAGTGGAAGAAAAGCTCTATAATGGAGGTCGAGCTTGGTTCGAGGGAGGAAAAGGTGATATTCCCGCCTTTTATAAAGATAGTGAAAGAGGTTACCGGCAACAAGAATTATTCCAATGCATCCATGTCGAGACGCTTTCCCCGCGAGAGCTGATCACTTGTGGTATCTTTTTCCTGCAAGTATGGTGAAGCAGCGGTAAAGTGTTTCCATCAAAATCACACGCATAAGCTGGTGCGGGAAGGTGAGCTTTGAGAGCGAGAGCCTTAATTTGCACTCTGCCTTCACCTTTTCCGCGAGACCGTGAGAGGAGCCTATCACAATAGTGAGCCGCCCCTTTTCGTCGCACAGCCTATCTATTTCCGAGGCAAGAGCGGGAGAGTCAAACTGCTTTCCCTCAACGCACATTGCGATTTTGACCGAATCCTTCGGCATTGCCGAGAGAATTTTTTCACCCTCAGCGGCAAGTGCTCTTTCGATCTCAAAGGAATCGTCCTCGTTTCTTATCGTTTCTTCTTTTAAATTGATTTCATCGACTCTTGCGTATTGCGAGAGTCTTTTTTTATACTCCAAAAAGGCATCCTTAAGGTAAGCTTCCTTAAGAGTACCTACTGTTATCAGGGTTATCTGTACCAACTTGTCACTTCCTCTGTAGCTTTTTTATTCCCGATTCGAGAGCCAGGATGAATTCCCCGATCTCCTCAGCGGTGTTTCTGTGGGAAAGGCTTACCCTTATTGAGGAATCGGCTTCGTCGGCACTTCTTCCGTAAGCCGTAAGTGCGGAGGAGACGTGAGAGGAGTTGGAAGAACAAGCCGAGCCGCTGGAAACGTAGATGCCGAGCGAGGAAAGATAGTGAAGCATGGTTTCGCTTCTTATCTCGGGAAGGGTAAGATTAAGTATGTGAGGTGCTGCGCTTTCGGGCAACGTGGGTGATATCTCGGAAAGAACCTCACTCTCTGCTATCATTTCTATGAGTAGAGCCCGAAGCTCCTTCATTTTTGAATACCTTGCCCGAAGCTCGGAATGTCCTATCCGTATCGCCTCGCCAAACGCGGCAATTCCCGGTACATTCTCGGTTCCGGAGCGAAGTCCATGCTCCTGACCTCCACCGAGTATCAGGGGCGAAAGCCCTCTTGCCTTGATAACTGCCTCATCAATAACGAGTGCCCCAACTCCCTTTGGCCCCTCGATCTTGTGTGAGGAAAGAGTGAGCATATCTGCACCCAATGATGTCTTGGTAAAGGGAAGCTTAAGGTAGCTTTGCGTACAGTCTGCGTGAAGCACCGCCTCGGGAGACTGAGTACGCATTATTTTTGAAACCGCTCCGAGGTCGTAGAATGCACCTGTCTCGTTGTTGACCATCATCATCGTAACAAGAATGACATCCTTGGTCATTTCACGCTTTAATACCTCGGTATCAAGTTTTCCGCCTTTGGTCGGAATTCTGGCAATTTTAAATCCCATGGATTCAAGCTTTTCAAGAGGTGAATCCACCGATGCGTGCTCTCCCTCGGTGGTAATTATTTTTGATCCTCGCTTGTACCGTTCCTTTGAAAAGGCTCGTCCGATAATGGCAAGGTTGTTTGCCTCACTTCCCGAAGCGGTAAAAACCACAGAGGAGCCCTTGGCACCAAGGGAAGATCGGATAGTATCTCTCGCAGAATCAATGATCTTTTCTGCCTCAAAGCCAAAGGAGTGGAGAGAGGATGGATTACCGTAGCATTCCAGAGAAACCTCGTTGTACCTTTTCAGAGCTTCCTCTGAAATTTTTGTTGTAGCACTGTTGTCAAGATATATCCGTTTCATCAGAATCTTACCTTTTCAAGTATCCTCTTTACGGTCTCGAGGTTGGAAAGGTATTCCTCCTCGGTGGCAGTGTAGGTAAATACGTATCCGTTAAAGGTATCAACACCCATTATCTGATAGACGTGATATTTAACTCCGCCCATAACGTAAGTATACTCATAGGATGCAACTCGGTTTTCGGCAAGATCACCGAATACGACCTTGATCTCCTCACCGTCCTTGTTAATACGGTTAACGTCTATCTCGGTAACCTCGGTGGCAATACGCTCAAGCTCGGATTTGCGATTGCTCCAATACTCGTTGATCTGTATTCCCGTGGAGGTTGCCTTGCCGATGTAGATACCGGCATTTTCGTTGATCTTTGCAGTAACGTAGGCGTTGGAAACTATAACCTCAACACCCTCGGGCAGATAAAGCTCAAAACCTGCAATCTTCTCGTCCGAAACCAAGCGGTAGCCATCGGAATCGGTCTCGTATTCTACCGCTTCCTTGCCAGCCTCTTTTTTCTCGGTAAAGAGGAAGTTGCTTATGCAAAGCTCAACCTCGTCGTAATATACAGAGTAATCCGATTCCTCGTCGGTCACATCACCGTATGACGTATAGGTGAAAATATAGAAGTCACCGGCATTTTTTATGAAATACTGCAAGCAAGCAAAATCATAATTCTCGTATTTATAGGTATAAACACAGCTGTATGCCTCCTCCGCATTACCGAAGTTTGCAAGAGTGGGAGCACTTACAATATGAGGAGTCATATATTCCGGAAATTCCGCCATGCTCTCGGAAAAGTAGCTAATAATATCACCCTCAGGCATCTCGCTTTTTGCAAGCGTTACAGAAATGTTATTGACCGAGGACATTTTTGCGCCCCATATAGCGGTGTCGGTGTCGGTCTTAGCATTTATCACGATCCAACCCTCAGGCCCGTAAAATTTAAAGCCGTGCTCCTCGCTATTCTCAATAATCTGAAGTCCCTCGGGAACCTCTTCCTCATCTCCGCATGATACAAGGAAGATCGAGAAACTCATCAGTATCAATGCCAATAACAGTAATTTTTTCATCGTTTTGTAACCTCTTGTTTGCTTTTTAACTGCTTTTTATTTAAAAATCTCTTTTGTTAGCTCTTTGAATTTTCTTCCTCTCTCTTCGAAATTCGTAAAGCTGTCGTAGCTTGCGGATGCGGGGGAAAGAAGAAGTGTACTCCCTTCTGTAAGGAGATCTTCGGATAGCTTCACCGCTGATTCAAGACAGTCGGTTATATGAATGCCGTCGAGCCCGACAAGAGCCGCGGCTATCCTTTCACGGTTCTCACCGCAAATAATCACGGCATCGGTGTATTCTCTGATCGGGGCTCGAAGCGGCTCGTAATTAAGCCCCTTATCGCTTCCTCCGAGGATTAAAACCACTCGTCTGTTCAATGCACGCATCGTCTCTGCGGTCCTTGACGGAGTGGTATCAATAGAGGAATCAATAAACTCTATACCTCTCGCTTTATAGAAGAGCTCCGCTCTGTGGGGGAGCCCTGCAAAATCGGCTGCAACCTCCGCGATCCATTTTCTTGAAACGTATCCGTCCGTAAGAGCGAGAGCACACATAAAATCTTTTAGATGATTGATATCATTTTTGCGAATTTCATCCGCAGAAATCATTCCTTCGCCGTTTCGCATAATACGCCCGTTTTCAAGCGTATAAATAACCTGAGCACGGTACTTTCGCTTCAACTCCTTATAGACGCCCAACGCACTGAAAACTCCGTACACCGAATTTCTTTTTAGATATTTTTTGCAGGTGTCGTCATCGGCAGATATAACCGCCTCTCTTGCTCTTGTCAGAAGCGAAAGCTTCGACGAGGTATATTCCTCAAAGCTTTTGTGCCAATTCAGATGATTTTCACTGATGTTGGTCAGCCCGCCTCGGAAAACTCTGTATCTTCCATAGGTAAGCATGAAGCTTGACAGCTCTATGGCATATGCCTCACTTCCGCTGAGAAGCGAACTTGCCATTGGAACTCCTATATTTCCTATTGCTGGAGTCGAGCCGAATTTTTCTTTAAGGAGCATTGAGCATAGGGCGGTCGTCGTGCTTTTTCCATCCGAACCGCTCACGGCAAAAACCGGAACCTTAACACGGTCGAAGAACAGCTCGTGGTCGGACGAAAACTTGATCCCCAGGCGTTTGAACGGTAAAAACTCCTCACGGTCACGTCTTACCGAGGGAGAGATGAGAAGTATATCCTCTCTCGGTGTGTCAAAGGCGTCCTTTCCCTCATATACGGCGACTATCTCGGCATCCGTCTTGGGAAGAGCGGGCAGATGCTCTTCTGTTCTTAGCACTGCCTGTGTGCCTTTCGGAAGATGAGCGAGTATATCAAGGTTGCTTCTGCCAAGTCCGAAAAGACCAACGGTCTTTCCTAAGTTTTTAAAGCAATTTTCGGGGCGCATAGGTCTATCTCTTTTCTATTATAAGGTATTTCGACTGTCCAGTCAAGTAAATATAGACAAAATTTACAAAAACAAAACAAACGTAAGATAGTATATGCAGCTTGGGGTAAAAATGTTCAAAAGGAGTTATAATTTAAATAAATAAACGAAAAATGTATTGACAACAGCCCCGTTGATTGCTAAAATGTAAAATATTTAATTACAATAATTATAAGAATACAGTCCATTCAGCGGATTTTTAGAAAAGGTTAGGAGAATAAGTATGAAAAAGACTTTTTTAGCGGTATTTTCGCTGCTTTTAATTATGACTATGGCGTTTTTCAGCCTTACTGCCTGTTCTGATGATAAAGAGGATAACTCCGATAATACGCAGACACCCGACGGTGGTGGAACTCCCGACGGTGGTGAAACGCCCGACAGTGGCGAAACTCCCGACAGCGGCGAAACTCCCGACGGTGCTGAAACGCCCGACAGTGGCGAAACTCCCGACGGTGGCGAAACTCCCGACGGTGGCGAAACTCCCGGAGATAACGAGCCCGTACATACCCATACTATCGTAACAGACGCGGCAAAAGCCCCCACCTGTACTTAAACCGGTCTCACCGAGGGCTCTCATTGTTCGATTTGTAACGAAGTTCTTACAGCACAAACCGTAGTACCCGCACTCGGTCACACCGAGGTAATTGACAATGCGGTTGCACCCGATTGCACTAACACCGGACTCACAGAAGGTAAGCATTGTTCGACTTGTAATGAAGTTATCGTCGCACAAACCGTAGTACCCGCACTCGGCCATACTGAGGTAGTTGACAATGCGGTTGCCCCCGACTGTACCGAAACAGGACTCACAGAAGGTAAACATTGCTCTGTTTGCTCTACCGTACTTGTACCGCAAAATACGGTTAATGCTCTCGGCCACGACACAGAGCATCACGATGCCAAAGCACCCACCTGCACCGAGATTGGCTTTGATGCTTACGACACTTGCTCAAGATGCGATTACACCACATATTCCGAGAAACCGGCTAAGGGGCACGTCTATGACAAAGAGCTTGCCACCGAAGATTACCTGAAATCCGACGCAACGGTTGAATCCCCCGCTATTTACTATAAATCCTGCGTCTGCGGAGCGAAGGGCGAAGCCACCTTCCTCTACGGTGATAAGATCACAATTCCTTTAGAAAGTATCACCTTGAATAAGACGGCAATAACGATGAACGTCGGCACTACCGAAACGCTGATCGCTACCCTAAATCCCACAGACACTACCGACACCATTGTATGGAAAAGCGGTAATTCATCCGTAGTTAGGGTAGAGAACGGCACCCTTACCGCAGTAGGCAAAGGCTGCACAACAATTACTGTCGGAACTGCCGATACCGTTTTTGCATCCTGTGAGGTAGAGGTAATTATTCCCGTTACGAGCGTAATTCTTAATAAATCAAGTGCTACGGTCTTCGTTGCTCAGCCCTTCTCCCTTTCTGCAACGGTCTCGCCTAACAATGCAACCTACGGTACCCTAACTTGGACCTCATCTGACGAAACGGTTGCAACGGTTAACACAAACGGCATTGTCACCGCAAAATCTGCCGGCACTACCGTTATTACTGCCACCGCACCAAACGGCATTTTTGCAAGCTGTACTCTTACGGTCAAGGCCGGCGAAATTAAATACGAGCTTACCGATGACTGCTCCTTCTATTATGTCAGCGGCTACGTAGGCTATGATACTCACATTGAGATTCCGAATCTCCATGACGGACTTCGTGTTATCAGAATTGCGGAGAGTGCATTCAAGGGTAACACTTTGATCGAAAGTATAGTTCTCCCCAACTCCATACAAACCATAGATGCGTATGCATTCAATAACTGTACTGCCCTTAAAAGTATTTCCATTCCCGATAGTGTAAGCGAAATTAAACAATACACCTTTGCGAATTGTATTTCTCTTGAATCCATTTTAATTAATAAGAATCTTACCTCTATCGGTAACAGTGCATTCAAGGGCTGCACATCGCTTACGAGCATAAGTGTCAAGGCGGCGGAAGCAAAGCTTACAACCATAGATAGCTATGCGTTCGCTGACTGTACGGCCCTGGAGAGCTTTGATATCTCGGAATATGCCTCCTCCCTCAAAACAGTAGGCGATCACGCATTCTCCTACTGCACAGCCCTTACATCGGTAGTGCTTTCCGACTCCGTAAAGACTATCTCGCAGAGCGCATTTGAGCACTGCTCGGCTCTCACAGAAATAGATCTCGGCGAAAGCCTTGTAACCATTGCGGATATGGCGTTTGACTACTGTATCTCCCTTGTCAAGATTGAAATGCCCGATACCGTCACGACTCTCGGCAATATGTCGTTCAGGCATAACGATTCGCTCTCCGAGGTCGTATTCTCGGCAAATCTTTCAAAGATAGGTAACGCAGCGTTCCAGTACTGTATCAGTATTGAGGAGCTTATCCTTCCTGACAATATTACCAAGTTTGGTAATTCGGCATTCTCCTATTGCGAGGGAATGAAAAAGCTTGAAATACTCGGTAATATTACGATGTGGAGCAGCTCCACCTTCTACGAATGCGGAAATCTTGAGGAGATTTTCATAGCCTCTAAAGCAAATTCCACAGTTGAAGAGAACAATTACATCTTCTACAACGCAGGCATAAAGTCCGATGGCGTTACTCTTATTCTCGGTGGCGGCACCGTGATCCCCAACGGCCTCTTCGAGCCTGTCGAGGACTTGGCGAACTATCCCAAAATTGTAAAGATCACGGCAAAGGACGGTGCGACCGGCTTCAACGCCTTCGGAAATAAAAACACCCTTCCTTACCTCGCAGCGATCACTATGCCCGACAGTATAAACAGTCTTACCTACGGCATATTCAATAACTCTCCCTGGTGGGAAGCACAGGAGAAGGGAGAGGTTTATATCGGCAACTGGTTCTACGGCTATAAGTGCGAGTGCTATAAGGCAACACCTACCGAAATATGGGAAGAAAACCGCCTCGAGCCCATTTGCACCGTGGAAGGCTTCTACCAGAACGTCCGCAAGTGCTCGGTCTGCGAGTATGAGGTTATGCGTAAGGATGTCATAATCCCTGCACTTGGTCACGATTATATCGACCACGAAGCACAGGCTGTCACCTGCCTTGAAATCGGCTGGAATGCATACCGGACCTGCGGAAGATGCGATTATACAACCTACGTAGAGATATCCGCCCTCGGCCACGATTATATCGACCATGAGGCGAAAGAGGAAACCTGGACCGGAATCGGCTGGCATGCATACCGGACCTGCGGAAGATGTGATTATACAACCTACGTAGAGATATCCGCCCTCGGCCACACCGAGGTAGTTGACAATGCGGTTGCACCCGATTGTACTAGCACCGGCCTTACGGAAGGTAAGCACTGCTCCGTATGTAACGAGGTTCTTGTTAAGCAGAATGTAGTTGCTGCTCTCGGTCACGGTAGTGTGCGTCACGAAGCAAAGACTCCTAACTGCGGTGAGGTCGGTTGGTACGAATACTACACCTGTTCTAGATGCGATTACTCAACCGACTACATCGAGTTACCTAAGGATGAATTCCTTCACGTTACCGAGAACGGCTGTTGCAAATTCTGCAACCTTCCCAAAAGCTCAGCGGGATTGGAGTATTCTCTCAACAGTGACGGTAAGACCTATACCGTAACAGGACGTGGAAGCTGTACGGCAACCGATATCGTTATAGGAATATACAATAACAGAAACGTCACCGCAATTGGCTCTTCTGCGTTCAGATATCGCGGCAACCTTACGAGCGTTGTGATAGGTGACAGCGTCACCACAATCGGCTCTTATGCGTTCCATAATTGCTCCGGCCTTACTAGCGTAGTGATACCCGACAGCGTCATCACAATCGGCGAATCTGCGTTTTCTGGTTGCTTCAAACTTGTTGAGGTAATAAACAAGTCATCACTTAATATTAATAAAGGCTCAAATGATAACGGCTATATAGGTTGCTATGCTCTTGAGATACACGACGGAGAGAGTAAAATAGTTAACCTAGACGATTATCTCTTTATAACCTCCGAGGGAGTAAATTATCTCTTAGGCTATATGGGAGATGATACCGATTTGATCCTTCCCGAGAACTATAACGGTGAAAATTATGAGATTTACAAGTATGAGTTCTATATTTGCGATAGCATTACGAGTGTAGTAATACCCGACAGTGTCACCACAATCGGCGAATATGCGTTCTATAATTGCTCCGGCCTTACGAGCGTTGTGATAGGCGACAGCGTCACCACAATCGGCGAATTTGCGTTCTATTATTGCGACAGTCTTACGAGCGTAGAAATAGGAGATGGCGTTACCACAATCGTCGATCGTGCGTTCTCCGGTTGCGACAGCCTTATAAGCATAGAAGTAGACGAAAACAATTCGCACTATAAGGATATTGACGGCAACCTTTATAGTAAGGACGGTAGTATTTTAGTGCGATACGCTATAGGAAAGCATGAAACTAGCTTCACTATCCCGGATAGTGTCACCGAAATCGGTGAATCTGCGTTCTATAATTGCGACAGCCTTACGAGCATAGTAATTCCTGACCGCGTCATCTCAATCGGCTCTAATGCGTTCTCGGATTGCTTTAGCCTTACGAGTGTTGTGATACCCGACAGTGTCACCACAATCGGTGAAGAGGCGTTCTATAATTGCACCGGCCTTACGAGTGTTGTGATACCCGACAGCGTCACCACAATCGGCGAATCTGCGTTCGCTTGGTGCGACAGACTTACGAGCGTTGTGATAGGCGACAGCGTCACCACAATCGGCGAATCTGCGTTCACTTATTGCTACATAAACAACCTCACGAGCGTATATTACCACGGCACAGAAGCCGACTGGTCGAACATTTCTATTGATTCTGATAACTACTATCTCACCTCCGCTACCCGCTACTACTACTCGGAGGACGTTCCAACGGAGGATGGCAATTACTGGCACTACGATGAGAACGGTGAGATAGTTGTTTGGTAGAATATTCGGCTTTTGACAACAATTGTTAGCAAAAAAGAAAAAATCGAGTGATTTTTCACTCGATTTTTTTCTATAAAGCTCTAAATATGATCCTAAAAATGACCGAGCTTGTAAGCCGGGTTCTGTACGCTCGTCACGCAGCAATCATCTATCTTCACTGTGAGTCTCCTCACAGTTCAAGCAAAATGCTCTGCCACCATGAAAAAAGGGCGGGCAGCCCTCCCAAAAGGGAATTCAAGGTGTTGCATCGGATAGGGTTTACAGCAAATCTATGTTACCATAGAAGTGGGTGAGCTCTTACCTCGCCTTTCCATCCTTACCACGGCCGTTTCAGATAGTGCAGAACAGACACATGGGGTGTCTTAGTCGCGAATTTTGGTCTTGACGTAGGTAGCTACGCCTTGTGACGCAAAATTCCCACCTTCTGCACCACCTGTAAGAGCCGTGGAACCCTTTTGGGCACTATCTGAAATGGCCGTGGTACAGTATTGAAATGCTCTGCAATATTTAAAACAACCGTGGCGGTATATTTCTGTTGCACTTTCCCGTGGGTCGCCCCAGGCGGACGTTATCCGTTATCCTGCCCTACGATGCCCGGACTTTCCTCACTATAATACCTTTCGGCAACATATAGCGCGATTGCCCCGCTCGGTCTTAGATATTATACTAAAAAACGCTCGTTTTGTCAAGCCCCAAAAGGATATCTCCTACTCTCCTACTCAGCTTCTCGATTCCGAGCAGGTAAAATAGATTATCTGCCTAGATTTTGCCAGCTTCTCAAGAAGCCTTATCGCACTTTTCGCCTTGCGGTCATCTAGAGCTATAAAGGGATCGTCGAGAATGATAGGTGGCATCTCTCCCTCATAAAGCGAATCAATAAGCGCAAGACGAGAGGCTATATTATATAGATCCCGCGTTCCCTTACTGTAACCTTCGGAGGGCTTGGCTCTTCCGCCCTCAAGCCTCGATACGGCAAAGGAGGTGTTCATTTCATAGCTTCCCCCGTCATCCTCCGAAATGAGCTTAGTATAGCTTTCAAAGCCCGCCTTAGTCTTGCCGAGGTATTTCGCCGTCATGGAATCCTTCGCATCGGAGAGCATGTCCTTAGTAAGCAGAATGATACGATATTTTTCCTCACACGCCCTTAGCTTTTCCATAAGCTCCTCTCTTCCCGAGATAAGCTCATCACGCTCGTCAAGAGCGAGATTAAGGCTGTGTATCGTACGCTCGGAAATAGCCGCCTCACGTCTTAAGGTGCCAAGCATTTCTTCGAGCGCCGCCTTTTTATCCTTCACTTCATCCTCGCCAAACGGCAGAGGAGTACCGGCCTCACTGCTCACCTTTTTTTCAAGGATAGCAAGCTCGGAGCGTAGAGAATCTCTCTCTCTTCTGAGCCTTTCGTATTCGTGAAGTGCGGCCCGTAAGCTATCAAAGGGACGTTCGCCGCTCATTCTGTATTTTTCAAGAAATGCATCTACCTCCCTCTTAAGCTCGGCACCTCTTTGCTTCTGTGAAACACTTTCGTTATTCTTATATTTCAGAAATACCGAGAGTGAGGAATACTCACCGTATTCCTTTACCGCAAAGGACGCTTCACTCAGAGCATCGTTAAAGCGGGTGTCGGGCAGTTTATCTATCAGTGCATAGATCGCAGGATAGTATTCTGTCTCCTCGGATATATATAGCTCGTTTTTGCGTGAAAGCAGCTCTCGGGTTTTGAGAAGTCTTTCTTTTAGCTCCTCTTTTTTCGGAATATCCGTTCCGATGGAATCAAAGAAGTCAGAGAGGCGGCATAAAAGAGCTTCGCCCCGTCTTTTCTTGGATTGAACACCGATAAAGGGCAAAAGTGCGGTTATTACAGCTCCGAGAGCTGCAATTATGTAAAAAATAGGAGTAATAAGAGTTCCAAGCAGCACTCCAAGCAGGAGCAAAGCCACCCCCGAAGAAAGAATCACTCCGGATGTCTTTGAAAAGCTTTTCTTGCCAAATTCGGCAATCAGCCCGTGAAGCTCCTCCACACTCGGGATCCTTTTTTCAAAGGTCTTTGAAAACCTCATAACGTCGGGATCCTTCTTTCTTTCCCTGGTTCTTTCGATAGAAGAGATCGCATCTTTTGCCAGAGTGACGTCCTCCTCGGAAACTGCGGCGTATCTTTTTGACATTCGCTCAAATTCGGGATTTTCCTCTCTGTCAGCCAGCAGTCTTTTTGCCTCGGTAGCCTTATAGCTTATCTCGTTTATTTCCTCAAAGCCGGGGATGCCGGGACTGAACATTTCGTCGAGAGGCAGGAGTGCTTTTTCGTTTTGCATAAGTCGTTCTCCCAGCTCCGCCATACGTTGTCTGCCGGTTTGCTCCGCCCTTTGGATAATAAGTCTTTCTTTAATGCTCTCGAGTCCCGAAAGCTCCTCCTCGGTCTTTGCGGTCTTTATTTTGTTTTCTTTCAGCCGCTCCTCCTCCGAGCCGAGCCTCGCCTCAATAGCCGCAAGCTCACCGAGCCTCAGATCGGTTTCGGTTATCTTGGCTTTGACGTCGTAGATCTCGCCTCCGCCGCCTTTTTTGCTGTATCTTCGTCTTTGTTCCTCGAGAGCCTTTATTGCATCGTCCAGTCCCTCAATGTCACCGTCACAGCCAACAAGTCCTCCGAGCTTTGCGGAAATCGACTGATTTTTTCCCGCGGCGGGAAGATTCCTCTCGGAAAGGAATACCGTCCTTTCAAAACCGTCCGCGTCAATACCGAATACGTCTCTGCCGATGTTCTCCGAAAAGTCGCTTGAAAGCCTTCCCGTTGTCAGATCGTACAGAGCAAAGCTGTCCTCCGATGCCTTTGGAGCAAAGCTTCTTTCTACTCGGTATTTTTTATTTCCGACGGAAAATTCCATAGATCCTGCGGCTATTGTGCCCTCCCAGGGGAGGTAATGCTTTCTGTCGTTTTCGTCAAGATTTGTTTTCTTGGTGTCGCTCATTCCGTAGAGCATCACCTTGATAAAGACGGACAGAGTGGTCTTGCCGCTTCCGTTTTCACCGACCAGCTTGTTAAGCCCGTCCTTAAAGGAAAAGCTTTGATTTTTGATCCTTCCAAAGCTTTCGATATAACAGGATATAAGCTTCATTAGATCAGACCTCCTCTCCCATAAGAGCGTTAAGCCCCATCTCGATTATTTTTTCCTTTGTCAGCTCGTCTAAATCTTCTCTTGAACTGACCAGACGTATGAACTCTCCTTTTAGAGTTTTGTCGAACTGATAGTCCTCTTTCTTGATAAGCAATCTGGTAGAATTCTTAACCTCGAGATGGAAGAACCCACCCCTGAATTTATCCGCGATAGCTTCTTCGTCGAGCCAAAGCTCAAGTCCTCTTTGCCCGACCAGCTCAAGTCTGACAAGGTCATCGGATGAAAGCCCTCTGATAGCTGACTGACACGCTGATTGCACCTCACCAAGACTGTTAAGACCGTTAATATCTATTTCGATATTGTGTATTATCCTTTTCGCAAAGGGAATGAACTTATACTCCTCAATTCTGTCGGTATCAATAAGAACGAAGCCGCATTTACCGCATTCGTCAAATCCGCGTCCCTCCGGAGTTCCGGAATATACGGCACTGCCGCCTCCGCTTATCTGACAGCTTCTGAAGCTGTGGTAATGGCCGAGAGCCAGATAATCGATATTCCTCTCCGCGGCATCTCTCAGACCTACGGCGTCGGGAGATAGAGAACGGTCTCGCAGTTCTCCGTGTAAAACTGCAATATTTTTGTCCTCTTTCTTGAAGTCCAGGCTGTCGAACATATTTTCACAGCATCTGCTTCTTCCCGCAATAACTACGTCGCCGGCCTTATAATATGTCCACTCCTCGCCAAAGATGAAAAGGTTGGCGGGAAGCGTTCTTCCGGATGCGGTGAGAGCATTCTTTTCATGATTTCCGGGAAGATAGAAAAATCCGATTCCGTCGGCTCCGGAAATAACGTCCAGGGCGGTCTCCAAGGCTCTTGACGATACTCTTTCGCTGTCAAAAAGGTCACCGGCTATAATAATTGCACTTGCCGACAGCCTTCTCGCCTCGCTTACAAACCTTGACAGATTGGAAAGAAGCTCTCTTCGTCTCACCTTAGCCTTGTCGGGGGAAAGACGGGAGGTAAGCCTGGAATCCAGATGTATATCCGATGTATGTATAATTTTCATGATATGTCTCCGTAAAATGTTTTAAGGCTCTCTTTTCAAACGGTATTCCGTAGGCGGTATGCCGTATTTTGCCGAGAATACCTTAGAAAAATAGGATTGATCGGAGAAGCCGCATTCACTGCTTATCTCCGCAACGCTCAGCTTTCCCTCGTAAAGAAGTCCCTCCGCCTTTTTCAGCCTTAATTCGGTGACAAAGCTGTTGACGGTGGTACCGTATTTCCTTTTAAAGGTGGTAAGAAGGGTGGATTTTGAACAACCGATGTGGCGGCAGATGTCGGGAATTCCGAACTTCCTGTCCAGATTTTCCTCAATGTAGCGTCTTGCCTCCTCGGCAACCGTTCGCTTTTCACCCACAATAGAGTTGGAAAGAGTTAAATATTGAGCACATATAGTCATTATTTTGACGTATGAGTTAACCATTGACGGATCTACGATCCTGATTGAGTCGGCAGTTCTTTTACGATCCTTTTCATAGCATGACAGATGGCTTATTAGACGCATTGCTTCATCTCTTTCGGATGCACTTTCTGCAACCTGCCCCATCATAAGAAAGCCGGTCAACGTTCCGAAATTATACAACGGACTTACCGCCTCTGTAAGACCGTAACGGCATTTATATATGTAGGTTTGTCTGTTTTCCAAGGCCTTATGGCAAGCAAGCTTGTCGCATTCAACGCAGGAAAAATGCTCACCCTTATTCTTGTTTACTAACTCGCAAAAGTCACACCGCATCTCGGGAAAGGCGGCAATCTCCTTGAAATCGGCTCCGTGAAGAGAAATCCGGAAGCCGGTAATTTTGTGCAGCTCCTGAAGAACGGTCACTATTTCCTGTCTGTTCATTAAACCCACCTCGGAAATTTGTAAAAAAGTAGAAAAAATGTGCTAATCTACAAAATATTATACTATTTTCTCTTGAATTTGTCAAGAAGCTAATGTATAATCTAAATTAATAAGTTGTGTATTTTTAGCATAACGTTAAAGCAGTGGAAAATAATATAAAAGTGAGGATCTCTAATGAGTCTTTGTATCGGAGTTGATCTTGGCGGTACTAATATTGCCGTAGGTATCGTTGATCTTAAGAGAAAGCAGATCGTCAGGAAGGCGAGCACCAAGACCAACGCTCCCCGCTCCTGTGAGGAAATATCGGCTGACATCGTAAGGCTTTGCCGTGAGCTTTGCCGTGCGGAGAACGTAACTCTCGAGCAGATAAAGTGGATTGGTGTTGCCACTCCCGGAATTGTTAAAAACGGCAAGGTAATTTATGCAAATAACCTCGGTTGGAAGAATGCCGAGTTTGCTAAAATAATTAAAGGACTTACCGGAAGACCTACCTTCGTTGCCAATGATGCCAATGCGGCGGCATATGCTGAGGCAGTTTGGGGAGTAGGAGAAAACGAGTCATCACTCGTAGCTATTACTCTCGGAACGGGAGTAGGCGGAGGAATCGTTATTGACGGTAAGATCTGCGAGGGAATGAACGGCTTTGCAGCAGAGCTTGGACATACGATCATAGATGCTAACGGCAGAAGCTGCGGATGCGGCAAGCGCGGTTGTCTTGAGGCTTATTGCTCGGCTACCGCTCTTGTAAGAGAAACCAAGAGAATGATGCAGCTTTATCCCGACAGCATTATGTGGAAGCTTTGCGAGGGCAATATTAACCGTGTAAATGCCATAGTTCCATTCAAGGCGGCAGGCAAGGGTGACGTTGCGGCTAAGGTGGTCATTGACGACTTTACCAAGTATCTTGCGATCGGAATTTCCAATATAATCAATACGCTTCAGCCCGACGTGGTTTGCGTCGGCGGAGGAATTTCGGGCGAGGGAGAGAATCTTATGCGTCCTCTCCGTGCTCAGATCGAGAGAATTTCCTTCGGAGCAGAAGGATTAAGAACCAGAGTTGACGTGGCTCGCTTTATGAATGATGCAGGCATCATAGGCAGTGCGCTTCTCGGAACACAGGAGGAACAGGCAATTATGAAAAACCAGATTCGTACAATCATTTCCCATTTCAACATCGAGGGTGAAATTATTACTGCCAAGCCCTACGGTAACGGTCACATTAACGATACCCGTTATATTATGACCGAGCTCGGTGGTGAAAGGCGTGAGTACATTCTTCAGAAGATCAACAAGAACGTTTTCAAGCGCCCCGATCTTCTTATGGAGAATTACGTTGGTGTTACAGCCTTTCTCCGTGAGATAATCATCAAGAATGGTGGAGATCCCGAAAGAGAGACTCTTAACGTCATCAAAGCTAAGGATGGTAAGAACTATTATCTTGACGACAAGGGTGAGTATTGGCGTGTTGTTAAGTTCGTAACCGACAGCCATAGCTACGATAAGGTTGAGAAGCCCGAGCAGTTCTACATGTCTGCGGTTGCATTCGGTAACTTCCAGTACCTTCTTAAGAATTATCCTGCCGATACTCTTCATGAGACTATCATTAATTTCCATAATACCCCCGACCGTTTCCGTCAGCTTATGGATGCTGTTAAGGCGGATGTAAAGGGCAGACTTGCCGAGGTTTTGGCAGAGGTTGAGTTCGCCAAGGCAAGAGAGGAGTTCTGCGGAACTCTTGAGCGTGCTCACAAGGAGGGAAGACTTCCTCTTAAGGTAACCCATAACGACACCAAGCTTAACAATATTCTCTTTGATAAGAATTCAGGCGAGCCTATCTGTGTCGTAGACCTCGATACCATTATGCCCGGATATGCCGTTAACGATTTTGGTGATTCGATAAGATTTGGTGCCACCACCGCTCTTGAGGACGAGGTTGATCTTTCCAAGGTTAACTTTGATATAAACCTCTATGAGCTTTACGTAAAGGGCTTTATCGAGGGGGCAAAGGGCGGACTTACCGAGGGCGAGCTTGAAATGCTTCCCATCGGTGCCATTATGATGACTCTTGAGTGCGGAATGCGATTCCTCACCGACTATCTCTGCGGCGACACTTACTTCAAGATAGCAAGAGAGAAGCATAACCTTGACAGAGCGCGCAATCAGTTCAAGCTCGTCTCCGATATGGAGAAGAATCTTGATAAAATGCACGAAATTGTAAAGAAATATTCACATAACTGATATATAACCGTGTAAAAACAGAAGTGCCCATCGTAATTGACACGGGCACTTCTTTGACTAAAAACAAAGGAAGAAAAATAATGGAACCTAAAAAAGTTGAATCTGGAAGAGCCAGACTCGGCTCAAGACTCGGATTTATTCTTCTCAGTGCAGGATGTGCTATCGGAGTTGGTAACGTATGGAAGTTCCCGTGGATGGTGGGACAGTACGGCGGCGGCTTCTTCGTGTTTATTTATCTTATTTTCCTCGTAATAATGGGACTTCCCATTATGACAATGGAGCTTTCTATCGGCAGAGCCAGTCAAAAAAGCCCTATCTGCCAATATGATCCGCTTCCCGGTCATAAGGCTTTCAAGGCTCACGGATACATTTCCTTCATAGGTCTGTATGTGCTTATGATGTTCTATACGGTTGTCTCCGGCTGGATGCTTTATTACTTCAAGAGTACGGCATTCGGTGATTTTGAGGCTATGGGAGATAATGTATCGAACTCCTTTGTCGAGATGCTTGATAATCCTTTAGCAATGATGATCTGTATGGTAATCATAGTGGTTGCGGGATTTCTCGTAAACTCCTTTGGTGTTCAGAAGGGACTCGAGCGTGTTACCAAGGTAATGATGATCGCTCTTTTCATTCTCATGATCGGAATTGCCATCTATTGCTGTACTCTCGACAATGCCAAAGAGGGACTTAAGTTCTATCTTGTTCCCGATTTTTCCAAAATGAAGGAAGCAGGCATTATGGACGTCATTTCCGGAGCTATGCTTCAGGCACTCTTCACCCTTTCTCTCGGTATGGGATCAATGGCGATCTTCGGTAGCTATATTGACAAGGACCGTTCACTCCTCGGTGAGTCTGTGAACATTGCGGTTCTCGATACTCTTGTGGCGGTTATTTCCGGACTCATTATTTTCCCCGCCTGCTTCACCTACAACGGAGGACAGACCACCTCCGGCCCCGCACTTATCTTCTCGGTGCTTCCTTCCATTTTTAACAATATGCCCGCAGGCAGACTTGTAGGAAGTTTCTTCTTTATTTTCCTCACCTTTGCCGCATTTTCCACCATTCTTGCGGTATTCGAGGGAATAATTGCGTGTACTATGGATAAATTTGGCTGGTCGAGGAGAAAGGCTTGTATAATTAACGGTATTCTTCTTCTAATACTCTCCCTTCCTTGCATCTTCGGATTCAATATCTGGTCGGGATTTGCTCCCCTTGGCAAGACGATACTTGATTGGGAGGACTTCTTCGTCTCCAATCTTGTTCTTCCTCTCGGCTCTCTTGTTTACGTTATCTATTGCACCAACAAAAAGATCGGTTGGGGCTTTGACAACCTTCTCGAGGAGGCAAATCAGGGAAAAGGACTTAAGCTTAAGAGGTGGATGCGTCCTTACGTGACGTATGTACTTCCTGTAATAATGCTTATAGTATTCTTGTTTGGACTCAGAGCCTTCTTTGCAGGCTGATCATATTGAAAAAAGCGTTTTCTATCGTCTGGTTTTGATTTTGACTTTAGAAAGCGCTTTCCTTTTTCTAAAAAGCGAAATAATATGCATTAGCTAATAAAAAATGTGCATTAGTTAAAAAATAGTAAAATTAATTAGTATATTATTGACTTTATTACCGTAAAATGATATAATTCCCAAAGGTTTGTAAATAATATAATATTCTTTTGGAAAGGAAAAAGCAAAGTGAAACATTATGTTGAAAGCTCCGAGAGGGTAATTGAGGAGCTTAAAACCACAAGTGAGGGCCTTAGCTCGGCAGAGGCTGAGAAAAGACTTCTCGAAAATGGCAAGAACAAGCTTGCCGAGGGTAAAAAGGAATCGCTTCTTCACAGATTTTTCAAGCAGCTCTGTGAGCCGATGACGATAATTCTTCTCGTTGCGGCAGCGATATCCGGATTTATGGAGATATACGAGGGAATAGCTAACGGTCATATGGGCTTCCCGACCGACGTTGTAATTATTCTCGCAGTTGTAATTATCAATGCAGTTCTCGGCGTTCTTCAGGAGAGTAAGGCGGAAAAAGCGCTTGAAGCTCTTGAAAAAATTGCCGCCGCCACCTCTAAGGTAATAAGAGACGGCAAGCAGATAACCGTCAAGAGCGAGGATCTTGTTGTGGGAGATCTCATCGTCCTTGAGGCAGGTGATGCTGTTCCCGCTGATGCGAGAATCATTGAGTGTGCAAGCCTTAAGATCGAGGAGGCAGCCCTTACAGGTGAGAGCGTTCCCGTAGATAAGAAGGATACCGCCCTTGAAGCGGGTGCAAACGGCGACGTTCCCCTCGGTGACCGTAAAAATATGGTATTCATGGGAAGCACTGTTGTTTACGGAAGAGGTAAAGCAATCGTGACCGCTACCGGTATGGATACAGAGATGGGCAAGATCGCCGATGCTCTTGCAAGTGCACAGGAGGGCAAGACTCCTCTTCAGATGAAGCTCTCTCAGCTTAGTAAGATACTCACTTATCTTGTTATCGGTATCTGTGTAGCTGTATTTGCAATCAATATAGTTCGTTCGCTTGTAATCGACGGCTCGGTAGACTTCACCACAGTTCTTGATACCTTTATGGTAGCAATATCGCTTGCAGTTGCGGCGATTCCCGAGGGACTTGCCACAGTCGTTACTATCGTTCTTTCTATCGGTGTTACCAATATGTCGAAGAGAAATGCGATAATCAGAAAGCTCACAGCGGTAGAAACTCTCGGCTGTACGCAGATCATATGCTCGGATAAGACGGGAACTCTTACTCAGAATAAGATGACTGTTGTTGAGCATTACGGCTCGGATGAGGAAAAGCTTGCGGTAGGAATGTCACTTTGCTCTGATGCTGAGTTCGATACCGATGCAGGCACTGCTATCGGAGAGCCCACCGAGTGTGCTCTTGTAAACTATGCAGAGAAGCTTGGTCTTTCCAAGAATGAAAAGAAGAATACCCTTCCGAGAATCGGAGAGATACCCTTCGATTCTATGAGAAAGATGATGAGTACCGTTCATGACGACGGAAAGGCGATCACGCAGTTCACCAAGGGTGCACCCGACGAGATACTTAAGCGTTGCTCGCATTATCTTGACGGTACAGACGTTCTTCCCATGACAGAAAAGAAGCGTTCCGAAATAGTTGCGGCTAACAAGAACATGGCGGACAGAGCACTCCGTGTTCTCGCTCTCGGATTTAAGGAGCTTGGGTGTGCTCCCGAGGTATATGAAAGCGAGGCTGTTGAAAAAGAGCTTTGCTTCGTAGGACTTGTCGGTATGATCGATCCCGTCCGTCCCGAGGTAAAGCCTGCAATAGATGAGTGCAGAAGTGCGGGCATCCGTCCTATAATGATTACCGGTGACCACAAGGATACCGCAGTTGCTATCGCAATGCAGCTTGGCATTATCTCCTCCGCAGAGGAGGCTATTACGGGTGCGGAGCTTGACGGAATATCCGATGAGGAATTTGATAGCCTCGTCGAAAAATATTCGGTTTATGCAAGAGTTCAGCCCGAGCACAAAACCAGAATAGTAAATGCATGGCGTAAGAAGGGCAAGGTCACCGCAATGACCGGAGACGGAGTAAATGATGCTCCTTCTATTAAAAATGCCGACATCGGAGTAGGTATGGGTATTACCGGAACCGACGTTACCAAGAACGTTGCCGATATGATACTTACCGACGATAATTTTGCAACGATAGTTTCCGCCGTAGGAGAGGGAAGAAGAATATACGATAATATAAGAAAGTCAATTCAGTTCCTTCTTGCATCCAACCTTTCAGAGGTGCTGACGATCTTCTTTGCAACGCTCTTCGGCTTCTCGATCTTCAAGCCTGTTCACCTCCTTTGGATCAACCTGATTACCGACTGTCTGCCCGCTCTTTCTCTCGGTATGGAAAAGCCCGAGGGCGATATTATGAAGCGTAAGCCTCGAGATTCTAAGGAAGGAATATTTGCAGGCGGTCTTGGCTTTGGAGTAGTTTATCAGGGAATTCTCGTAACTGTAATTACCCTTATTTCCTACTTCATAGGCGTATACGTTCTTGCAGATCTTCATCATGCAGATGCTATTGCCAAGGGTATATATACCGCAGAGGGACTCGGAACCTCAATGGCATTCCTCACTCTGTCCATGGCTGAGATATTCCATTCCTTCAATATGCGTTCGCTTAACAGATCTCTCTTCTCGATGAAAAAGCAGAACGTATGGCTCTGGGGTGCCGCAGCGCTTTCTTTGATCCTTACCACTCTTGTAATAGAGATCCCCTTCCTTGCAAACGCATTTGAGCTTGCACACCTCGATCTTATGGAGTACGGTATTGCAATCGGCCTTGCATTCTGTGTAATTCCCGTGGTTGAGCTGGTTAAGCTTGTGACAAATATCATAGCAAAGAAAAAATCTTAAACAAAAAATTAAAAGCGGATCCTGCGTTTTTTGCGGGATCCGCTTTTGACTTTATAGAAAAACGTTTTTTATTTTTTGTATTCCGAATAGATCTCGACAAGCTTAATAAGCATCTCGGTAGCCAGATCCATTCCCTCTGCGGTAATATGCTCGAACGGGCCATGGAAGGCGTAACCTCCCGTGCCGAGATTGGGGCAGGGAAGCCCCATGTAGGAGAGCTTTGCACCATCGGTTCCACCACGGATAGGCTCCGCGACAGGCGTAAGACCGAGAGCCTTTGCCGCAGCCTTCGCATTATCTATAAGATGCATAGCAGGTGCGATCTTTTCTCTCATATTTCTGTACTGCTCTTTAAGCGTCAGAGTTACAGTACCGTCACCGTATTTTTCGTTTATCGACTTTTCGATGTGACGAAGCGTTTTTAGACGCGACTCGAAGATAGCCGCATCATGGTCACGCACAATGTAAGAGAGGGAGGCAGACTCCACCTCACCTGACATATCGGTTAGGTGATAGAAGCCCTCATAGCCTTCTGTTTTTGACGGAATCTCCGCTGAAGGAAGCATAGAGCCTATCTCCATTGCCACAAGTGCAGCGTTTCGCATGGTGTTTTTTGCACTTCCCGGGTGAACGTTTATTCCTTTTACGTTGAATTTCGCACTCGCTGCATTGAAGTTTTCGTATTCAAGCGAGCCCTCTGCTCCACCGTCAACGGTGTAGGCAAAATCACATCCGAATCCCTCAACGTCGAAGAAGTCGGCACCCTCACCGATCTCCTCGTCGGGAGTAAAGGCAAAGTGTATCTCCCCGTGGGGAATCTGCTTCTTGACAAGTGTTTCTATCAGTGTCATTATCTCGGCAATTCCCGCCTTGTCATCCGCTCCGAGGAGGGTTCTACCGTCGGTGGTGATCAGCGTTCTGCCCTTAAGAGCCCTAAGATGAGGGAAGGTATCCGTTGAAAGAATAAGCCCGCTGTCACCGAGAGGAAGATCCTCGCCGTTATAATTTTCGGTGATAATAGGACAAACCTCTTTGCCTGAAAAATCGGGTGAAGTGTCCAAGTGGGCAATAAAACCAAGTCGCACAGAAGCTTCAAGCCCATCCGTTGCAGGAAGATGACCGTAAACGTAGCACTTGTCGGTAACCATAACGCCACGGCACCCGAGCGAAAGCATCTCCTCACTCAATGCATTTGCAAGCTCAAATTGCGTCGCAGTACTTGGATGGATTCCGCTTTCCTCGGAGCTTTTGGTGTCAAATTTAACGTATTTCAGAAGTCTCTCGTATGCTTTCATAAATCTTCTCCTGCTTTGGATATGCTTTTCGTTTCATATAAGCGCTCCGTTCAGTTGTACTGTACGTACAACTTTCAACTTTCATAATTCAGTTATTGGAAAAAATCAGAAGAATTTTTCAAGAATGAGCTCTGCCGCAATTTTAAGACCTATGGCGATCGAGTCCTTTTCCACCCATTCCTCTCGGGTATGAGCACCGCCACCGTTATAAACGCCAAGGCAGACAGAAGGAATGCCTGCACTGGAAGCACTGTTACAGTCGGTCGAGCCCGACTTTTCTTTAGGCTTAATGCCCGAGTACTTTTCCGAAATCTCCTTAACACGGTCTATCATCTTGCGGTGACGAGCCTTGTCAACCTCACCGTCGCAGGGGCGGTCACCCACAAGCTCGACCTCAAAGCTCGCCTTGCTGTCGGCTCTTATTGCTGCAAGCTTTTCCTCAAAGGTTGCCTTCATTATAGCAAGGCACTCCCTGTCATCCGAGCGATACTCATAAAGCATCTCAGCGAACTGTGCGATAGTGTTGACCGAAGTTCCTCCCTCGATGATTCCCACGTTATAAGTGGTCTTGGTGCCTTCCTTTTCGGGAACCTTAACGGTATAAAGATCGGTTACAAGCCTTGCAAGCTCTGCGATGGCGTTAGTGTTACCGAAAGCTCCAAAGGAGTGACCGCCCTCACTTGTGCATTTGATCTTATATCTGTGAGAGCCGACGCAGATAACATTTGTTGCCTGGAACTTGCCATCGAAGGTGTAGAACTCGTTGAGTATACCCGCAAAGTCTTTGACTATCTGCTTTGAGCCCTTAAGGTTACCAAGTCCCTCCTCGCAGGCGTTTGCCACGAAGAGAACCGTCTTTTTAGGCTTAAGTCCGCACTTTACAACGTATTTTACAACGGTAAGAAGCACTGCGAGAGAACAGGTATCGTCACCAACGCCGGGGCAGTAGTAATTTTTCTCGTCCTCACGCCATACGAGTGGAGTATCGAAGGGGAATACCGTGTCGGTGTGTGCCATAAATACTACGGCTTCCTTCTCGTTTTCGCCCTTAATTTCATAAACGACGTTCTTCGCCTCGTCAATGTAAACGCCTTCAGCTCCCACGTCCTCGAGCCACTTTTTTACTGCCGCTGCCTTTTCGTCCTCGAAGTGAGAAGGCGCGGGAATGAGGGTGAGATCCTTAAGAAGTTTTTTTGTTGCCTCTACCTCACCGTCAAGAAAACCAATTACGTCTTTTGTAAGATTGTATGCCATTTTTTTGAGATAATCTCCTTAAATGTAAATAAATATTTACCAACTGCAAACCCATTCGCCATTTTCACAGCTAATCTCAACACCGTAAGGCTTGGACATTTTTGCAAGATCGTTCATGAAATCAAGCTTTGTCGCAGGGCGGGGAAGACCTTCAAGCATCTTTCCCTCACCCTTGGATGCCTTAACGGGCATAAGAGTCATCTTAGTAAGCTTTTTATCCTCGTCGGTCTCCCAATAGGGAATTACCGTTTCGAGCATTCTGTCATCCTCCATAAGACCTCTGGTGAAGCCCGCAGAACGCTTTTCAAGCAGCTCGATGACCGAACTGTTAGAATCCATTCCATAGCTCTTGTAGAAGTCCTCGGGTGCAATAGCCACGTCGTAAAGCTCAATGACGAAGTCACCGAGAGAATAGAATATAGGCTTGTCCTTATAGACCTCAATGGGACGGAGAAGGTGAGGGCCATGTCCGACTACCGCATCAGCACCCGCGTCTATAAATCCTCTGCAAAGCCCCGTGAGGAACTCGGGTACCGCCGTTTTATCTCCTCCAAGAAGCTGATGGGAGTGGATGGAAACGATAACGTAGTCTGCCTTCTTAGTCGCCTCGGCAATAGCCGCGTGAGCTCTCGCTACGTCGCTCTTCTTTGCCTCGTAGGCAACTCCCGCCTTGTCACCAAGCTGGAATTGAAGCTCACCAAGCTCTGCCATACCATCGGGAAGGAATGGATGGTAGCCCTCGCGCCTTGTGACCATCTTTGCCTCGTTGATGCCGCACGCCTCGCCGATAGCTTGTATCTGCTTGAATTGCTCCTCCGGAAGAACTATTCGTCTTGTTATATTGATTCCGTTGCATCCGGGTCTGCCGGGAAGCCGTCTCGACTGCTCACCCGCCATGATCGCGGGATTAAAGCTGGTGCTTACCGCAATGAGTGCCACTCTTCCGTTCTTGGTCTCAAGGTAGGCAGGAGCCGCCGCCTCGTGAAGGTTTCTGCCGACACCTGCGTGAACTATCCCTGTTTTGTCTACGTTTTCAAGAGTTTTAAGCAGTCCCTCGTGACCGAAGTCCATAAGGTGATTGTTGTTGAAGGTCGTCATATTGAATCCGAACTTCAGCATATCCTCCATGACCTCGGGATTGCATCTTATGTAGGTACCTCCGGAGAACTGGTTGCCATAGCATTCGCCCTCTTTGTGTACGACTGTTTCAAGGTTGAAAAATCTGGCATCGCCCTTTTCGATAAATTCCTTTACCTCGGCAAAGCCATCGTAATCCTGCGCCATTCTTCTTTGGCAAAGTATATCACCAACCGCTGTAAATTTCATATTTTTACCTTCCAAACTGTATGATTTTATAGAACGGAATTACCTTCCCATTCTTTTTTGGGTTCAAAATTCAGTATTTTTGCCACAGTCGGTGCAATGTCGAGAATAGATCCGCCCTCCGGCTTTTTGCCTCCCTCGAAGCCTTTGGTGAAGAAGAACATAGGCATGGTCTTATCCTCGGGCATATCCGTGCCGTGCATTCTGTCGTGACCGCCGTGGTCAGCGGTAATGATCACCGAATATTCGTCGCCGAACAAGTCGATGACTCTAGAGGCGTTCTCTACGGCAGTGCTCCCGCAGTTCAAAAGACCGTCGGGGCGCATACCGTCAATTGAAATAATGATTACCTTTTGGTTTATTTTTCCTCGAACATTCCGTTGATTTCCTGGAGAGTCTTTCTGACAAGCATATCACCTGCTACGTGACCGACAGTACCCGAGGAAACGTATGCCGAATAGTGACTGCCCTCCTCAGCCTTCTTGGTGGGAAGATAACCCATAGATCCGCAGCAGAGCTGAATAAGGAAGGTCTGGGACGCCTTGCTTCTCGCTCTCATCTGGTTACCGTAGTCAAGGAAGAGCTCGTAGGGGTTGGTTGCAAATGCAACGTTGCCGAGCTTAAGAACGTGTACCTCGATCGTGGTATTGAAGATGCTCTGCTGGATGTTGTATCTTGCAACTGTACCTGCATGAACGTGCATTCTTGCGTTGTCCACGTAGTTGATGGGCTTGTCACCGTGAGCCGCCGCAAACTCCTCGATAGCCTTGATCGCCTTGTCCTTCTCCTCAATAGTAACTCTTCTGAGAGGAAGATCTAGCATAATGTTCTTGTGGATAAGCTCCGACTCGCCTACGTACTCGGTAACCTCCTCAAGAGCGTAGAAGATCTCGTCGGAAATTCTTCTCGCAACTCTCTCACAGCCCGAAAGATCGAACATAGAAGGATCCTGATGACGGGGAGTAGGATTATTTCTTATGATGTTGGGGTCATTGATCGGAGTCTCAGGCTCAACCCAACGAACAAGGTCACGGGGGCACTGGTCTCCTGCGGGAGAAACGATACCGAGAAGGTTGACGTCCTTGCCAAGTCTTTCTCTGAGTCTGAGCTTGACTCTGCCGAAGTAGTCAGCTGAGATGAAGTTTCTGTGCTCAAGCACCTGCGCAGGGCAGGCAACGTTGCAAACGACACCGGTAAGATTTTTCTTATCGTCATAGGTGAAGAGAAGCTCGATGCCCGAGTCGTTTCCGCCCTCAAGCTCGGTGAAGTTCGCCATATCAACGTCACCCCACATCTTAGCCGAGCCGTCGTCGTAGCATACGCGGCGGCACATACCGACGGCCGCTCTTCCGAAGCCTTGTGCATAGTATGCGTCCTTAAGATTTGCTCTTGCCTCTATCGCCGCCTTAGCAATTCTGTCTGCAACGAAGATAAATGCCTCTTCGCCCTGAAGAAGATCCTCGCCCTCGTAAGAAACAAGCTTCTCGTACTTTACGTTGGGCATAAGAGTTTTGAGCACGTCAAGAGAACCGCCGCCTCTCCCAGCAAGGGAGTCGCTTCTTCTTGCGTAGCCGAGAGATGTGTGAGTATGTATTGCGCTGACCATAACCTTATCAGCGGGGAAGCCCTCGATCTTCGAGAGTCTTTCTCTTACACCGAGAAGGAGATCGCGGCTTGTAGAAACAAGGTCGCAGGAGCAGAAGATAGCCTCCTCGCCTCCACATTCGATTGCCATAGCGGTAACGCCGATGGGATCGGCAACCTGATCTGTAATTCTCTCGTAGAACTGACCAACGAGATTGACCTTTCTTCCTTCGGGAACGAGAGAAACCTCGCTCCAACCTATTCTTACCTTATTCATTGCAAATTACCTCTTTATGTAAAGTATTATTTTAATTTTATTGAATGTGATTGTTTTTTCTGAACTTTTTCCAAAGCGGAATAGTTATAAACGACAGTATAAATACCAGCGAAATAAGGAATACCCAGACAACGGCGGTGGATCTCCAACCAATACTGTCCGCAAGAGCTGTGAACACCAGATTCGTCGCTACTATGCCAAGAGAAGCAAGGCAGTTAAGAAGCCCCGCTACCGTTGCGCCCTTACCCCACTTGTTGAACCTTGCGGCAATATATGAGGTAGTGAAAAGTCCCGCTCCGCTGGTGCAGAGAACTATTGCCGAGGCGCACAGGAGAGTTACCCAATAGCTTATTTCTCCGATGAAGATCAAAACGACTGTGAAGGGGACGGCGCATCCGAGGAAGACGGTACAAGCGACAACCTCGTTTTTGAAAAACCTCGGATAAATTGCCTGAGCGGTGAGCGGTCCCAGTACGCCGGCAAGAAGCACTACGATAGATAGAATCGTGGAGAAGTTCGGGGAAAGCCCCTCGTAGCTCTCGGTTATCATAGAGGGCATAAGAGATTTCAAGCCAATGTCGAACATCGTTCTTATGAACGTTACTATCATAAGGAATACGAGTCCCGACGTCAGCAAAAGACCGAGAAATCCTCGATTTTCTCCTTCGGATTCCGGATATCTAACTTCTACCGTTTCCTTTTCGTCTATCATCGGAGATATTCTTCTGAAAAGAATGAAGATCAGCGCGGATAAGACGAAGAGACCTATTGCCGAAACAAGGAAGTTGTCCTGCCATCTGGGTACTACTGCGGCAACGAGAAATCCCGCCATAACACCGAAGGGATTGGCAAAGGTTGCGATAGCGATTCCCACCATATTGATCCTGTGATGAAGGAAGGTGGTTATCAGCTTGAAGGTTGCCGGCCATACTCCGAACTGAACCACGGCGTTGAGCGCCCATATAACAAGCACAGCAGCGTATGATTTGTAGAAGAAATAGATCAGAAGGTTCGCAATTCCTGCACCGAAAAGTCCGATCACAATGAATCTCTCGGGATGCCACTTGTCGGTTACCATTCCACCGACGATCTGAAGAGCGGCGTAAACAGTATAGAAGACGGCGGATATAGCGCCCGTCTCGAATTTTGTCATGTATCCCTCGTCAACTATAAACACCATCGCCGCAGAGAAGCAGTTTTTGGTCATACAGATGAAGGAATATGAGACTATCAACGAACAAAAAATCAGTATGCTGACCTTGAAATTGTTTAAGTATCGGATTTTCATAAATTATAACGCCGTAACGGACGGGCGTCAGATTACCTCGATTCCAAGTATCTGGCAAAGATCCTCAATAAGACCTCTCTGATCACCGTATGCGATTATGTAGTGCTGGCACATTACCTTGTCAGCGAAATCGGGAACGTCGTCAAGCTCGATCTCAAGACCGGGGAGCTGAGGAGCGGGCTGAGTCCAGCCTGCCTCTTCCCACTTGGGAGGAGTCTTGCCGAAGCCGTTTACCATATGCATATAATACTCACCGTCAATATTGGTAAGACGGCACATGGTGAGTTCTCCGCCCTTTACTTTACTTACGTTGAGAATTCCTTCGGAAAGCTCGCCGAATGCTGCGGGCATAACCGTAACGTCACCGTCAACGACTGCCGCGGGAACGTAGTCGGGAACACCTGCAAGAACACTGTTTTCAAAGAATTCATAGAACTCAAGATAGTGAGCCGCCTGACCGGTAAGCGCTCTTACCATAAGCTGAGTAACGTTACCGAGACAGTCGTTCTCGGGAATAGTTGCAAGTCCTGCCTCGTCAGCAAGAAGCATAAAGATGGGTGCGGGAGGGAAGCCGCAAAGCTTCTTCATACCGTCAACATCCTTAAGAGAAATAGCCTCGTAGCCTCTCTCATCGGAAATAGCCTTTGCCGCAAGATAGTAGCCTGCTGCCATTTCCATACCCTCTCTCTTTGCGGGCTTCAAGAACTTCCACTTGGACATGCACTCATCGATTACCTTTGCCTTTTCTTCGGCAGTAACCTTTTCGTATCTCTGCTGAAGCTCAAGCATCTCAAAGGTCTCGATCTCGGTGCCGACAACTCTCTTGAGAGAAGGACCGTCAGCCTGAGTGCCGTAGAGGTTCATATCTCTGTATCCTGCCATACCAACCTTAGCGTGGCGAAGGTGATTTGCCGCCATAGCAGCGGTTGCGAAGCGTGCAACCTTCTTTGCGCCCGAGGGCTTGCCGATAATGTCGTATATGTACTTGAAGTTATATCCAAGGTCATAGAAGGTCTTCCTTATTGCGGTAGTACCTGCCTGATCTGCGGTAGTAACAAGTCTGCCGTCAGACTCTATCCAACCGCAAAGGCCCCAAAGAACCATGGGCTTCTCACGGAAATGCTCGGTAACCTTAACAACTGCGTGAGTGGGGATCCAACCTGCAATGCAGACAACAAGACAGTCAAACTCCTGTCCCTTAAGGGCTGCGATTGCCTTCTTAACGTCCTTTTCCTCGTAGTCGTCGGTGATGGGGTAGACCTTTATGAGGTCAAGTCCCTGTGCTTCAAGCTCCTTTGCCGCATTTTCGCACTTTCTGATGATGATGTCAATGGGAGTATTAACCTCGCCAAATCCAAGAAACGCCGCTTTTACCTTTTTCATGATAAAATTCCTTTCAAAAATAAAATTTTCTAATCATATTATAAACATTAAAAAGATAAAAATCAATATACTTTTAATCGAAAAGTTTTTCGAAAAACAAATAAAGCAAATTTGCTATTGCCATTTGTCTTGGCATGATGTATAATTAACATAAAAAAGAAAAGGAATGCATAAAAATGACTCTTACCGAGCTTGCAAGGCTTGCCCACGTTTCCACCTCGACTGCCTCAAAGGCGTTCGCCTTAAGCCCCGAGGTCAACGAGCAAACGAGAGATATGGTCTTTGAAGCAGCAAAGGCTAACGGCTGCTTTAAGAAATTCTACCGTCAGGAGTACCCCGGCCTTGTCTTTGCGATTATTTGCCCCGAGTTCGAGAGTAACTACTACTCCGCCTTTATTTCGGAAATGCAGAAGTACCTGTCAAAGTATAACTCCGAGGTCGCCGTAGCCGCTACCGGATTTGACGGAGCAACCGAGCAACGGCTTCTTGAATACTACCGCCGCTATCACACAGCCGACGGTATAATTCTTATCAACGGTTTTACTCCGGTAGAGTCAACTAACGAGATCCCTATAGCCACGGTAAACTGTTACAGAGGCTGTAAAGGCGCAATAAATGTAAATGCTGATTCGCAAAATTCCATAAATCAGATGGTTTCCGAGTGGAAATCGCAGGGCGTCACCGAGATCGGTTTTATCGGTGACTGCTATACGGGTCAAAGACTAAAGTGTATCAAGAGAGCTCTTGAAGAGAACTCGTTAAAGAAGATCGAGGAGCACTTCGTTTCCACTAACGAGCGTTTTGAGAGGTCGGGGTATCTCGGGGCAATGGAGCTTGTCGCAAGAGGAAGACTGCCCAGGGCGATCCTTTGCGCTTATGACAGAATTGCCATCGGAGCTATGCGCGCTTTTTCCGAAAAGGGAATAAGAGTTCCCGAGGATGTTGCCGTGTTCAGCGTTGACGACGCCCCCGGCTCTGCCTATTCTTTACCCGCTCTCACCTCGGTCAGCCACCGTGTGGATGAGGTCTGCCGTGCCGTAGCAAAGTCACTGATGGCAAAGATTAAGGGCGAGCCTTACGACGAAGAAATAGAGTTTGAATGCGAGCTTATAAGGCGTGAGTCGTCAAGGATAGATAATTGATACTTTTATAAAATCGCTATTTTTCTTTTATTTTTCAAAGGATTTTTTTGCCAACAAATTGTATAATAATTGTATAATAGAAGAGAAGATTGATACGAAAGGTTTTTTTATGAAAATTTTTAACATTCTTGATTATGGTGCTAAGACGTGCGATGCCTTGCAAACAAAGTATATTCAGGCAGCGATAGATGCCTGCTTTCTCCAGGGCGGAGGAAGAGTGGTTGTTCCTATGGGTGTCTACATAACCGGCGGAATACGTATTCGCTCTAACGTTGAGCTTTATCTCGAGACGGGCGCGATAGTCAAGGGCTCAAGAGACCCCGAGGAGTATTTCGGCTACAGAGAGGACGAGATCGAGCCCGTCGCCGTAATTGATGCTCCGGGAATCTCCGCTTCGGCAAATCCGACCAGCAGATGGAGTAACGCTCTTATCAGGGCAATGGATGCGAAAAATATTTCGATTACAGGCGAGAAGGGATCGTATTTTGACGGTTGCTACTGTTTTGACCCGGTGGGAGAACAGAAATACCGTGGCCCTCACGGTATGAGCATATGGAATTGCGAGAATATCCGTCTTTCGGGATATAGCTTTGTCGGTAGCTCCAACTGGTGTCATTTTATAACCAGAAGCAAGAACATTGTTATCAAGGATATCGCTGTTCATGGCGGATGCGATGGTATCAACGTTCATTCAAGCGACGATATTCTAATCGAGAATTGCAATATAAACTCGGGAGACGATTGCATAGCGGGATTCAACAATCATGACGTTACTGTACGTAATTGTACCCTTAACACACCCTGTATGCCGCTTCGAATAGGCGGAAACAATATTCTCGTGGAAAATTGCGTATCAAAGGACCGTAACTTCGGAACTCGACGTTGGCTTGCCGATGAAAAGAAGAGGGCGGGCGAGGTTACCGACGCAAACTGTAACCATGAGTCTCACACCGCTTTTTCATATTATTGCGATTACAGATGGGGAGAGCTTCGTAAGCCCGCCGAGAATATCATTATACGAGGCTGCCGGTTTGAACAGGAGCATGAGCTTATCCGTGTTGAATACGATGGCAGACACAGATTTTGCCGCAACCGAGGTCTTCGGAGTCTGACACTTGAAGACTGCTATATCGGTGATCTTATCCACACGGGAATGGTTTGGGGAAAGGATATTGAGAAGATCACCTGTCATTTTAAGAACGTACATATCGCCTGCCGTAAGGGTGCCGAGGATACCATTATGCTGGTCGCGGGACATTTTGACCGACTGATATTCGAGAATTGCACCATAGAGGGCTATAACGAACCTACGATTCTTGTAGGTACTGATGATCTTGATAAGGTTGAGATTATCGGAGGTACTCCTATTACAGTGAAGAGGGCAACCAAGGAGGAATGTCTTGCCGCCCATCCCGGCGGAATATCCAGCGCGGATTTTGGCAACGAGCATAATTTGAATTACTATTAAGAAATATTTACAAACAAAAAGCACACAAAACTTTACGATTTGTGTGCTTTTTTCATCCTTTGTGTTTTATACGTTCAATATCTTATCGTACTTGACGAATCTTTCGTAGCACTCGGTGTAATCCACACCCTTCGGTTCGTAAGCCTTGTCGATCTCAATAAGCTCGCAGGCATCTACAACGGACTTAAATACTCCGGTAGCAACTCCCGCAAGGATCGCGCCGCCAAGACAAGCAGTCTCCTTGTTCTTAAGAGTAACGAGCTTCTCACCGGTCATATCCGCCTTCATCTGACACCAGAGAGGGCTCATTGCGCCGCCGCCCATAGCACGGATCTCGTGAACGTCAAGACCGAGGTAATCGAGGTTGGATTTAAGAGTGCAGGAAATCGCCTCCATAACTGCTCTGACAAAGTGGGCTCTGGTATGCTCAACCGTAAGACCGGTGAAGGAGCCTCTTGCCTCGGGATTGTACTTGGGCATAGTGGAGCCGCAAAGGTAGGGAAGGAAGGTAACTCCGTCGCTTCCGGGAGCGATATTCTCGCAAAGCTCGTCAAGCTCACGGAAGGAATAATTTTCGCAAAGTGCATTCTTGAACCACTTAAGAGCCATGCCCGCCGTGGGAGACCAGGAAAGCAGACAGTACTTGCCGTCGTAGTTGTAATGACAGGGAACGATAGATGCGGGATCATACGCGGGAACGGTAGCCTTAGGAGTAAAGATAACCATCGTAGTACCGGTCATCTCACTGACGATACCCTCTTTTACAATGCCTGCACCGATAGCACCGGAAACCTGGTCCATAGCACCGGTACAAACCTTGATGCCCTTGTAGTCGCCAACGTAAATGCCCGAATCAAGAAGCTCGGGGAGCATTGCCTTGTCAACACCGATGAAATCGAGCATCTCATCCCACCAAGAGCTGTTATTAATGTCGAAATAAATGGTAGAAGACTGGAGAGTCTTTTCGGTGATAAATTTTCCGGTCATCTTATAAAGTATGTAATCCTCGAGAAGAAATACCTTCTTGGACTTAGCCCATACCTCGGGCTCGTTCTTTCTTACCCAAAGCAGTTTGCAAGCAGGCCAGGTTGCGGTGATCTCGGGCTGACCGGTTACCTCGTAAACCTTCTTTCTTCCGAAGTGAGCCTCAATCTCCTCTGCTTCTTTAGTGGCTCTGTTATCAAGCCATACGATAGCCTTTCTCGTAGGCTCTCCATTCTCGTCGGTAAGAATAAGCGTCTCGCATTGAGTGTCGATAGCAAGAGCGTCAACCGAAAGCTCGGCAAGCACCTTGTCAACCTCACCCCTTACAATGTTCCAATACTCCTCTGCGGGGAACTCAATAATATCGCCCTTGGATTCAAGAGTGTAATCAGCGGTAAGCTTCATCTTTTCAATAAGCTTTTCGGTAAACACGCAGGTCTTGACCGACGTGGTACCCATATCAATTCCCATTAAATGCATAATAATGTTCCTTTCATGCGTTCTGACAATGCAGATTTTTACTATTTAATTTTAACATAACATAAAGTGGAAGTCAATAGAAAAATTTTTACCCATCTACTTGACTTTCTTCACAACTTCTGCTAACATAAAACCGATAAAACTTTACCGAAAGGAACAGTGAGATGAAAACACTATTTCCGCTTAACCGTGACGGTGCAGTCACGACCTACCTCGTAACCGAGCCGAGAATTGAGGATTTTCTTGCTCCCTACACCCTTACTGACCAGCTTGAATTTGAGCGTCAGATGAGAGGTATATTTTATAAAGAGCCGACAGACACTCTGCCTGACTCTATCCTCGGGGAGAAGTCACCCCTTGGCACTGAGTGGAAATACTATGCTAAAAACCGCAACCCGTACGTGGATTTTTCCACCTTCTATTTCACTTTGAAAAGAGTTGATTTTTACGCAAGAACGACTCTTGTTTCGAGTAAGAAGAAGAGCGTCAGAGCAAGAGTATGGTCTTACGCAGCCTTTGATATGTGGCTCTCAGGCGTAAGGATAGCTACCGAGAAGGTGCCCGTCTATCAGCCTATCCGTTACACAGATCTTACTCTCGAGCTTGCCGAGGGCGAAAACGACGTTTTCTTCCATATTCAGAATTTCGGCGTAAGAGATACGAGAAATATGCTGAAGCTTCAGCTTATTGACACCGAGGGAATATCCGTAACACTCCCCGTGGATGACGCTGTGCTTTCGGAGCTCAAGGCGGCAGAGGAATGGCTTCTCTCACTCCGTGCGGTGGGGAATAAGCTCACCTCGGACTGCTCTGCTCCTGCTGGCGTAAGGGTGAAAATCGGCGGAGAAATTATTCCCTTCGGAGAAGGAAATGAATGTGAAATTTCCGATGAATTTGAAATAAATGTAAGCTTTGATTTGCATAATCAAGGATTTGCACGCAGAATTGAGCGTCCTGAGTATAGAAATTTCCCCTACAAAAAAATGGCCCACGGTGATCCGAGGCTCGACCTTGCCGACACGCTCGTCAACAATAGGAAGTATGGCAAAACTCCTGCGAAAGAGCTTTACGAAAAAGAACTCGGTCATTCGGGAATGAACTACGTTCTTGCAAGTGCCCGCCTTAACGGTGGTATCACCGAGTACGACAAGCAGATCATAGAATGTGCCCTTGATTACGTAAGAGAACGCAGAGACTGCTCCGATTTTGAGCTTTCGGAGATTCTTCGCCTTGTACTCACGTACCCTATTCCCGAGAACCTTCTTTCTAAGATCAAGGAGGTTGCTCTCGGCTTCCGCTATTGGATGGACGAGAATGGTGCCGACGCTATGTGCTTCTGGAGCGAGAACCATGCACTTACCTTCTTCGAGTGTCAGATGCTTGCAGGTAAGATCTGGCCTGAGGAGAGATTCCTTCGCTCGGATAGGCTTGGTAAGGAGCAGTATGAGATAGGCAGAAGAAGAATATGCGAGTGGTTTGACGTAGTGCTTGCCGAGGGCTTCGAGGAGTTCCTTTCGGGCGGATATATGGGAGTCACTGTCGCTGCATTACTTCTTATCTACGACTTTGGTGACAAGGAGCTTCGTGAAAAGGCAAAGACCGTGCTTGACCGAATTGCTACCGAGTCCTGCATTCAGTGCTTCAAGGGTACGCATATGGCTCCTATGGGACGAGTTTACCGAGGTGTTCTCTCTCCTAATATATCAAGTGTTCAGGGAATTCTTCATTTGATTTCTGACGATAATATCGATTATTCCTGTGCAAGAGCCTCGAATTATCTCCATTCGGATTATAAATTCCCCGAAGGACTAGAGGAACTTATGACGGGAGAAATAGATACCGTCTTTAACAGCGGCAGAGCAGAGGTACATACGAGAAAAACAAAGAATACCATGCTCACCTCGGTTGCTTCTCCGAGAACTACGCCTACGGTCAAGATCGAGGACGAAACTACCGAGTACTTCCGCACTAAAGTGATGAATGAAAGCTTCCACGGAACCACACTGTTTATTCCCGGAGGCCTTGGCTATCAGCAGCATCTTTGGTACGCCGCGATTTCGGAGAAATTCTTCACATTCGTTAATCTCCCGGGATCGGAAGTTGATCCTTCGGGTATGCGTCCCGGCTATTGGTTCGGTAACCTTATTTTCCCGACCGTAAAGCAGAATGGAAGAGAGCTGTGCTGTCACTATATCCTTCCCGACAGTATTCCGACTCGCTTCACCCACGCCTACTATCCCGCCGCTCTTGCCGACGAGAGCCGAGAAGAGGGTAACTATCGTTTTGCTAAAGTAAAGGATTCCTACCTTGCTCTCTGGTGCTCCTCGCCCCTTGTACTTCACGAGGACGTGGTGGCAGGTTCTGAGCTTCGTGCATACGGTGACGACGTTATCTGGTATGTCAAGGTAGGCTCGAAGGAGGAGGACGGAAGCTTCGATAGCTTCGTTAAGGAAATAAAATCTGACGTGAGCAGTGAATACTGTCTTGACTTTCTCTCATAATAATTGAAAAAGCGGCTGCTTTATCTAGGCATAACCGAAAAAGAGCGAGGCTGTCGTGTTAAACGATGACCTCGCTTTAATGTTATTGCTTTTGGTTTTCTTAACGACTCGGCTCCTTTGTATGTAATTAAACCGTTGATGGCTCTGCTTCTGCGATTTTCTCTTCCGTATTTCTCATCGGACTCCAGCTTCCGCTGATAAACATTATAAGGTAAACAAGGAACAGACACACGTTATGCAGTATCATAAAGCCCCACGCAGAGGTAAGATCACCTCCGAGGAAGCTGATGGCAAGGAATGTACCGACTATTCTCACAGCCCACATTCCAACCGCATTCGTAATGAAGGGAAGAACGGTTTTGCCCATGCCCTGCATCATTCCCTCTATGATTATTGAGAAACCGAAGAAGGGCTCTGAAAGAGCAACCATCCTCAGCACCGTAGTGCCAAGAAGAATGACCGCCGCATCCTTTGTAAATATACTTACCATAAATGGAGCGGTAATAAACAGAAGTAAGCCCGAAAGCGTCATAAGAATTATCTCAATGAACAGAGCCATTTTTGAAAGCTCGGAAAGCCGCTTTTTATCCCTTGCTCCGTACGCACCGCCCGCAAGAGTTGCGGCAGCAGTCTGCATTCCGTAGCCGGGAATATAAAATGCCGATTCGACGGTATTTGCCACCGTATGTGCCGCCGTGGATATTTCACCAAGCGAGTTTACCATTGCGGCAAAAACAACGTATCCGAGCGAGGTCGTAAATCTTTGCAGAGCATTCGGCAGTGCAACTCTCAGGCAAGGAAATAAGATCGCCTTGTTTGGACGAAACGACTGTCCGATCGGGGAAAGCGAGGTGTGCTTAAATAGAGCAACCGTAATCAAAACTCCTCCCACAAGGAAGGCAACAGCACTTGCGATTGCAGCTCCGATAACACCGAGTCCGGCTCCGGGTATAAGAATCTTAAGAGAGAAAAATTCCTTTTCTCTTGTCGGATAAATAAAGAAAAAGTTCAGAATTACGTTGATAGCGTTTACAATAAGTCCGACACGCATAGGTGTTTTGGTATCACCCGCCGCCCGAAGCAGAGTACCGAATATTATGCTGGCACATCTTGCCATTATCGGGATGTAAAGTATAAAGAAATACTGTGATGCAAGCTCTCTTGCGCTCTCGTCTACCTGCATAAGAGTAGGAATCACAGGGGATAGAGAAAGAGTAAGCACTGTGAACAGCGAGCCGACGGCAAGCACTGCCAAAACTGCTTGAGAAGATGCCCGTCTTGCACTTTCCGTGTCACCTCTTCCAAGCGATTGAGAAACAAATGCCAAAAATCCTACTCCGACAGCAGACATTGTACTGCCCACAAGCCAGTTGACCGTGGTGGTAGAGCCTACCGCCGCCGTCGCAGTAGTACCGAGCGCACCGACCATCGCAGTGTCAACGTATTGAACCGCAGTGCTCAGAAGCTGCTCGAGCATCGTTGGCCACGCAAGTGCAAAAATAGTCGGGAGCATATGCCACGGCAACCCAAGAATCCCACGTCGCCTTTTGTTGCTTAAACAGGGCATTTTGTAACCTCTATTTTACATTTTGCGGAATATTCGTCGATGATCTCGCCTATGAACGGTGCGTTTATGTATCCGGATACGGGATTCTTCACACTGACAATATCACTTGTGATCTCAGCCTCAACCTCGCTCTTCTCAAAGGAAAGGTCGCAACCGTGCATTTCGCAATTTATAAGCTTCAAGCCCTTACAATAGCATAGCGGTTGAGTTCCTATTATCACGCAATTTTCAAGAGTCAGATTTTCGGAATACCAGGCAAGGTATTCTCCTTTTATCCTGGAGTTTCTTACTACAACGTTCTTTGCGTGCCAGAAGGCGTCCTTTGTGTCAAAATCACAGTTTTTAAACTCAGAATTTTCTATGTATTGAAAGGAGTATTTTCCTTTAAGACGAACATTGTCAAATTGAAGCTTCTTACTTCTCATCATGAAGTATTCACTTTCCACAGCCGAGTCCTCGATCTTAACGTCCTTAGAGAACCAGCCGAACTCAGGCGAGATCACGTCACTTCTTTTTATAGTCACAGCTTCGCATTCTCTGAGTGCCTTGATTCCGTGGAGCTTAGAATCGGTTATCTCAATATCGCTTGAATACCAAAGTGCCGCACGACAGCTTTCGGTCAGCTCACATCCGTCGATATTTACTCCTACGTCGTGCCAGAAGGGATAACGCAGATTAAAAAGGCAGTCCTTTACCTCAACGCATCTAGCCTCCTTAAAGGCACTTTCACCGTCAGCGGGACCGTCGAAGCGACAGCGTTCTAGCCTTAGGTTATTAGTACCGTAAAACGCTCTTTCCTCATCAAAAAACTTTTCCTTAATGGTTTGCATAGCTACCTCGAATTGTTTGATCCTTAACATTATATAACTCTTCTTATATAAAGTCAAGAATCGAGAAGAATTTAATCTGCGGATTCCTCTTTTTTCGACTTATGAGCCTTTCTAAATTTCAACGGTGAGCATCCGAATTCCTTACCGAACTTTCTGATAAAGTGACTGCTGCTTTCATAGCCGATAAGTCCGGCTATTTCAAGGACGGAAAGGCTGGTGGTCAGGATAAGGCTTTTTGCGTACTCCATCTTTTTTTGTGACAGATAATCAACCGCCCTCTTTCCGGTAAGCCTCTTGAACTCTGCGGAAAAGGTTGTGTGAGATATTGGATAGGCTCTGTAAATTTCGGCAATGCTTTCGCTTATATAGGAATAATCGTCTATTTTGTTTATTGCATCAATACAGAATGCCGTCACCGCATTTTCGGAATATCCCTTTCCCTCGGAAATGAGCAGGGAGCAGCAGGCGATAAGATGAAGCACAGTCTCCATAAGGAGCAGGAATTTTTCGTCGTAGGATGAGTTGTTTATCGAATCAAGAAGCCCCGATATTACGGCAAATACCGACTCGTCGGTCTTGATTTTGTATGGCTCACCCGTTCTCAGTGCATCGTAAAGATGCTTTTTTGTTCTGATGAAATTTTCAAATCGCTCCGCCTTTATCGCAATGTTGTGGTGGGGGGCTGTGCTTGTACCGATAGCCGTTATCGAATGGCTTATCCCTGGCGGAATTATCAGAACGTCTCTTTTGGATACCGAATATATCTTGTCGTTTACCGTATTCACAAAGGGCTCGGCTGTCGGAATAATTATTTCGTAATAATCGACGTGATTGTGCCTCGAATAACTGCCAAGCGACCAATAGTGACAGTTAAAATCGGCATAATCAAGCTGTCTTTCGGCTTTTTTAAAATAAAAAATTTTTTCCATTACTTCTCCCAAGGCTTTTTTTCAATTATAACTTATTTTTTCTCTTCGGTCAATAAAAAAACCTAAAAATAGTGTGCAATTTTAAAAAATATCAATATTTCAAGCTTGAATCGACGGAATTAAAAACTTACGGCAGAGAAGATGAGATCGTTCTCTGCCGTACAACGTATATATAAACAGTGTATTGCTATTTTGTAATCAAGCGTCTGTATTCCATCGGAGATGAACCCGAAATCGATCTGAAAAATCTGGAGAAGTAGTATTTTACACCCAAAGCTTCGGGTTGTCAATAGCAGTTTTCTGCTACTGATTTTTGTAAAACAGCCGAATAGTCTATTTACAACCGTGAGTATTTGTGCTAAAATAAGAGTGTAAAAACCATTCGGAGGTTAATGTAATGTTAAAAATCGGAGTAATCGGCTACGGCGGAAGAATTCATCAGGTAGTCACGCTTCTTCTTGATTCGGTGAAGTGCGAGCTTACTGCAATAGCCGACGTAGATATAGAGAGAGTAAAGGAGCGTTTTCCTTGCCTTAGTGAGCGTGAGGGAATAAGCTACTATTCGGATGCCGAGGAAATGCTGAAGACTGAGCCTCTTGACGGCGTTCTTATCGGTACCAACTGTAATTCTCACACCAGCTACGCCCTTCTTGCCGCAAAATATAATAAGCCCATGTTCCTTGAAAAGCCGGTTTGCACGAATTACGAGGATCTTTCACGGCTCAAGTCCATACGCTTTATGGATAACAAGACCGTCGTTTCGTTCCCATTAAGAGTGACGAGGCTTGTGGAATACATTAAGGAAATTGTTGATTCGGGGAAGCTTGGCGAGCTTTCGCAGGTTCAGGCATACAACAACGTGACCTACGCCAGCGGTTACTACCACAAGTGGTACCGTGACGACAGCGTAACAGGCGGTCTTTTCCTTCAGAAGGCAACACACGATCTCGATTACGTAAACTATATGCTTGGCGGCATCAAGCCGATAAGAGTAGTCGGAATGAAGTCTAAGCAGATATTCAAGGGTGATAAGCCCGAGGGCTACAAATGCTGTGACTGTCCCGAGAGGGAAAGCTGTCAGGAGGGGCCCGTAAAGCTTCGTAAGAACAATCCTACGATGATTCTCGGGGAATACTGTGCCTTTGCCAAGGATACGGGCAATGAGGATAGCGGAAGCTGTATTATTGAGTACGACACCGGTCTTCACGTGGTTTATACACAGAACTTCGTGGCGAGAAATGACGCAGGCAAGAGGGGCTGTCGGATAATCGGATACAAGGGAACGGTGGAATTTGATTTTATAAAGGGCGTAGTTACCTACTTCTCTCACGAGGAGAGAAGAAAGGAGGAGATATCCTTCTCCTCTTCCGAGGGACACTTTGGAGGCGACAGCATCCTTTGCAACAGCTTTATTTCGATTATGGAGGGTACCGGAGACTCGGTTGCCACTCTCGGTGAGGGAATTCTTTCTGCCGAGCTTTGCCTCGGAGCAAAAAAATCCGCCGAGGAGAAGATATTCGTTGATATCGAATCTTAAATAGAAATCGCAGTAGCACCAAATAAGTAATGCTACTGCGATTCTTTTATTTGTTATTGAAATAACCGAGTATTGCCTTAAGTGCCGCGGTATGAGACGCTATGCAGGAATAAAGCATTTCAACCGTTGTTCTGTCATGCTTTGAGTCAATAAGGCATTCGGTGGTGTCGCTCATCTCTAAGTCAAAGCAGGGGATGCCTTTCTTATACATATGGCTTGGAAGGCTTCCGACCGAACAACCGAGAACTACGTCTGTGTCACTGTTTTTAGGCAGACCGAGGCTCTTTCTGAATGCGTCGCTGTATATACGAGTAAGTATATTTGCCGACTTGAGGAAGCTCTCGTCGCCGGCCGCCTCATGAGCGGAAAGACAACGGTCGGAGGTTATGGAGCATAGATGATGGTATGAGAACACCGCCTTGGGATTCGCCTTTTCCATTACGGAAATTGCGGCTTGAACCTCGGGCTCTGATGCGGGAGTGGGACCGTGATAGGTAGGGCTCGTCGGATCAAAGCTGGAAAGTCCGTAGCTCTCGTCGTGTATCTCCCAAAGCGCATCAAAGTTTCTGTTAAGGTCAACGCCCGCCGCATTCTTTCTTATGTAAGGCGGTACACCCTCGACCATTTTTTCACGCATATCCGCACTGACCGTGGGAAGCACTGCGATACCCGTCCCCTCCAGCAGCTCGGGAGCATCGGTGAGAATGTTTCTTAGTGCCGAGAGAAGTATCTCGGGGCCGGATTCGCCGGAATGCATAGTTCCGACGCAGGCTATCCTGTTCTTTTCGTTACCTGCGTATAGAGCGTAAAGCGGCTTGCCAAGAACGGTTTTACCAACCTGTTCGGCTCTTACTTCAGGGAAATCACGGCAGATCCCGTTAATCTCGCTTACTATCTTATCATAGCTCCACCAGATACGTCTGTCTCTGACCTTGACCGCAAGGGGACCCGCAGGAGTGCTGTCACCCTTGGTAACCCAGTAAACGTAAACACCGCCTATCTCAACGTCGGTGTCAAAATATTCGCAGAAGGTTCCGACAATGGGGAGCTCGCCCTCGAATATAAGCTCCTCCTTCTCGGGTAACATACCGTCGAAGTATTCCATCTCATCCCAATCAAAGACGAATCCTGTGTCCTTCCGCTTATAAATACGGATTATTCCGTCTTCAAGAGGCTTTATTTCTTTATTATGCTGGAAGCGTATCCTTACACACTCCTTTTCTTTACCCGCGACTTCCTTGAGGACGGTTATAGCAGTGGATTTAAGCACCTTTCTCATAATAATCTCCTTTTTGTCAATAACCTATAATAATTCCGAGAAGTAACGTAAGAAGCGAAAGTGTAAGCAGAATAAGCTGTAGCTTCCACGTCCACTTGATCCATTTTCCGTACGAAACTCCGGTCATGGAAAGTGCTACGAGCAGCACAGGGTTGGTCGGAATAATAACGTCGGAAAAACCGTCTGCCATACAGTATGCGAGAATTACCAGGGCGGGAGAAATCCCGAGAGCTCCGGCGATAGGCAAAATTATAGGCATAACGAGTATAATCTTTGCGGATGCCGAGCCTATGAAGAACTGTAAAAACAAAATAAGAACGTAGATAAGCAGTATCGCAAGGAATTTGCTCTTTCCCGAAAGAAGCTCTATCGCAGAATTCATTATGGTGTCGATTATTCCGCTCTCTGTCATTATGAGCTTAACAGAGGAGGCGAGAGCTATCATCAGCACTGCGGGCAGCATTGCAACCGCACCGCTTCCAATGTATTTAAATACCTTTTTCGCGTCCTTTTCTATAACAAATCCGGCAATAAAGCCGAACACAAGAAAGCTCACCGCCAAAATGGGAATGGCAAGCCCGGATATCGCTCTGACGGTGGCTATCAGAACCAGCAAGGCCCCCTGAATGCCGAAGAAAGCGCAGAACACCTTGAAGGTTCTGTCGCTTTTCTCATCTCGCTCGACGGCAAAGTCGGTTATCGTCTCTTTTTTGATTTTATCCATTTCGTAAGTGGGAGAAAGCATGGGGTTACGCTTTATCCTTTTGATATGAATGACCAAAAAAATTGCGAGAGTTGAATAAACGAGATAGAAGAACAGAAGCCTGAGCCAAACGCCGTTTGTGATCGGCACGCCTGCGATCTCGGATGCAAGTCCTACCGAGAATGGGTTGGTAATTGCCGATGAAAAGCCGAAGCAGGCGGCAAGCAGACAGGCTCCGAGTCCTGTCATGGTGTCAAATCCCATCGAAAGCATAAAGAGAATAATTATAGGCAGAAGCGTAATTAGCTCCTCATACATTCCGAAGAAGCTGCCGAACAGCATAAATATCAGCACCGTAATGCAAACCACGGGAGCTCCGTTGCTCCTCATTTTTGCCATTACTCTACCGATGAATACCCGAATGCCCCCAACCTTTTCCATAAGGTTGAACACTCCGCTCATTATCATAAGGAAAAGGCTGATCATTATAAGTGTTATGGCATCCTCGGAGAAGAAAACTCGCATAGGAGCCGTTACTACTCTCCAAATCGCAATTCCCTCGATCTCACCCTCTTCGTATGTACCCGTAATTATAGAGCCATCCTCATCTCTTTCAAAGCTTCCGCCGGGAATGAAGTAGGAAAGCGCTCCGCTGATTATGATAGTAATTAACAGAATTGTTGTGACTGTAATAAAGGATTTAAGGCTTATTGTGGCAAACGCCTTATCCTCATGCTTTTTTGTACTGCTCATGGCTACGGCTTATTTTGTAAGCCCCTCCTCGTTCTTTATTAGTCTGAATATTTTCTCCAGTCTTTCGACGCATATCTCCTTCATCGCTTTCCCGATAGTCGAAGATGCACCTATGGGTGGATATGCCTCGTAGGAGTTTGGGAAGTTTTCGATCCAGAAGTTAACGCCCTCTATTCCCGCATCGGCGAGTGCGTCGTTTTTGTGGGTGGATTCTCCGCTTTCGGCAAGGTATCTGTCCTCTGCCACGAGCGTCTTGTCATAATCCATTATAAGTGAGGTCTCTCGTATATCTGCGTGTCCGCCACCCGTACCCCTCTGCGCGAAGTCCGAAAGAGTGTTCATATCCTCTTCTGTGATATACGGAAAATCCCTCTTCCTCTGTTTTACGGTGTTAATAAGCCTTTTAGGTGCGATTTCCGAAAATGCGAATGCCGAGGTAACGTACGTAAAGTATCCCTTTTTCTCATAGCTTTGACAACGCAGAAAATGCTTGAGAAGGACGGAATTTCCTCCGTGACCGTTGACGATAAGTATTTTGTCAAAGCCGTTTCTCGCTATTTCCTGGCATAGCTCCTCAAGCACCGTAAGAATGGTTTGCTGCTTTAAGCCGATACATCCTCTGTACCCTACCTTCCCGGGATCGTCAAAGGCATGAAAGCAGGATACCTCTCCGAGCCAAGGCCCCGTAGGAAATATCACGGCGGGCTCACGAACAGCCGCCTCCTTGACAATAAGTCGGAGGCCAAGCGG
>JAZRMT010000076.1:0-32325 GCA_045647805.1 Eubacteriales bacterium | reverse complement strand
GTTAGGCTTCTTGGGAGTTACGGTAGTAACCTTGGTGCAAACGCCTCTTCTCTGGGGTGCAGTCTGGTCGATGGGAGCATTCTTAAGAGCATTGAAGCCTCTCTGAAGTGCGGGAGTCTTAGACTTATAAGCCTTGTCCGTACGACCTTTCTTTACGAGCTGGTTAAAGGTTGGCATGATTTTCCTCCTCTCTCAAATAATAGTTTGTCTATATCAAAGCAAAAAATTCGACAAACCGAAAACTTCGCTAAGATATTTAAGATAACCGGCAAAAGGGCATAAATCACCCATTTACACAGTTACAATGTATTGTAGCACTAATTTTTCGGTTTGTCAAGGGGTTTAGGAAATATTTCAAAAGAAAATTTGTAATGTTACAATTCTTGTAAAATAAAATAAAAAATAAAAATGTCATATATTTACATAAAAAAGCAAAACGGCAGGGTAAAACGAAGCCATAGAAATGACCAAGAGCTTTTCTATAAACATCTATAATCTAATCATATCACGATCCGCCAAAACAAAGGCATATCTATACTGCTCTAACCGTATCCAGGTAAAAGTGCCCTTCCAAAGTTCACCTAACTTGGCGGCTGACGCTCTGCGAGCTTTTTTCTATCGACTAACTTCTTTTTTGCTTTTTTGTCTCGCATCATTGGTAAAATAAGAAAATTAATAATAAAAAGTCTTATTTTGTCTATTGACTAACGAGGATTATAATGATATAATAATGTTGTAATATTGCTATCAATAACGGAGGTACTGTTTTGCCACAATTATCAATAATATCTGGCGCATACAACATCTCCGGATGTTACTCGTTTAGGAAATCAATAGAAAGTGTTCTCGACCAGACATTTTCAGATTTCGAATTTATAATTTGCGAAGACGGTTCGCACGACAACAGTTGGGAATTACTTAACGAATACGCCCAAAAAGACAGTCGCATAAAGCTCTTACGCAATGAAAAGAACCTCGGACTCGCTGCCTCACTTAACAGATGCATAGAGGTTTCAGTAGGACAATTCATCGCTCGGCACGACTGTGATGATTATAACGCACCGGAAAGATTTGCTAAGCAAATCAGTTTCTTAAACAGTCACCCCGATGTTTCTTTGGTAGGAACAGCGGTTATTTTATTTGACGAAAACGGCGAGTGGGGAAAAATGAATTTCCCAAAGTCAGTATCCAATCGTGACTTTCTGTTCCGTTCTCCCTTCCAACATGGATCTGTGATGTTTCGTCGTGATGCTCTTTTGGAGGCAGGATGCTACCGAGTGGCAAAAGAAACCAGGCGTGCAGAGGATTACGATCTTTTTATGACAATGCAGACATTCTGCAAAGCAGCTAACCTTCCCGAATATCTGTACTATTTTTGCGACGATAAGAAAACGCGAAAAAGAAGAAAATACCGATATCGCATCGACGATGTCAAAGTGAGATGGCGAGGATTTAAAAAACTGAATCTGCTACCCCAAGGAATATTACATGTTATCAAGCCCTTAATCGTAGGGCTCATTCCTTCTTCTATGTTGGAACGCTTGAAAAATCGTTTCTATAAAAGAAAGTCGTTGAACAATGACGATAAAAGCAGTATAGATGCCACCACTTCTCTAACGACGAAATAAAAAAGGAGTAACGATGTTTTCTAGACTAAAAGAACATAAGTTTCTTTTTTCCGAACTGGTAAAAAGAGACTTTAAGAAAAAATACAAAGGGACATATTTAGGGATGATCTGGAGTGTATTGTCCCCTCTGTTAACCTTACTCATAATGAGCCTTATCTTTACCCATTTTTTTGGAAGATCACAGCCTCATTTCACCATCTATCTCTTCTGCGGTAATATTATATTCTCATTCTTCTCTGAATCGACAAGCGGAGGTATGGGTTCTCTGCTCGCAAACTCATCGATATTTACGAAGATAAACGTACCAAAATATCTGTTTCTCTTCTCCAGGAACATTTCTTCACTGATAAACTTCGGCTTAACCCTTATAGTGTTCTTCGTTTTTTGCATAATAGACGGCATCACATTCACTTGGTTCTTCATTATGCTGATAATCCCCATTCTATGTTTGATCATATTTAATCTCGGAATAGGACTCGTACTTTCTGCACTTTTCGTTTTCTTCAGAGATATGCAATATCTGTGGAGTGTTTTTACGATGCTCCTTATGTATCTTTCGGCGATATTCTATACCGTAGATAGCTTCCCCGCAGGAGTTCAAAAGTTATTCCTGCTAAATCCGGTTTACGTTTACATCAAATACTTTAGACTAATCGTTATAGATAATTCTTTGCCCTCTATTCAGTTCAATCTTCTTGCTATCGGATACGCACTCCTTGCGTTTTGTGTTGGTGCGTTCATGTATAAGAAGTTTAATCACAAATTCCTTTATTACGTATAGGAGGCGAAAAAATGGAACAGAACAACAACTCACCTATTCTCGCCTGTTACGACGTTTCTATTCGCTATATTACCGGAGACTTCAAGGAAATAGGAATTAAGGAATGGCTTATAAGAAAGATAACCCGCAATTACAAGGTCAACGAGTTCTGGGCTGACAGGCACGTTACCTTCACAATTAACCGCGGCGATATGCTGGGAATTATCGGTACAAACGGAGCCGGAAAATCTACGCTCCTTAAGGCAATATCCGGCATAATGGTTCCCACCGTCGGAAGAGTTGAATGCAACGGAAAGATCGCAGCACTTCTCGAGCTTGGCTCGGGATTCGACGGCGACCTGACCGTTAAGGAAAATACCTATCTCAGAGGTGCAATGCTCGGATATACTAAAAAATTCATGGACGATACCTACGAAAGTATTATTGAATTTGCCGAGCTTCAGGACTTCCAGGACAGGCCATTCAAGCAGCTTTCCTCCGGTATGAAATCGAGACTTGCCTTCTCTATCGCATCATTGGTCAATCCGGATATTCTTATCCTCGATGAGGTGCTTTCGGTTGGTGACGGCGCCTTCCGCACCAAAAGCGAGGAAAAGATGAAATCGATCATTAACGGCGGTGCTACTACTATCCTCGTGTCACACTCCATAGGACAGGTACGCTCCATGTGTAACAAGGTTCTTTGGTTAGATAAAGGAAAGCAAATAGCCTTTGGCAGTGATGTCAATAAAATCTGTGATGAATATGAACTTTTTTTAAGAGATAAGACTCTTCCTATAGATTTTAACTTTCAAGGAGATACTACTCAGCAATGAAAAACGATTTTGCCAAGAATACAGAAACTAATTCTAAATACAAATTCAAATTCTCGATAATTTGTGCCGTATACAACGTAGGTAATTACGTAGAGGATACGATCAAAAGTATTATTTGTCAAGATATCGGATTTGAAGAAAATGTACAGCTTATTTTAGTTGATGATTGTTCAAAAGATAATTCCTTTGAAATATGTCAACAGTATGCCAAGCTCTACCCTAATAATATCATAGCAAAACAATTACCTCAGAATAGCGGAAACGCATCAGAACCTAGAAATACTGCAATGAAGTACGTTGAAGGAAAGTACATAAACTGTACGGACTCAGACGACCTTCTTACCCCTAATACACTTTCTCTTGTATGGAACTTTTTTGAAGAGCACGAAGAAGAGGTCGATATGGTTGCCATACCTCTTGATCTTTTCTATAATAACGATGTAAATAACGTAGTTCACAGCAAGCGAAATACGTTTATTAAAAACAAAAGCAGAGTTGTAGATCTTGAAGAAGAATGGAGATGTACTATATCAAGCGTTGCCACAGTGTTCTGCCATGCACGTAACAAACATTTCTTCAAGTTTGATCCTACCATAATAAACGGCGAGGATTTAATGGTCGCAAATAAGATACTTCTGCAGAAAAAGAAGCTGGGCTTAGTCGCAGGATGCACTTATCTGTACCGTCAGCATGTCAAAACCGACACACAGGAATCCTTGATACAGCAGGGACAAAAGAAACCAAGCTGGTATACTCACTCTATAAAGCGTATTACCATGGATATGCTTGACTATGCTTTAGAAAACTACGGAACAATACCCAGGTTTTATCAATTCGCTCTGGCAGCCGATCTTCAATGGCGAATGATTGTAAGGAACAAAACCAAGGGAATGTTTAATGACGAGGAGCTTGATGAGTTTTACAAGGTTCTTATAGATGCTTTTGTAAGATTTGATTATAGCATTATAACAACTCTTCCCAACCTTCCGATAACCGAAAAAATATATATTCTCAGGAAGAAGTATTCCAAAGGTATTGCCAATCTTGAATCCAAAGTAGATACAGATCTTTTTGTAAACTATCCGCCTACGGTTCACTTAATAGAACTTAAGCGTTATTCAGACGGAACGGTAGAATTTATCGGTGATTATAACGATATTCTGCATAAGAGTCAATTCACACTGTGTGCAACATTTGGAACAAATGTCCCCGTCAAGGTCAAACTGTTAGATCAACAAATAACCAACTACATCCATAAAGATGTGCTGTACGTAAAAAAATACTTCAGCGTAAAATTCAAGCTTAGCGATATTCCCTTCTATTCTGCGCTCTCATTCTACTATCAAAATGAAAACGAGAGAATAAAAGCAGCTATGTCTACAATAGACAAATTCCCTATGAATAGTGATTATAGCGGCAACTATTATTTCATAGATGATTTTGTCTTGAGTTACTACAAAAATACCATTAGGTTTGATAAGAAGAAGATTTATTCTCCGATTACATGTGAAGCACGTTACATCAAATCGATCTTCAAAAAGACCTCGGACAATAAGCTTAAGATATTAGTTCACAGACTGTTGTTCAAGCTTTTGGCCCCGATATACAAGAAAAAAACAATATGGCTAGTATCTGATAAAGCAGACAGAGCCGATGATAATGGTGAATTCTTCTTCCGCTATTTGACAAAAAACAAGCGAAAGAAGGACAAATGTTATTTCGTAATAAGTAAGTCCAGCAAAGACTGCAAAGCCATGAAGAAGCATGGAAAATGCATTGACTATTTGTCATACAAACACAAGATACTCTCCATGTTTGCCACCTACCTAGTATCAGCGCACACTCACGACGATTTCAGGAAACCTCTCGGCATATACCACAAATATATGGCTGATGCGATCTGCAATAACAATTTCATTTTCCTCCAGCATGGTATCATAAAATCCGATCAATCAAGAGTTCTTAACAGAGGAAATATGAATATCGATATGTTTGTAACATCCTCGCGTGACGAACAAGAAAGCATCATCAACGGTAACTATGGCTATAATGCTAAATCAATACAGTTGTGTGGAATGTCACGGTACGACGGACTTTATTCGCAGACAGAAAAGCTTATTACGATTGCACCAACGTGGAGATATAATTTATGCGGAGTCATGGATCCTCGAACCGATACTTACTCCTTATCCAACGATTTTGACGACAGCTTGTATTATCAATTCTTTAAGGCTCTTTTGACAGACGAAAGACTTATGTCTGCCGCAAAAAAGAAAGGATATAAAATACAATTTCTTCCGCACCCCATATTATTCCCTCACAAGGAAAAATTTGAAGTCAACCCCGAAATTAAGGTTCTTGGGTATGGCACCAGTTTTAAAGAGGTTTACGCAAAGAGTGCACTCATGGTTACAGACTACTCTTCTCTGGTCTTTGATTTTGCCTATTTGAACAAACCGATAATTTACACCCTTTTCGATTATGATCATCCGTCCAATGCATATAGTGCAACCGGTTATTATGATCACGAAAAAGACGGTTTGGGAGACGTTGTTTACACGCTTGATGATACTGTAAATTGCATTATCGAGTATATGAATAACGACTGTCAAATTAAGAAAATGTACTTAAAGCGTATAAACAACTTCTTCGTCTTTAAGGATAAAAACAACGCAAAGCGAGTATTTAACTCAATCCTTAAACTCGAAAGTCAAGAATTCTTCGGAATTAAGTAATTTTAGAAAGCAGCAAGATAAATCTGATGAAGCTTTCAATTATTATTTGCGTCTACAATACGCCTAAAAGCTACCTTGGCGAGTGCCTTGAAAGCATCACCTCGTCCACGGTGAAATCTTTGGGCTCCGATTATGAGATATGCATGGTTGACGACGGCTCGACAGAGGATTATTCCGAGCTCGTCAAATACTATGGAGTAAGAGTTAAAAAAACCGAGAACCGCGGAATATATTCGGCTCGCAGAACAGGTGCGGAAATGGCACTTGGCGACTACTCGATCTACTGCGATTCCGATGACACCGTTTCCTTTAATTATTATCTCCCCATGCTACTGGAGGCGGAAAAGCTCGGTGCCGACGTGGTTATCAACGACTGGGCAACGCAAACGCACCGAGCACGCTATTATGCAAAAAACGATGAAACCATATGCTCCGACATTGACATTGGCAATGACGATACCTTGTTTTATTTTGTAAAAAACGAGGGAAGACAGCATTCGTTTTTCGTGCTTTGGAATAAGCTCTACCGCACCGAGCTCTTGCGTTCATCCTTTGCGACTCTCGATTCCTTCGGATTTAACGAGCGTTCCTCTTATTCCGAGGATGCTGCACTCAACTTTTTCATTTGGAAATCGGCTCTTAGGGTAGTAAACCTTCACACGGGCTACTATTTTTACAGAATACATCAAAATCAGACGGTTGTTGCCGCAAACGAGGAAAAACTTCGCAGACAGATCGATTCGATGGCACAAACTTTTGAGATAATGCGAAAAGGCATAGGTGAAAACCAAAGAAAAGAGCAAATACTTCACTGTATAGACGAATGGGCGGCTCTTATGTCAAGAGCACATTATTCCTTGGCAAAGGCCTCGGGATATACCGAGTTGTTCGACTATATTCGGGAAAAATACGGAACAAAAAATCTTTCACTTTCGACCGCTCGCGATGGCTCCTGCTACGAAAACAAAGCTCTTCTCGGAGATAATTTCAAGGAAGTGGATTCGGCTCTTCTTTCCGTATACGATTCAGAAAAGCCTACTCGATGTGCCTATTCTAAAAAAGACAAATATACGGCAAGATCGGTGGAATATCTCAGAGGAATCAATAAAGTCACAAACGACAAAACAAAGTCCGAGGTTATAATTCCCCACTTTGTGATAAGCTTCAAGCAAAGGCTTCTTCACAATGCTATACTTTACCGTATCGGACTTATCCTCTTCAAAAAGGGCTCGCGAATGCGTAATTTCCTAAAGAAATTTTTATAAAAGGATTATTTCCTAAAAAAATAACGACTCGGAAATGTGTGTTCTCCGTTAAGGATAACACATTTCCGAGTCGTTATTTTTTTCACTTTTAAGATAAAGCATTGTAGGAATTATATCGCCATCGGTACAAAGCCTATCGCGATTTCCGATATCAGCACTGCCAGAGCGGCAAGGGATGCAACCACTATAAGGCTTTTTCTGTTATAGGAAAGAATCAAGGCGACGGCGGTGCCGACAACAGCGGAAATTATATGTCCCGTTGAGAATAATATTCCGGGAATAGTCATTACCGAAAGGACTGCGTAAGGGATATAATAAAGGAAGGATCTGATAAAGCGATTGTTTATCCTGCCTCGGCAGAGCACCAGGGGAAGCATCCTGACAAGATATGTAACTCCCGCCATTATTAATAAATAAAGGAAGAAATTCGGAACAAAATCAAACATCGGCATACTCCTCTCCGATGGTGAGATTGACATCCTTGTCCTCGTTTTCGTCCTCCTTGATCGGTGCGACAATTGCAAACACAAGGCTTGCAAGGACTGCTGAAATTATAATAGCAAATCCCGAAGGGATATCCCTAAGCACGGGAGTAAAATAAAGAATACACGAAAGGCTGACGGCAACCAGCGCGCAAAGAGCAACTCTTTTATCCGAGCGCGATGCCGGTATTACTATCGCAATAAACATCGCATAAAGAGCAATACCCAACGCTGAAACAACAAGCTCCGGCAGAATATTCCCTGCAAGAGCCCCAAAGAGCGTTCCCGAGGTCCAACCGAGAAACGGAGTCAGAATCAAGCCGTAAAGATATCTTCTCCCAACAAATCCCATGTTGGACATTGCAACCGCAAACACCTCGTCGGTATTGACGAATGAAACCGCAAACCTGTCGGGCAATCTTACACTTCTACCAAGCTTCTGAGAAAGCGAAACCGACATAAGTGCATATCGCATATTTATAACCAATTGCGTTAGGGCAAGCTCAAAAAAACCGCCGCCCAAAGCTATTATCGGAATAGCGGCAAGCTGCCCCGCTGAGGTAACGTTAAAGGCTGAGATAAGCACCGCCTCGGCAACCGAAAGACCTGAGCCCGTAGCAAGTATGCCAAAGGCAAAGGCAACGGAAATGTATCCAAGGCAAATCGGGATCCCATCCCTTACCCCTTTTCTAAAACTATTGATTTCCTGCATTTTTCTTATTTATGTAAATAATTATTTGCTTATAATATATTATTGTCTGAATTGATATTTATACAGCTTAGAATATTCGCCGTTCTTTTCCATAAGGCTCTCGTGAGTTCCGGACTCAATTATTCCTTCCTTATCCAAAACTACTATTCTGTCTGCGTTCTTAACCGTTGAAAGTCTGTGGGCTACCACTATAACCGTCCTTCCGACAGCAAGCTTCTCGAGTGCCGCCTGAATTTGCATCTCGGTTGCGTTATCAAGAGCACTTGTCGCCTCGTCAAGAATAAGAAGCTTAGGGTTCTTCAAGAACACTCTTGCAATTGCTATTCTCTGACGCTGACCACCGGAAAGCTTAACTCCTCGCTCACCGACACGGGTATTATATCCATCCTCAAGTGTAGTCACGTAATCATGGATGTTCGCCTTCTTTGCGGCAGCAATTATCTCCTCATCAGAAGCCCCCTCGGCACCGTATGCGATATTATCTCTCACAGTACCGTCAAAGAGAAAAACAGTCTGCGAAACTATTCCGATATTTCTTCTCAAGCTCTCCAGCCTGATATCTTTCGTATCTATACCGTCAAGAGTTATTCTTCCCTCATTTATCTCGTAAAACCTTGGGATAAGATGACAAAGAGTACTCTTTCCTCCACCGGAAGGACCGACCAGTGCCAGCGTTTCGCCCTGCTTTATGTCAAGATCAAGACCTTTAATTACCAGCTTTCTTTCGTCATCTCCCTCGATAGAATATCCAAAGGATACGTTTTCAAATCTAAGATCTCCTCTGACCTCGGAAAGAACGACCGTTCCGCCGTCACACTCCTCCTCTGCATCCATGATCTCCGAAAATCTCGAAAATCCGCTCATTCCCTCCTGGAGCTGCTGGAACAAGGCAACAAAACGCTGAATCGGATTTAAGAACATAGAAATGTAAAGTATAAAAGCAGTAAACTCCGATGCAAGGATCTCTCCCTTATAAAGAAACAGTCCGCCTATAAGTATTATAATAAGGTACAAAAGATCGGAAAGGAACTGCATCACAGAGTCGAAAAGGCCAAGCGAACGCATTGCGTCGCCTCTGTATTTTTCAAACAGCTTATTGGTTCCCTTGAATTTGCAGATCTCGTACTGCTCTTGAGCGTACGCCTTCGTTTCTCTGACACCGCTGACAGAATTTTCAAGAGAGGAATTGATCTCCGACATCTGAAGCCTTGAATTTTTAAAAGCCCGACGCATACTTCTTCTTGAAAGCACGGTAAATAGGATTATAAACGGAATTATTGCGAACATTATCAGCGTAAGTGTCAGATTGATGCCTGCAAGTATGAAGAAGGAGCCGACAAACATCAGCACCGCAAGAAAAATATTCTCAGGGCCGTGATGAGCAAGCTCGGACACCTCCCAAAGATCGTTTGTAAGCCTTGTTATGAGATCTCCCGTCTTATTTTCATCGAAATACGAAAACGGAAGTCTTTCGTATTTTTCGAACAGATCCCGTCGCATATCCGCCTGCATTCTAACGCCTACGAGATGACCGTAATATCCTACAATATATTGGAAAAACGCCTTGATAACGTATACCGCCGCAAGAATTCCCGCGCCAAGCATTACCGACTCAGCAGATCCCTCTCCGGTCTCAAATCCGCCGATTATCCCCCTTGCAATGGTGGGATACACCAGGTTGCAGACCGCCACGATAAGAGCAGAAATCATATCAAGCGTGAATAGAGGAAGGTGCGGCTTATAATAGCTTGCAAATCTTTTAATCATATTTTATAACCGTTCTTATAGAGTATTTTTTTCTTTTCCTCTGCTGTCGCACCGCTGCCGAGCTTTTTTTCAATCAGCCTTTTTGCGTTTTCCTTGAAGTCTATCTCGCCCTCATCTACGAGCGCACGTGTCGCTTCTCTTATATCCTCCGCCGAAAATCCCTTGGATATCAGCTTGGGAAGAAACTTTGAGTATCCCGACAGATTAATATTAGCCTCCCGAAGCACCAATCGCCTGAGCTGGCGGCTCTCGTCAATATACCCGAGATTCACCATTTCCCTGGCTACCCCCTCGGCAAGCTCTCTGCAAAATCCCGATCTTATAAGCTTTAAAGCAAGCCCCTTTTCATTATTATCGGCAAAGGAAAGAAGGGATAAAGCCTTTCTTGTCGCCCGCACCCGCTCGTCCTCTTTTTTTATCAAATCAAGATCGGAATCCGAAATTATATCCCGAGCTCTCGGAGAGCCTATTGACAAATAAAACCGCTCTCCGACCGTATAACGGGAACGCTCCTCCTCGGCTATACCGAGAAGGAGGAGTTTTTTATCCTTGGATATTCTTATGTATTCAAGAATCGGCATGGGAATTAAAGATCGCCCTCATCGAAGTCCTTGATCTCGAACTCGTCCTCGTCAGCAATCGCACCGTCCTCGTCAAGCTCGCCGGAGGAAACCTTGTCACGAACAAGCTTCTCAAGCTTATCCATGAATTCCTTGTCGGACTCGATAAACTTACGCACGTTGTCCTTACCCTGTCCAAGTCTTTCACCGTCAAAGTAGAACCACGCACCGCTCTTCTCGATTATTCCGAGCTGGATAGCCATATCGATTATCTCGGAGGATTTGGAAATACCCGAGCCGTAAAGAATGTCAAATTCCGCAACCTTGAAGGGCGGAGCAACCTTGTTCTTTACTACCTTACATCTGGTATGAGAGCCATATACCTCACTGCCGTTCTTCAGCGACTCAACACGGCGAACGTCGATACGCACAGAAGCGTAGAACTTAAGTGCCTTACCACCCGTTGTAACCTCAGGGTTGCCATACATAACGCCAACCTTCTCACGAAGCTGGTTTGTGAAGATCACTATACAGTTGGATTTTGCAATTGCACCCGAAAGCTTTCTCATCGCCTGAGACATCAGTCGTGCCTGAATTCCAACGTGGGATGCACCCATATCTCCCTCGATCTCCTGACGTGGAACAAGAGCGGCAACCGAGTCGATAACTATAATATCAATAGCTCCCGAATTAACAAGAGTTTCTGCTATCTCAAGTCCCTGCTCACCGCAATCGGGCTGAGACACAAGAAGATTGTTTATATCTACTCCCAGCTTCTTTGCGTAAACCGGATCAAGAGCGTGCTCCGCATCAATGAACGCAGCCTCTCCGCCCTGCTTCTGAACCTCAGCTATTACGTGAAGGGCAATAGTAGTCTTACCCGAAGACTCGGGGCCGTATATCTCGGTGATTCTTCCTCTGGGAATACCTCCGATTCCGAGTGCGAAGTCAAGAGAAAGTGAGCCGGTGGAAACTGCGGAAACGTTCATAGCCGCATTCTCGCCAAGACGCATGATAGAGCCCTTGCCACACTCCTTCTCAATTCTCTGCATAACCGTTTCAAGTGCGGCCTTCTTGTCCGAGACGGGACTTATGTCCTTCTCTGCCGTCTTTTTCTTAACTGCCATTTTTGAAATCTCCTTTTCTTTGTTGTGACTCTATTCTATCATTATATGTGTCCAATAACTCGGACTTCTGTTATTTTCTCAAAAAAGCTTTACAGCACCGAGAGGTCTTATGTTCAAAGCTGCGGCAGCACCCGCACCGAAGCAAGAATCAATATACTCGACGTATAGAGGGAGCTGTTCTGTCTTAATAAATACCTGAATGGTTCCTGCGAATCCTCCGCCATGAACTCTGAATGCCGCAGGCTCTCCCTCGAGATATCCGTCGGTAAGGCAAAGGGCAAGAGAAAGCCCCTGTTCACCCACGTTTTTATTTGTATATACGTTCTGCAAGTACTCAAAAGAGGATCTGCCCGACTCCGAAACAACCTTCAAGAAGCAGGAAAGATCTCCCGAAAGCAGCGCCTTCTTTGCCGATTCTACCCTCTTATTTTCCCTGACAAAATGAAGTGCTCTCATAGTGGCTCTGTCACCCAAAGACGAGCGAAGAGTACCAATATTCTTAACTATATCCTCTTCACCGATATTGCAAAGCACGTCCTGTCCAAGTGCCTTAGCAACAGCCTTCATCTCAGTGGGAACAGAGGCGTAATCCTCGTTAAGATCGGCATGGTTTCCTCCGGTATTCACTATGCAAAGCGAGTATCCCGCATCACGAAGAGAAAACTCAATGGGCTCAACCACCGGTGCCTTCGGATCTGCAAAATCAATGAAAACAAAACCGCCGACCGCACACGCCATCTGATCCATAAGTCCCGAGGGCTTTCCAAAGAAAACGTTCTCGGAATACTGAGAAAGCTTAGCGATCTCCTTGTTATCTACCTTGCCGCCGTTATAAAGATGGTTAAGTATGTTACCTATCATTACCTCGAATGCCGCCGAGGAGGAAATTCCGCTGCCCTTAAGCACCTCGGTATTGGAATAGGCATCAAAACCGCCTATCTCATAGCCGGAATCCGAAAATCCGCGGGCGAGTCCTGCAATTAAAGCCGAAGAGGTAAATTTCTCAAAGTTATCCGGAGAACAAACGTCTTTGAGGCAAACGGCATCCGGCTCATATCCCTCGGAATGAAAATTAATAACTCCATCGTCGTTCTTTGCGGCAATTGCGATAATGTCTCTGTCAATGGCACCCGCAAGCACCTTTCCTCTGTTATGGTCGGTGTGGTTTCCAACGATCTCGCTTCTTCCGGGAACAGAGAATATCGATATATCCCTTCCCTTGCCAAAACGTTCCTCGAAGGATTCGATCGCCGAGATAAGCCTTTCGCTCTGCTTATTCACGTCAGAATAAAGCGATGCGTACGCACGAAGCGCACCAGATTTTAAAAGTTCTTTAAGTTCGTTTGCTAACATTTATTTACCTTTCACAGCAAAATTGCATATTATGTTTAATTAAATCTTCGGCTATCGAAGTAGCCTCTTCTATTATTTGTGCATACGGACGCATAATTCCATCCTCGCTGTCAAGATACAGTCTGACAGCATCCGTCTCGTGACGGAACCAGGTGAGCTGACGCTTTGCATACCTTCTTGTGGCAAGCTTAAGCTCCTCTAAGGAATCGGAAAGCTCCTTCTCGCCACGAATAAACGACAAAAGCTCCTTATATCCTATCGCCTGCGATGCCGTATTTTTCCCATCTAAGAGCCCCTCGGAATAAAGCGACCGAACCTCCTCGAGAAGTCCTTCGCCGAGCATAGCATCTACACGGGCATCTACACGCTTATATAAATTATCTCTGTTATGAAAATCCAATGTGATCATCCCTACCCGCACATCCGAAACACAGTGCTTTGTCTCTCTGTCAAGCTCGGTCTTGGTCTTGCCCGTTTTATCAAAGATCTCCAGGGCTCTGATCACTCTTTTTACGTTATTCTTATGAATCTTTTCCGCCGAATCCGGATCAACGGAATTCAGCCTTTCCCACAGTCTGTCGATCCCATCCGGTTCATTTGCCAAAGCGAGCATACACTCTCTGTACTCCGGATCGCTCTCGGGAGAAGAGGCCTCGCCCCCTCGTATTACCGAGTCGATATAAAGTCCCGTTCCTCCGACGAACATAGGCAATCGGCCTCGACTGCTTATTTCCTTTACCAGGGGAATTGCCATACTGCGGTAGCTCTCCGCAGAAAAGCTCTCATCGGGGGAAAGAAAATCAATGAGATGATGAGGCGCCCTTGCCTGCTCTCTAGCAGTCGCCTTTGCCGTGCCGATATCCATTTTTTTATAAACCTGCATCGAATCACAGCTTATTATTTCAGCATTGAATCGCTCCGCAAGATCAAGTGAGATCGCCGTCTTGCCAGAAGCGGTAGGTCCTGTTACTGCCAGTGCAAAGGTCATTTCGCCACCAATGAAGAGCAAAGCCAAGCGTAAATGTCGTCAAACACCTCGTAGCAGTTAGTTTCGTTGAACAGCTCATGCCTTGCGCCCTCGTACATCTTAAGACGAAGATTTAGCACCCCCGCACCCGAAAGACCGTCATAAACCTCTCTTGTCCCCTTGCCGTAATTGCCTACCGGATCGGATTCTCCGCTCATTATAAGCGTAGGCAAATAAATGGGATAGGAGGAATACCAATTCTCACAGTTGCACTCACCGAGAGCACAAAACAGATCTTTGTAAGCCGAGAGAGTAAACAGGAAATTGGTTCTGGGATCATTTCCTCTTCCGTTGACCTTTGAAAGATCTCTGGAAAGCCATGCATTAACACCCTCCTCCTTCGGGAAGGTTGAATTGTATGAGCCGAAGGCAAGAACCGTCACAAGCTTTGAACGATGTCTGTCTCCGAATATAAGACGCAAAAAACCTATCGCCGCCTTGCCAAGGGTGAGAAGAGGATTCTTACCTCCCGTACCGTGAATTATTATACCCGATATAGACTCGGGATATTTCACAGCGTAAAGTCTTGCCATGAAGGAGCCCATGCTATGACCGAGCATACAGATCGGAACGTCCTTATACTCCTCCTTAAGTATTCTGTTCATTCGGTAAAGGTCATCGACCACCAGCTTATAGCCGTCTTTTTTTGCAAAATACCCAAAGTCTGCCGCATCCTTTACGGATCCGCCGTGTCCGAGATGATCATTACCGGCAACAACAAAGCCCTTACCGGTAAGGTACTCGGCAAGTACCTCATATCTTCCGACAAAATCGATCATACCGTGTGAAATCTGAACTACACCTCTGACCTTTCCGTCTGCCGGCTCGTAGACCTCTGCGTGTATAGTGCTTTTACCGTCACTCGACGGAAAGCTCATTTCCTTTAAAAGATAATTCATAAGCTCCTCCTTTCAATAGGTCTGAATTCTAAGCGATCAGCGAGAGGACATAAACATCCTTATTTCCTCTTCGGTAGGAACGGCAACCGAGGCTCCAACCCTCGAAACCGTGAGAGCGCCCGCAACGTTTGCGAACTTGATCGCTTCTCTGATATCTCCGCATCTGAGATATTCAAGCGTAAGAGCGGCAGTAAAGGCGTCGCCCGCCGCGGTTGTGTCCACAACCTTATCCACTCTCACCGCGGGGAACGTGGTATAACGCTTTCCGTCGTAGAGGAATGCACCCTTCCCTCCCTGCTTGATAACTATGTACTTTGCCTTAACCCTTCTCGACAGAGCGAGCGATGCTCTGAGGCAGTTTTCCATATTAGTGGGCATAATGCCGGTATACTCAAAGGTCTCCGTTTCGTTGGGAGAAAACACCTCCACCTCCGGAAGATTGTCAAGCGAATAGTCCTTGTCTGCGGGAGCAGGATCGATAAAGATAGGTATCTTTCTCGCCGCTGCGATCTTTGCCGCGGAAAGGGCCACCGAGAACGGAATCTCAAAGCCTAGATATACCGCATCGGGACAGCACTCGAAAGCCTCAAGAACTCCCTCGGTGGTAATGTTGGAATTAGCTCCGGGATAAACGATTATCCTATTCTGTCCGTCAGCCTCTTTGATGACCACGCTAAGTCCTGTTGGATGATCGTGATCCACCTTGATATATGAGGTATTGATGCCCATTTCCTTGTAGTAATTATACAGCTTCTGTCCGTGAATATCGGCACCCAGCTTAGTACAGAAAACACATTCGGCTCCAAGCTTATGAAAAGCGACCGCACTGTTGGCACCCTTACCGCCCGGAGTATAGGCAACTCCACCGTCATCGAGAACGGTCTCGCCCGCCTCGGGTACCTTATATACGTTCATCGAGAAGTCCATATTGGCACTTCCGATGAGAAGAATTTTTTTCTTAGCCATACGTCACTCCGTTTATATTGATTTAAAAGCGATCTTCCTCAATGACCGAAAGCTTATACACTCCCGCACCCTTGATTATCTCGCCGGCAAGAGCAGCCTCTCTTCCTCGGCAGGTAAAGATAAAGCTCTGGCATCCCTCGTCGGAAAGCTGCTTTATCGCACGCATCATCGAGCGTGCTCTGACGTTATCCTGATGAGCAAAGCTCTCGTCAAAGCATACGGGAGGCTTCTCGGTATACAGCATATCAATAAGAGCGCATCTTACCGCAATATAAGCCATATCCCTTGTTCCGCCGGAAAGGAAGTCCACCGACTTTTTCTCACCCGTAGGATCGACAAAGGATACCTTAAGACCGTCGGAAACGTCAAAGGAAGAATACTTCTTATCTGTCATTACCTCCATCATTCGGGTGGCGTATTCGCCAAGCCTCGGAGATATTCCCGATCTGAGATTATCGGAAGCATTTACGATAGCATCATGAGCTATGAAGTAAGCCTTGTGCTTTCTGCGAAGCTCATCGCGTCTTTCGGTAACCGAGCGTATTCTCGAATAATACTCTCCGGGATCACCCGCTCTGCTCTTAAGAAGCGAAAGCTCATTTTCTACGTCAAAGGCAAGACGGTCCTCCTCCTCTATCTTAGCCCTTGCATCGGCAATTCCGCTTATGATCTCATCGTGGTCAACTCCCGAAAGAGCCTTTCTCTTCAAGGGAGATACCTGAGCTCTTACGTCAACCTCGCTCTTATCGGAGAGAGTCCTTCGTATTTCTCTTACGGTAATTTCAATACCCGTCTTCTCGTCGTAAAGCTCGTTCTTCTTTTCTATAAACGCCCTTACTCTTTCTTCGAGATCGTCAAGGAATGCAGACAGCTCGGAGGAAGGAGGCTCCTCGCCCCACTTAAGAATAAGCTCGGTAAGTGTCTTCTTGGCTTCCTCATAACGCTCACGGGCACGCTCAACCGCAATTCTGGCATTTTCCTGTGACTCCGCCATAGCATCTCTCTTGGTACGAGCCTCGGTAATAACCGAAAGCTTGCCTCTGAGATCCTCAAGACCGGACGTTCCGAATCTCGAGCAGATCGCCTTAAGCTCCTTATCTGCCTTAAGGAAGAAGAATACCATAGCCACCGCGCCAACGAGCGATACACCGCCAAGAATGCCCAAAAGAACCTTAAGCAACGTCATTGACGAAACCGCCGCAGTCGCTATTTCAAACACTCCGACACCAACCGCTACAAGAAGAGCGGCAACCGAAGAAATGAGGAGTGCAAGCTTCTTCTTAGCCGCACCTGCCGCCTTTCCGATGATAACCTTGTCACCGCCCAGCTCCTCAGCAAGAGCGATCGAGCTCTCAATTTCCTTGGTAATTCCAACGGCACGCTTTTCTCTCGAATAGGTCTCCTGAGCATCGCCGAGGGTATGATAGGATTCGTTCACGCCCTTTCTGGATACCGCAAGAGCTGTGAGATACTTCTCATCGGGAACGAAATCAGCCTTTGTATTCTCATAAATAAAGTTATTGTACGCCTCTGTCTTAGCCTCGCACTCCTCCTCAAGGGCATGGAGCTGATCGAAGGTCTGAATGACCATTACGTTTGAATAACAGCTGTTAAGCTCATGGAGCTTAGCCTGCTTATCCTCTGCATCGGTACGGCGTTTACGTATCTTATGAAGCTCCGCCTCCCTCTCGAGAATAAGCTTGTTATCCTCCTCGCACGCCTCAAGACGCTCACGCAAGGAATCCTCTCTCTTAAGAAGATCTATAATAGCTCCTCCGCTTCCGCTCTCGTGAAGAAGAGAGTGCATCTTCTCCTTTACCTTTTCGGCAGCTCTTTGGTTATTGATACGCTCCGAGCCGGAGAAAAGTATATTCTCTATTGATTCCTTAACCGAGCCCTCGTTAATAGAGGTGTCTCCTATCTGACCGATGAAGGCGGTGTTATCGAAGAGATCCCTGTCCACTCCGAAGAAAACGTCACCTGCGTTAAGCTTGCCGAAGGCGGGCGCACCGGTTTCAAGATCAATAATAGATGCCTCTTCCTTGAAGGTGGTTCTTGCAGTGTTATCGGTAGGAGTAGTGGAACGGGTGATGAGGAAACGCTTATCCTTAACTCTTACGTACATAGATCCCTGAGCAGTTCCGGTTTCCCAGCTGATCCTCTTCTGCCTTTCACGGGTACCCTCGGCCTCCGATTCGTCAAAGCCGTAGAGCATATATTTGATGAAGGCGGCGATAGTACTCTTGCCCGCCTCATTCTGTCCCTCGATCACGTTTACCTTCTCGGAAAATTCCAAGGTCATATCGGTAATAAGACCGAAGCTCTTTATGATGATCTTTTCTATAATCATAGGCTTGTTTCCTTTCTTTCACTACTCATCCTTCGGATCGCCCGAAAGGAATTTTATCGTTCTTTGCACCGAGTCCTTGGAATTGTACCACGGCTCCTCGTCATAACGGTAATCAAACTTTTTGCAGAACCAGCTCACGTCGGAGCGAAGGGTATCTGCATATGCCTTAACTATACCGTGTGCCACGTCGTAGAAATCTGCAAACTTACGCTTGTTCATTTTTTTAGATGCGTAATCGATCATAGCCCTGTAATGAGGGAGACAGAAATACGGCACCTTCGAAAACTTCTTCGGGAACTCGATATCGCTTTCCCAAAGGTAAACTGCCGTAGCCGTCATAGCATCAAGATTTTTCTTTATCCTGCCGCAGACGTAGCAGCTATCCTCAAGCTCCGAAAGAGATGCGATCGCAGCCGCTCTCTTGTTACCGAGAATAGATTTGCCGTCTATTCTTTTTTTCACCTCGTCAAGATGGCTCTCGAGCATAAGTCCCATTCCGAGCATACGCTTCTTCCCAAGCATTATATTGTAATGGTCGAGGCAGAAGCCCTCCTCGTTAGTTCTTATTCTGATATCCGGCTCCATCATCGATGCTCCGAGAATAATGTCTATCTCATCACGCTGCAGCTTTTTGTAAAGCACGCAGAATGGACAGCCGCACTCCGGCTTTTCTATTACCTGGTCAAAGGCCTCGTTAACGGGTATTGTATAGATCTGTTCCACGGCAATCTCCTGTTTTTTTATGAAATCCCGAACCGTCGGGTATTGCAATAAAGCAAAAAATATGTTAAAATATATATAAATATAATTTGTCAACAATATTATACAATATCAAAACAGATTTTTCAAGAGGTTCGGACAATGTTTCAGAAAAAAAGAGGCGTTCACAGAGAAAGAGAAGCAATTATCGTTTCAGGGCTCTCGGATTATTCGCTCACCGATACTCTGACCTGTGGTCAGGCATTTCGCTACGAGGAGCTTTTCAGGGACGGAAATTATATTGAATATATGACTGTAATCGGAGATCTTCTCGTCTTCGTGGGGCAGGAGGACACCGACGGACTGGTGTTCTATTCGGTATCCGACGAGCTGTTTGATTCGATCATCGTTCCCTACTTCGCCCTCGACGTTGATTACGGTGCTATAAGAGAGGACGTAAAGAGCCGAACCGACTCCGAATGGCTAAAAAAGGCGGCAGATGCGGCAAAAGGAGTACGTATTCTACGTCAGGAACCTTGGGAAACACTGTTTTCCTTCATAATCTCACAGAACAATAATATCCCAAGGATCAGGAAGATAATCCGCTCGATTTGCTCGGAATACGGAGATAATCTTGCACTTTCGTCAGGTCTTTCGGTCTGTCCTTCGTCGGGCGAGCCGCTATCTGTCGAAAAATGTAAGGGCTGCGGCATCTGCTACACCTTTCCGACCGCAGAGTCGATACTCGATAATCCCGAAGGGCTTCTTCCCTCTCGCCCCGGCTTCCGTTATAAATATCTTCTCGATGCGGCAAAAAGAGTTGTGTCGGGAGAAACGGATCTCGGTGCTATATCAGAAAAGAAGAGCTACGAGCATACTCTCTCCGAGCTCAAAAAAATACTCGGTGTCGGTGACAAGGTTGCTTCATGCTGTGCGCTCTTCGGATTCGGCAATCTGGAAGCATTTCCCATTGACGTATGGATGAAGCGCGCAATAGACGAGTATTTTGACGGACAGCTCGATCACGAAGCGCTCGGTGAATACCGAGGAGTTGCTCAACAGTACATTTTCCACTACATAAGAAACCTCGAGAACGAAAACAAAGGTTAATTTATCGCAGGATCCGCATTTCGACCTATTACGAGCCGAAATGCGGATCCTTTGTTGTATACTGTTTTCGGAAATGCTCGGGAAAAGAGCAAAAAAGAAAGGATGGATAAAAATATGAATATGTTCGAGGAAGCAGAGGCTTTACGCGGAACGATTAAAATGTGCTCGCTATCCCAAACGGAAATGGCGAAAAAGCTTGGAGTAAGCCAATCCTACATTGCCAACAAGCTAAGGCTTCTGGCATACGACGGCAAAACCAGAGATGCTATCCTTAACGCCGGGCTGAGCGAGCGTCACGCAAGAGCTCTTTTAAGGTTGAACGGACGAAAGGAGCTTGATATCGCTCTTAATAAAATTATAAGAGACCGGCTTAACGTAGAGAAAAGCGAAGCCCTCATTGATTTTCTTCACGAGGGCACCGCACCCGAGCGGATCGGAGGAAAGGACAGGCTCGAAGGCATCGAGAGCTTTAAATCCTCGGTAAGAAGATCGGTGGACAGTCTTGTCAGCCTCGGAGTAGATGCAAAAAGAAGCGTAAGCTACTACGGAAGCAAAACCTACATAACCATTTCCATAGACGAAAAATGCTAAAATGTAAATTTTATTTTGCATTTTATCCCATTTAAAGCAAAAATGCAAAAACAGAGCGAAGTTATCATCGGTGGTAACTTCGCCCTTTTTCAGTGCCGTCAAATATGACGGAACCTTTATTATTCAACTATTGCCTTTGCGATTCCAAGACCGCTGTTGCCGAGAACCTTGATAATATTGCCTAAAAGCTCCATTTCCTCCATGGGGATCCTGACAAATTCAAGCACCACGGTCTGACTGTCGGGAACGGTAGCTCTGATCTTAAGGTATACCTTGGACTTACCGTAGTAGTCTAGGGTTGCCTTGATTATTTCGTGAATTCTCGCTGTAATATTAGGATCAACGCTTCTTCTGAACTGAAGCTTAACGTTTTTAGAAGTGTAAGTATAGTTCGGGCTTACGTCCTCTGAAGTCTGCTCGGACTTTTGCTCTGCGGAATTGTTAACGGTAGCCTCTTCGGTACGTGTCTTGTCTGCCTCCCTTGCCTGCTCGGCACGCTTAGCCTCGTATTCAGCACGTATTCTCGCCTCGGTCTCTCTGGTTATTCTGTCAACCTCGGCTGCTCTCCTTGCTTCAAGCTCACGTGCCTGCCTTTCAGCCTCGGCACGTCTTTCCTCCTCAAGACGCATACGCTCTATTCTCGCCTTTTCCTCCTCGAGACGGCGTTGCTCTTCTACCGCAGCTCTTGCCGCATCCGCAAGACGCTCTCTTTCTCTTGCCTCCGCTCTGAGCTGAGCCTCTATCTGTGCCTTAAGCCTCTCGGTCTCCTCGGCACGTGCTCTTTCACGCTCAGCCTTAAGCTCCTCCTGCTTTCTCGCCGCCTCCTGAAGCTTCTCGTTCTCAAGCCTGAGCCTTTCAGCCTCATCCTCGGCTCTCTTTCTCGCATCGATCTCATACTCGAGCCTCAGCTTCGCCTCAAGCTCGGCACGTATCTTCGCTTCAAGCTCGGCAACGTCAACCACAGGAGCCGCCTTGGGTGATTCAACAATCTTTTCGGGCTCGTCCTCATAATCGGATTCCGCCTCATCTATTCCGTCAATTGCCAGAAGCTCTGCGGTAGCCTGCTCAGCCGACTCATCCTCCAGACTCTCCTCGTCCTCTATCTCAGAATAATCGCCCTCGCAGTATTCCTCCTTGCAGGGCTCCTCGGGAACGACAACAGCACCGGAAATTCCGCTTGCTTCTTCGTGCAAGTAATCCACCTCGGATTCTTCGAGCTCTGCCGCATCAACCTCGGCAGTTTCAGACTCCTCTTCATCCTCCTCGGAGTCAAGCTCATCAAAATCATCCTCATCGGAATCCGGCTCATCTTCATCGGAGATATCCTCGTCACCGAAGCTCACCTCGGTAGCCCGAAGAGCCGAAAGAGCCTCTCTTGCCTGACGTGCAAGCTCCTCCCTGTCCTCGTCCGATTCGAAGGTAATTATCGGAGCCGCCGGCTCTTCGGTACTGTCCTTATAGAATTCCTCAAGCTCGCTAAGCTCCTCGGAGTCCTCATCCTCCGGTATCTCTGCCTCTTCTGCCTCGTCTTCCACAGCCGCGGTCTCGGCATCCTCGACAGCATTCTCCTTCTCCGAAAGCACAGACCTCGCATATTCAAGCGCACGGAGAAGCTCCTCGTCGCTCTCCTTGCTGGCAACTACCTCATCACTTCCGACAGCTCCGCCTACACTGCCCGCAACAACGCTTGCAAGCTGACGGGTAAGCTCCTCTGTCTCTTCGGAAATAACCTGCTCCGCCTCAACCTTCTGAAGCTCTCCTCGCTTAACCAGTCTCTTAACTATATCTCGCCAATCGGTAATATTCTTTCTTCCCATGGCGTTATGATACTTGTCCTTACCCTTGGTATTAAGAAGGAATCTGTATTCCTTTTCTCTTATCTTCTGGTTGACGTCCTCACCGATCTCAAAGAGAACGTTGGCAGAATTGACAATAGCGGCCACGTTATAAGCGGTAGCACCGTCCAACCTTGTCCACTTGATCCAGAAATCCTTGGGAGCACCCGAATTATCGGTGATGAGAAGACGGCGGTATGTAACGTTCTCCGAGGTATGCTCCATATATGACTCGGGAGAAAATACAAGACACAACTCAAGCGAGCTGTCCGCAACCCCCTTTACCGACATAGCCTCCTCGATAGCGGGAGTAAGCTGACGTGCCATCTCGTCAATAAAGGTCTGAGAATATCTGCCCGAAAGGAAGGTAATATCCCTCGCCATCATCTCAATTCTGATTTTAACAAGTCCGCCCTCGGCAAATCTTGCACGTCCGACAAGCTTGTCCGCAAGATCTCCGGGTGCTTTGTCAACGAGCGTGAAATCCAAGGAATCTCCGAGAAATGCATAGGGACTCTTCTCATCGAATTTCCCCTTAGTAAGCTCCCATTTTATCCATTGAGTAACAGCCGAGCCTCGGTTGATGAGCGTCAAGGGATAGAAGAATACGCCCGAAACGGCAAATCCGTCGGCAATATAGTCCTCGTACATCTGAACGAGCGATATCTCCTCGCCGTATTTTGCGACCAGGAGAGGAATAAGATTCTTCTTAAAGCTTTGGGCGAACGCCTCGGTCATGGTTGACTCAATTATTTTATTGTGCGTTAAGTCTACGATCATTTTTCGCCTCCGACTAAATATTTTATCACTTTATATTTTATCATACAAATATTGAAAAAGCAACTGTTTTTTGTCGAGCACGCTTATTTTTTTTAGTGGTTGACTTTATCGGTCGGTTGTAGTATAATAACCACAGTAAAATACTTTTGGAGTGACTATGCTGCCGGAAAAATTTGAAGAGAGAATGAAAAAAATTCTGAAAAATGAATATGCCGATTTCAGAGCCTCTCTTGAGGATGCTCCGGTAAAGGGTATTAGGGTGAACCGTCTGAAGCTGACCGTTGACGACTATCTTTCGTCGCATAGCGATGATTTGGCTCCCCTCCCCTACACGCCCGACGGATTTATTCCCGATAATACCGACGGTATAGGCAGAACTGCCGAGCATCACGCCGGTATGATATACGTGCAAGATCCGGGAGCAATGGCTACCGTGAACGCCCTTGATATCCCTAAGGGTTCGCTCGTTCTTGACACCTGCTCAGCCCCCGGCGGTAAGACCTCTCAGCTCGCCTGTGCAGTAGGTGAGGAGGGATTTGTCTTCGCAAACGAGTACGTTCCGAAAAGAGCGAAGATCGTTGTCAGCAACCTCGAACGCTTGGGTGTAAAAAATGCAATAGTTACCTCACTTGATACAAAATGCTTCCCCGAAATGTTCTCGGCAGTATTTGACGTCGTTGTCTGTGATGCTCCATGCTCCGGAGAAGGAATGTTCCGTAAATACGGAGAGGCTGTCGAGGAATGGAGCGAGGAAAACGTTCTTACCTGTGCTATGCGGCAAAAAGAGATACTTTCCAACTGTGCCGAAACGGTCAAAGCGGGAGGCTATCTGTTATATTCGACGTGCACCTATTCACCCGAGGAAAACGAGGAGGTCGTTATTGATTTTCTTGAAAATCACCTGGACTTTGAGCTTTGCGAGGTAAAGAGCGAGCTTAAAGAGGTGACAAACGACGGGCTTGATCTTTCAAGCAAATATGATCTCAAGCTTACAAGACGCTTTTATCCTCACGTATCAAAGGGCGAGGGGCAATACGTCGCTTTAATGAAAAGAAGAGAAAATTCGGATATTTTGTCAACATTCCTTTACAAAACAGCCGAAAAATCTCCGTCTAAGGAAGAGTTATCGGTTGTCAAAAACTTTTTCAAAGATAATATGACCGAGGTGCCTTCCGGCAGGCTTATCAAGCAAGGCGAGGGAATATCTATTCTTCCCGGCTCTTTCCCCTTGCCCGAGCGTTCGGTATTTATGGCAGGTGTTATGATAGGCGAGGTAAAGAAAGGGAACCTTCTGCCTCATCACCAGCTCTTTTCGGCATACGGCAAGGATTTTATCAGGCGAGAAGATATCTCTGGTGACGACGGCAGATCCGATGCATATCTTCGAGGCGAGGAGATCGAGGGACGTGAATGCAAGGGCGGCGGTTATACCGCAGTGCTTTACAAGGGAGTTCCTCTCGGCGGTGGCAAGGCGTCGGGCGGCAGAATTAAAAACCATTATCCCAAGGGATTAAGGAATAAATAATATTATATAAAAGGATGGAAAAACAAAATGAGCAAGGTACTTGCAAACGTCGGAGGTCTTCCGATAACAGACGACGAGGTAAACGAGTTTCTCGTAAGACTTGGTCAGAGAGGCCAGAGCTACAACAACCCCGAGGGCAGAAAGATTATTCTCGAGCAGCTTGTGGGCAATAAGCTCCTTCTTCTTGACGCAAAGAGAAATCTTATTGAGGCAGAGCCCGCTTTCAAGGCTGAGCTTGCCAAGGTCAAGGACAACCTCCTCGTTAACTACGCAGGAGAAAAAATATTCACCTCTGTCAGTGTTTCCGACAAGGAGGCTAAGGATTACTACGATGCCAATCCCGAAAAGTTCGTAGCCGAGGAGAGCGTAAATGCAAGCCACATCCTCGTTGAGACCGAAGAGACCGCTACCGAGCTTCTTGAGAAGATCAACAAGGGTGAGATCAGCTTCGAGGAGGCGGCAAAGGCTAATTCAACCTGTCCCTCGGGACAGAACGGCGGAAATCTCGGTGACTTTGGCAGAGGACAGATGGTTCCCGAGTTCGACAAGGCTGTATTTGAGATGGAGGTTGGCACAGTTTCTGCCGCTCCCGTAAAGACTCAGTTCGGCTACCACCTTATTAAACTCAATTCCAAGAAGGCATCCGAGACTATGGCTTACGAGCAGATCGCAGAGGAAATCAAGAACGGACTTCTTGGTGAAAAAAGACAGAAGGCGTACGAATCTAAAATTAATCAGCTTAAGATACTCTATCCCGTTGATTTTATGTTATGATGAATGACGAAACAGCGCTTTTAAAAAAGCGTTTCGCTGAGCTCGCTATGAAGTCCTACAATGCAGGGATATTCACCTTTACCGACTTTCTCGGTCTTGCCGAGCAAGCAGCCTTTGAGTCGGTAAAGAGCAAGCTCGGAGGAGTGAAATACACTACCTTCGGGGGAGCCGACGGTGCGGAGCGTGTAATGCTTCGTTTCGGTGATGCAGGGGACCTCGGTTACGAGGTTCCCTTTCCAATAGCTGCTCTCAGAATAGCTCCAAAAAACAAGAAGTTTGCCGACAAGCTCACTCACAGAGATTTCCTCGGTTCGCTTCTGAATCTCGGAATAGAAAGAAGCTGTCTTGGCGACATCGTCATTATCGATAATGAGGGCTACCTTTTCTGCAAAGAGAGTATAGCTGATTATATCTCATCCGAGCTTTCACGAGTTCGTCACACCGAGGTTACGGTCACGACGGTATACGAGCTTCCCGAGGGGGAGCTTTACAAAACCGAAGAGGTGTCTGTTCAGGTCGCAAGCGAGAGGCTTGACGCAGTGATCGCAAGAGTCTTTTCTCTTTCCAGAGAGGATGCGCAAGGTCTTTTTGCAAAAAGGCAGGTATTCGCCTCCGGAAAGGAAATTGACAGTGCCTCATACTCTCCTAAGAGCGACGAAAAAATCAGCGTAAGAGGCTATGGGAGATTTATATACCGAGGAAAAAAATCCCTTTCTAAAAAAGGGAAAATCAACGCACTTATAGAAAAATATATCTAAAACTATACACCGGTAAACGTGAGGTAATTATTATGAAAAATATCGACGAGATACTTTTGGAAATTGACGCCGAATTTGACAAGGCGACCCTTGATTGGCTTATAAGCATGTATGACGGCGAATCCGGCGGCTTTTATTACGCTGCGAGCTCAAGGGATAACGAGGAGTTCAGGCCTGATATAGAGAGTGTGGTTCAGGCTAATTCCTGTATGCAAACGCTGGGACTTGTTCCGAAGGATGAGGAAGGCAAATGGCTCTTCCCCGACTGGTATAAGAAGGGCATTCTCGATTTCTTAAGGTCCAGGCAGGATCCGGACGACGGATATTTCTACGATCCCGTATACAAGGAGATCGCGGGCAAGGAAAAGCTTGAAAGAAACACCGGCTTTGCTACTTCCTTCATTAAAGGCGACCTTTACGAGAAGCCGCTTTATCCCACTCCGATGGAGCGTATTCTTGCAAAGAAGGAAAAGGGCGAAACGGTCAGCGGTGGAGGAAAGAACGGCGCTGCCGATCAAGATATTTACGACAGTCCCGAAAGCTTTATCAAATGGTTAGAAGAGATCAGCGCTAAAATGTCAAGCTACGGCTGGGGAAGCTGGCTTGCCTCAGGCAGCGGAATGATAAAGGCGTCAGGTCTTACCGACACACTTGTCGATTGGCTCATAGAAAAGCAGAACAAGGAAAACGGCACTTGGGAAAAGGAGTTCGACATGAATGCGGTCAACGGCGTGCTTAAGCTGTGCGGATTCTTTAACCCCTCAACAAAGCCCTACCCTAACCTCGAAAAATATTTAACCAACGTAATAGATTTCACAAAAACCTTCGAGCCTGTTACGGCGGCGGGTACCTGGAACCCCCTCGGCTCGTTCAAACAAATTTTGAAAAATCACCCCAACCTACCCGTTGATCTTCAAAAGAAGGTTGACGACGGCATCGTCGATATGATTGCTAACACAATTCTCCAGATGAGAAAGTTCCGCCAGCCCGACCACGGATTCGGTTATCTTCAAAAAGGAAGCAGCGAAATATCCAACTCTGTCAAGGTGTCACTCGGACTTCCGGAGGGGGACGTCAACGCCCTCGCACTGATGATGCTGGTATATAACGAGGCGTATATTCTGACCGACCGTCCACGTTCTCATCCTTGGAAAAAATACAGAGATTATTTCTGGAGCGAAATCTATAAAAAGCGAAATAGGTATATTTAATCATGAAAAATGTAAAGTTAAGTAGAGCTCTTGCAACTTTAGATGCCGAATTCGGTAAAGAAACTCTTGATTGGCTCATCGGTATGTACGACGGCGAGAGCGGCGGTTTTTACTATTCGCAAAGCTCCGTTGATAACGAGCAGTTCGAGCCGGATATCGAAAGCACAACTCAGGCTCTCTCTCTTCTTGATCACTTCGGCCTTTTTGAATGCACAGATCTCGGTGTAACAAATCTTCCCGAGTGGTTCAAGGAGGACATTTACGCCTTTCTAACCGCAAGGCAGGACGAGGGGGATGGATATTTTTACGATCCGGTCTACCGCCTTACCGCAAACAAGGCAAAGAAAGAGCGTAACACCGTTTTCGTTACCACCTGCTTTAATTGGTATATAAGCAAAAAGCCCCTCTATCCAACCCCTATGGAAAGACTGTCAAAATCCGAAGTCAAGAGTGCCGTCACCGATGCAGATCAATCTATGTATAGGACAAAAGAGAGCTTTCTTGCTTGGCTCGACGAGATTGCCGAGAAGCAACCCAACAGCTATTATTGGGGCAGCGATATCTCTTCGGGCAGATCAATGATCACCGCCACCGGACATCTCTATGACACCGTAGAATGGCTCAAAGCCAGACAGAACAAGGAAAACGGAACATGGGAAAAGGAATTTGATACCACAGCGGTGAACGGTGTGCTCAAAATTTGCGGTTATTTCAACAAAGACACAGAATCCTTCCCTTGCTATGAGATTTACATAAAGAATCTTGTGGAATTTACCAAGACCTTTGTTCCCGGCTCTGCCGCTGCCGCTTGGAATCCTCTCGGCTCGCTTAAGGTTATACTTGAAAATCTGCACGAGGAGCCGACGCCCGAAGTCAAGGAAGCTATCAAATCAGGCATTGCGGATATGATCACCAACACCACCGAGAAAATGCGAGAATTCCGTCAGCCCGACCACGGCTTCGGTTACGGAAGACAAGGAAGCAGCAAGTTCTCCAACGACGTGCAGGTCTCTCTCGGACTTCCCGAGGGCGACGTTAACGCTCTTGCTCTCACCTCGCTGATCTACCGTGATGCATACGCCGTTGCAGGCGTTGAATCCTCAAAGGTGTGGGCAGATTATTACGATTATTTCTTTGAAGAAATCAAAAAGAAGAGATTGGCATTCAGAAAATAATATTGCAAAAGCATAAAAGGCTTTGCTTAATGGAAAGGAAGGCTTTGAAGTCCTTCTCTGCAAAGCTTGACCAAAAGCTCGATATGCAAGCCTCTTGGTTAGCTCATCAGTATTTAATCAGAACAAAAAAGAGCGGAGTTACACAGACTCCGCTCTTTTTCGGTTTAATTTTCAAGTTGAAATTGACTTAGTCTTGATCCGAATCGATATACTATTAATCGTCTACTTCGATAATCTTTCCGGTTTTACCGTCGATCTCAATTTCAAGCTCCTCATTAACTCCGTTGTATATTTCCACAATGTATATATACCTTGCGTTCTTTATTCTTCCGTCCACCTCGAGTTCCTTTTCAACGTGACGAACCTCGATTTTTTCCGCTCTGTCGGGATGTCTTTCGGCAAGATAAGTAACCGCTATTGCCTTCGCTTGCTCTTCGGTATAATTCGTGTTATCCTTAGCATTGCTAAGAATCGGTATTCCGATTGCACAAGCTACACAGATAGTAAGGAATACTACCGAGCAGCAAACGATCAACAATATCTTTAAGGTGTCCTTTTTCCAATAGGTCTTTATTGCCTTCTTTACCGTTTCTCTTTCTGCGGTATTGGTAGCACCCTCGTTCTTTACGTTGGCTAAAATGCCGTTAACGTCGTTCGCTTTCTTCATTTCACTGCGTACGAACTCGATTTCCTCGGGGGTTGCGGTTCCGTTTAAAAATTTTTGATAAGTCTTTTCAAAATCCATACAATTACTCCTTTAAATCATTTTTTGTACGAGGACGAACTGCCCTTTCATCTATAAGACACTCGAAAAACCAAAAGGTTACAGGCTGGTTGATAAAATTTTCTTCAATGCTTCTCTTCCACGGAAAAGAGTAACCTTTACAACAGCTTCACTCTTGCCTACAACAAGGGCTATGTCTTTAATAGATAAGTCCTCAAAATAAAACAACGTGATTATCTCCTTCTGAGGCGGATTCAGCAACGATATTGCGTGATATAAAGCTCTGTATTCTTCCTTGCGAATAATAGATTCCAAAGCCGACTCCCTGTCATCCGCAAGATTTTCATCGATCTCCTCAAGACGTTTGCTTTTTCTCAGACTGTTAAGAAAAAGATTTCTGCACACCTTAAGCAGCCATGCCTTAAAATTAAGCACCTCGCCCTCCGCCGTCTTAAGTGCGGTATAAAAAGCATCCGACACCAGCTCCTCTGCCAAGGGAAGGTTTTTCGTAAGAGATAACGTATATAGCAGAGCGTCGTTATAATACTTTGCGAACAGCTCTTCAATAACATCACATTTCATGCTACCACCTCCTTGTATCTATATGACACTTGAAAAGAAAAAAGGTTACACTGTCGGAAGAAAAATTCGATTTCATACTTCTATGTGACAATTATATCACAGTACGAAAGCAGTTTCAAGATGCCAAAATCCTTAATAAAGTTTTTTACCGAAAAAGATTTACGGTATTCTTTTTCTTGCTTTTTGCGTACCTATACGCCTTAAACGCACCGCTCCCTTCCTTATTTTCGGCGTAAAAGATTATTCGATCACTTTTGTCTATCATAGCACAGTTGCGAAAATAAATACTCTTATACCACCCACCGAATGACGGTTCAAGAAAAATTACCTCGTCATAATCCTCGGGGTTAAAGTATCGGACTCTTTTTCTTAGATACTCTTCCCTCGGCACGCAATACACCCGCTTTAAATTCAAATCTGAATTTTCATCCTTTAACTTGGTTACTATTTTGTAACAAAGCTCATCGAAGCTCCCGTACCCGCCGAAATAAAAAAACGCGACAGCCAAAATCCACCGATCTCAAAATCTCGGCAGTGACTGTCGCATTTAGCTCGTCTGTAAGTAAAGCTTCTCTGTGTCCAAAAAAGGAACATATTTTCTCTTCCATAATAAAAATAAGGTGTCACCCCTTGCGAGATGACACCGCAGAATACCTCTCGCATAGTTGTCACACTAACAGAACATCCTTGTTGAAGGGAATATCTTGCGATACAGTATATCTACCAAAAGATATAGTATCCCCTTCAAAAAGGCGCAATACGCCCATAAGGATGTTTTTCGATTATTCTGTTAATGTGACACTTATATTATAGCACTATTTCTCGTTTTTTTCAATAGAAAAAAAGAATAAAAGTGTATAAAACAAAAATAAGGTGTCACCCCTTGCGAGATGACACCGCAGAATACCTCTCGCATAGTTGTCACACCATCTATAACCTACTTTTCAGCCGATTATTGCGATACCGTATTTCTACCGAAATATAGCATAGCTGAAAAAAGGGTATAGTATACCCCTAGTAGGTTACAAAGCTATTAAGATGATGTGACACTTATATTATAGCACTATTTTTTAATTATTTCAAGTAATTTCAAATATTTGATAAACAAAAACGCTCCCCCGGTTTCCCGAAGGAGCGCTTTTAAGTTATATTGGAAGGTTGGGCAGATTTTGTGCAAGAAGTGTCGTTCTTCCGACCGACAGGCGTATATAAATACGTCGAGGTCGGAAGACGGCTCTAGGTAGAAGCACTATGAACACTCTTCGTGTGCAATTCCCATTTTGGGTATCCTCTACCGGTCTTGCCAAAATGTGTCAACCTTAAGCGTTGTAGAACTCTACAAGCTTCTTAAGTCTCTCGTACTTAGCCTTTGCAGTTGCCTCAGCCTTCTCGAAGAGCTCCTTAGCTCTCTCAGGGAACTGCTGAGCAAGTCTGGTGTATCTAGCCTCATTGTTGATGAACGCCTGATAATCACCGGTAGGCTCCTTAGAGTCAAGAGTGAACTTCTTCTCTGCTGCGGGGTTGAATCTGAACATCTGCCAGTAACCTGCCTCAACAGCCTTCTTCATTTCATCCTGGCAGTTAGCCATACCGCCCTTAATGGAGTGCATCTCACAAGGAGCGTAACCGATTACGATGGAAGGTCCGGGATATGCCTCAGCCTCCTGGAGAGCCTTGAGAGTCTGGTTCTTGTCAGCACCCATAGCGATCTGTGCAACGTAAACGTAGCCGTAGGACATAGCGATCTCTGCAAGGTTCTTCTTGCCGATTGCCTTACCTGCTGCTGCGAACTGTGCAACCTGACCGATGTTGGATGCCTTGGAAGCCTGACCGCCGGTGTTGGAGTAAACCTCGGTATCGAATACCATGATGTTTACGTCCTCGCCCGAAGCGATAACGTGGTCAAGACCGCCGAAGCCGATGTCGTATGCCCAACCGTCTCCACCGAAGATCCAAACTGCCTTCTTGGAGAGGTACTGCTTCTCTGCAAGGATCTGAGCCTTGATGGGATTATCGCAAGGACAAGCCTCAAGTGCAGCAACGAGAGCCTTAGTAGCAGCCTCGTTAGCTTTACCGTCGTCAAGAGTTGCAAGA
>JAZRMT010000075.1:0-8496 GCA_045647805.1 Eubacteriales bacterium | reverse complement strand
CGTCAAGCTCTGCTCCGATACGCTCCTTCTCGGCGGTTACTGTACGCAAATTTTCGATGTGAGCGTTGATATCTTGCTCCATCGTTTTCAAGGACACGCATAGCTGCTCAAGCTCATCACCCGTTTTGACCTTCAACGCGGAAATGGAGGAAGACTCCGTGCCCGTATCGGTTTTGGTATTAATATACTCTTTTGCCGCGCTCGCCATTCTCTTAATCGGCGAAACTATGGTCTTGTTCAGTATCACAATGTAAAGAATAGCAAAGAGGATCGTAATGGCGATCATGATGAACATCGTATCGTAAAGGAATTCAAGGCGCTCGGAAACAACGTAGTCCATGGAAATATCGACCGAAATATATCCAAGGAACTCATGATTCGCATGGTAAGGATAATTAACCGTAATGATCCAACCGAAATCCTCGTTAGAGATCATAGGCTCAACTTCTTTACCTGCCAAAAATACATCCTTATTCTCGTCAAATACACCGGGATAATATGCTTCATTATAGCCATAAGGGCAAACTTCCTCTGACTCGTCGCTATCAAAGAGATAATAGTATGTACCATCATCCATAGGCTTTACCATATAGAGATAAAGAAGCTCGTTGGAGTCCTTGATGGCTCTGAGCGTTGAAATGATCTCGGCGTACTCCTCGCTCTCCATTGCCGCCATGGCATCCTCCTCGGATATACCAACGACTCCCTTTGAGAATTGTGCAACTGATTCGCTATCGAGTAGGACAGCGACTGTTTTGGCAATGTTCGTTCCTGTTCGCTCGTACTCATCGTTCATTGCTTTTTCATAAGTAAAATAGCATATTGTAAGGACCACGCTGCTGATAATAAGGAGCATGAGCGCGATGCTCAATGCGATCTTGATTCTGATAGACGAAAACAATTTCATAATTATGCCTTCCTTTCAAACAAGAGTGTCAGCATATTAAAACCAACAAACTGTCTGTAATAGTATTCTTTTGTCTTTTTTCTCACGATTTTGAGACCCAAAGCCTCATCAGAATCCTCGTCTATTTCCATAGGATTGAATTTGCTCGCATTATCCCTGAGATGAACGACACATACATCATCCTCCAAAACGAGAGTAATCTGAAGCTTCAGATCACCGCTCTGCGCTGCTATTATGCGGCAGGTTTCATCGACTGCGAGTGTGATCATCATAGCTTGCTTTATACCAATATGATGGTTTTCCATAAACTCCTGCATTCGTTCACAGGTATCAGATATTTTTTCACAAGATCCGTTAAAGCTTTCAGAGAAAACGATCTTTTCATGGAAATCAACGATACTCTTATGCGTAACAACCTTCCGAATGAATACAAATATCAATATTACTGCAAGCGAAACAGCTTCTGCTGCAAGATATACGTACCAAAACGCTTCCCTGTTGACAAAGAAGGCTATTGTTCCGCAACCAAGCAGAATAATGAGCTCACGCATGATCGTAATCAAGAAGGATATCTTTTCTTTGCCTACTGTTTGGTAAAAAGTGACCACAATGCAGTTGATACAAGCGAGAATATAACTCATCGCCACCAATCTCAAAGCATATGCACCATCTATTGCAATACTTTCATCAAGACCAACAAAGCGGCAGAATGGCTCTGCAAATATTACAAGCGTAAGTGTTGCTAACGTTGTCGTTGCAACCCCGGCCAAGACGGATGTTCTGAAGCAAGATTTTACGTTGCGTTCATTGCACTCTCCTGCAAACGTGGCGCAAAGAGGTGTAAATGCCATAATGGTAGCCTCGATAAATGCAAACACAAGGGCAACCACATTCACCACGACATCATAAATCGCTACGCCGTTTTCACCGTTCATGGCAAATAAAAATTTGTTAAATGCAAAGAGAACGATGAACTTATAGATATACTGTGCTGACGTTGAAAAACCGACCTTGAAATCTTTCCAAGCATTGTTTAAAGAAAGCTTTACTTTTTCAAGTCTTACCGTTCCTTTTTTCGTCAAGAAATGAGTGATACAGATTGCTTCCATTGCCAATGCACCGAACACGGTGGAAAAGATAGAGCCGTTCAAGCCTACATTTCCAACTACGATAAGTAAAAATCCGGTACCGCAGTCAACGATACATCCTACCATCATAGCAAGAGAGGCAAGATTAGGATTTCCGTCACTATGCACGTAATAATCAAGAGGCGCCTGCATAAACAGGATCGGACAAAACGCAAACATAATTTTGGCATATGACAAAGCCATGTCATAGACGGCACTGTCCGGGCTCACGCCAAGCAGGCCTATCAATTGCTTGGTAAACAAAAAACCGATGATGGACAGGATGCTGACACCGATAAAATTAAATACAAGAATGTTCATGCAATTTTTGCGACCCTCGTCATAATTGCCGCTGCCCAACAAATTGCTGAATCGAATGGTTCCTCCTACTGCCATGGCAATGGTAAACGTCATAAAAATCATATACACAGGAGACATAATACCAATGACGTACAGACCATCCTCACCAAGTCGATTACCTATATAGATGCAGTCGGCAAGTGCACCCACTGCAAGTCCCAAAGAGCTTATAAGTGCAGGAACAAAAAATTTTAAGAACAATCGTCGTACAAACCATTTTTCCTGTTTCATGTCAAATTACGTCTCCTTCTGATTTCAATTGTGTAAGATGCTATGATTTCCGCATCCAAGGACATTTTGAAAGATCGCAAGCCTTCTATTCCCATATCGTCCTCCATGTTAGTAAATGTATACTTGTCTGAGAAATAGTCGATGCACGTTTTCATCAAATAAAAGGTAGCGCCCCTATCCCGACACAAGTTTTTCATAAAGTGGCCTTGCATCGTATCCGCATCCTTTTGGGAACAGATAGAAAAGCCGATATCCTCGCCGGAGGAAGAAATAATGATACCGAAAAGTCCCAAGGCAAAATACTCTTGGATGCCGATTCTTTCGGCTTCGATATATTCGCAAAGATTGTTTTGGGATAGCAAATTTACCCTATCAATATTGTTTTGATCTATGTACTCGACTTTTATATCATCGTGTTTTTTTAAGAAGGCCCTATATTGATTTCTGCGTTTTGAAAGATTCTTTCCTACAATATCTTTCATCGCCCGGTTGCAAAGCAAGTAATCGCAGTCCCCTTCGGCCAGTCGGAAGCTTGCATCCTCTCCGAAATGCAAGGCGACCAGCCGCTTCATATTTTCATCGCAAAATCTGAATTTTACGTTTTCTTCCAGTTTCAAAAGCCCTTGAATGAAGGCAATCACCTTGTTTTCTTCGCCTATCGGGAAGAAAAATTCGTCCTTTGCTCTGACAACGTAAAGCTCGTCCTCGATATATACACTCAGCTCAAGCTTTTTCTGCCAGCAATACAACAAAGGAAATGTATAGTCCGAAAGCAAAGGAGCATATTTTGCCCTTATGCTCTCTAAGGCATCCTTGTCCGACCGCAGGATTGGAGAAAACGCGTAATCCCACTTCTTGCATATCAGATACTTTTGCCCTATTGCTACCGAAAGATACGCTGCGGACTTGTGATCCGACAGTTCTCCTTCGATGATCTTTACGGGCACGCCGTAAATTTTGGTAAGTGCCCCATATCCGTAAAATGCTCTTAGTATTTTTTCTATTGTTTCAACACGATCCGTCAGCTCAAAGGTTCTTTCGGAATCCTCGGGTTCGCTCCAATATTCTCCTTCCGCTTGCGGCTTTGCATTTTCCCACAAATCGTCTGTATTCGAAAGGAACCGGTCAAGCAAACTGACGGCAACCGACCCGATCTTTTCGGTAAGCGTAGCAAGATTATCCCTCAGGTCTGCCGGAATGATCTCTTGCAATATGATATCGCCTTCATCTATTTTTTCTGTCAGCTTGTGCAGAGTGACCCCCGAATCGATTCCTCTCAATATGCTGACAGGCATTGGCCAAGGTCCTCTGCCAATCGGTAATAGTGACGGATGGATATTTACCTGAACCATATTTTCTATGATCGGTATTTTCCACGGATAACCTCCCACAACCATAAGGTGCGCACCGCTGTCGCAAAGCATTTGAAGCTCGTCCCCGGTTGGTTTGGTGTAGGATATCGGTATATTGTTTGTTTCAGCGAAAATACGCAGTGCTTCCGTTTTGTCATAATCGTCGTCGGGCGAGGTGAATATCTTGACCACCTCAAACCCACGCCGAATAATGAGATGGAGGCAGCCAATAAGAGCATCCAACCCAAAATATATTATTTTTTTATTTCCTGCTATCATTGCCATGCCTCCATATCGTTGATAATACAAATATTATTCGATAGTCAGAATATCAATAAATCCCGTTACTTCAAAAATTTCATTGATGGTTTCGTTTACGTTTTTGATGATCATTTCGCCCTGCTTGTTCATTACCTTCTGCGCCGCGAGAAGAACACGAAGTCCTGCAGAAGAAAGATACTCAAGAGCGGCAAAGTCAAGAACGAGCTTTTCCACTCCGTTAATGCTCTGCTTGAATTCCGCTTCGAGCTGAGGGGCGGTGGTGGTGTCGAGTCTGCCGACGATGGTGACAGTAAGTTCAGTTCCGTTGAGATTCTTTTCGATAGTCATTTTTTGATTCTCCTAATTTCTAAAATTTTTGTTTATTCCTTGATACAAACTGTCAAAACCTTGTATCCGTTTTCGTTATCGTACTGAATATCGGCGGCGCAATTCTTAATAATCATTTCGCTCAGCTCATCCAGCACCTTGAAGGCTTTATTTGTGATGTTGTGGCGCAGGACAACTTCCTTTTTGCCTGTTGTTTCTTCGTAGGCAACGGTCAGATTTACCATTCCCTCTCCGCCGATTGGCTGAAGACCTGTCAGCAGTTCCTCGGCGACAAGTCGAACACGATTTGCCACTTTGGGTGTAAATGCATATTTACTGCAATAAGAGGAAACCTGTGCAAGAACGGTATAAATATCAATGTCCTCTACGGTGGATTCGTATGTATAGGTTTTCAGCTTGCGTACAAAGGCAATCGTCTTCTCACGTTTCGGATGATTGAAAAACTCCAAAGGAGAAGCTTCCTCATAAACGCCACGATCGGCAAGGAAAATGATTTTACTTGCCACGTTCTTTGCAAAAGTCATTTCGTGAGTAACGATCACACAAGTCATACCATTCTTGGCAAGATTGCGGATAACCGCGAGAACCTCGTCAACCATCGTAGGATCAAGAGCCGAGGTGGGCTCGTCAAAGAGAATGATCTCGGGCTTCATTGCAAGGCAACGGGCGATAGCCACACGTTGCTTTTGTCCGCCGGAAAGCTGACTCGGCATGTAATCAGCTCTCTCCTGCATACCAACCATACGAAGGTATTCCATGCCTTCCTTGATTGCCTGCTCCTTGGGGATCTTATTCACAAGCATTGGAGCCTTGATTACGTTTTCAAGAACAGTCAAGTGAGAAAAAAGATTGAAGCTCTGATACACCATACCCATTTTGCGGCGGATCTTGTCAATATCAGCACCTTTGGCTGTGATCTCATCACCGTCAATGAATATCTGTCCCGAGGTGGGCGTTTCGAGCATATTGAGTGAGCGAAGGAAGGTCGTTTTTCCGCAACCGGAGTTGCCGACGATAACGATAACGTCGCCCTTTTCAATATTCTCGTTAATGTTTTCCCAAATAAGGTTATCCCCAAAACGCTTGGTAAGATTTTTGATTTCTACAAGACTCATCTTATCTCACCTCCGATTTCTCAAGATAATCCTTGGATTTGATATGCTTTCTCTTTCCCATTCTTGTTATAACAAAATCACCGAGTGTTCCGATAAGGAAGTATCCCGCAATCGAAAGCACAATGCCAAGGGCAGCATTGGAGATACCGTCAGTGGTACTTAAGAACTCTTTTACTCCGATTACAGACGCAACGCTGGTGATCTGCATACACATCACGAACATTGACATATACACGGGAACGATGCTCTGAATGATTTGAGGGAGCATAATGTGAAAAAATGTTTGCATTTTGCTCATTCCAATGGTACGAGCTGCCTCTATTTCACCATCTGCAACCGAGCAAACACCGCCGAAAAATACGCCCGTAAGATTAGCCGCAACAAAGAGTGACAAACCTATGTAAGCTATGAGGATGGAACCGTTGTTTCGCTCACCCATAATGATAAGAGCAAAAAGCATCAGCATGACAAGCGGCGGTATCTTAATAATGATCCCGTTATATACCTTCGCAATCGTTCTTATCGCCTTATTTTTGGAGCAGAATCCGGCGCACGTCAGAATACCGATCAAGGATGCCGTTACAAAGCATACAATTGTCAGAAAAAACGTAATACCGAGTCCCGCTAATATCTTTATAGCCATTAGTGTCTCCTTAATCTAACTTCAATGCGGTTTCAAGTGCCAATGTAATCATCTCACCAAAGGAGTTCTGTCTTTCTTCCGATGTCGTTTCCTCACCTGTAATGATATGATTGGAAACGGTGCAGATAACGAGAGCGTTTTTGCCAAGTCTTGCGGCGTTCATATAGAGAGCAGCGCCCTCCATTTCGATTGCCATAATGCCCATCTTTGCCCAACGCTCGTTTGCCGTTTCATCATCACCGTAGAAGATATCGGAGGAAAGGAGGTTGCCTACGTGATAGGTAACGCCCATTTCCTTGGCACACTCTACACACTTGCTCATTGCTTCATAGCTGCAAAGCGGGGCAAGCGTACCGGGAAGATTGTAGTTCGCCGCAAAATTTGAGTCGGTGGAGCATCCCATACCGATTACAACGTCACGAACGTGAATATCGTCCTTGAGAGCCCCCGCAGAACCGATGCGGATAATGTTGTTTACTCCAAAGAATTTGAAAAGCTCATAGGAATAAATGCCCATTGACGGCATTCCCATTCCACTTGCCATAACGGAAACACGCTTACCCTTATAGGTTCCCGTGTAGCCCTGAACGCCTCTGACGTTGTTCACCAGCACAGCGTTTTCAAGATATTTTTCCGCGATCAGCTTTGCGCGGAAAGGATCGCCCGGCATAAGCACCGTGGAAGCGAAATCCTCGGGTTTTGCGTTAATATGTGCAGTTGCCATTTTTATACCTCTACTTCCTTATTGTTCAAAATCAGTTTTATTCTCTTACAGTCGATATAAAAATCGCTGCGTTTTCGGATAACAGAAAGACAATATTCAAGGGTTTCCTTGACAGTGCGGATCGCCTCCATAACACCATCGGCAATATCTGCTTTATCGGTGTCGGCAATCACCACAATACTGTCCTCACGAAAACTTACTGTATGGATCGCATCGTGCTTGGAAAACTCGAAAACGTCCTTCTCACTCATACCTTCCATTGCTTCGGCATCATACAACAAGTCGGGGTTTCTGTCAGATGCTATGTCAAGCTCGTCGCAAAGTCGGATAAGCGCCGCAAGCAAGGCAAGGTTCGCACACTGTCCGTTGCCAAGATCATAATCTGTGGGATAAAGGTTTTCATCCATCAAATCGGTCTTTCTGTGTCCGCGCCCTACCTCTGCGATAGCATTCGCATACTGTTCGCTTGGTATCTCAAGGAGCTCCCAATACTTTTTTACAAACTGCGATGAGAAATCGTTGTGAAATTTACGTATCAGATTGGGCTTTGATATTTCCGGATGATCGTTTACATATCCTCTGAGTCCAGATGCATCAATAAACGCGTCGATATCCTTATCCGAAACACCCATTCCAATGTCGTGTAAAGCACAAGCCATAAGATAAATGTATATCTCACTTGCATTTAATTTTCTGACGTTTTCGCGAAGCAGTTGGTTAGATATGTTGGTTACACTCAAAGTATGTAGGAGTGTATGGTCGGTAAACGTTGGGAATACGGCGAGAAACTTTTTCAGCATTTGCTCAAAAAGTGACATACAGCAGGTATGCCGATATGCAAACTCGCTATTCAATTCCTTCAACCTATGCTCAAGCAAGAAATCGTAATTCGGCATACAAAGTCCTCCGAGAGCAATTATTCTATTGTCAGAATATCAATGAATCCCGTTACTTCAAAGATCTCATTGATGGTTTCGTTTACATTTTTGATAATCATTTCGCCCTGCTTGTTCATTACCTTCTGAGCCGCAAGAAGAACACGAAGTCCAGCGGAAGAAAGATACTCAAGTGTGGCAAAATCAAGAACGAGCTTTTCAACTCCGCCGATGCTCTGCTTAAATTCTGCTTCAAGCTGGGGTGCGGTGGTCGTGTCAAGTCTTCCGGTAATGGTAACGGTAAGTTCAGTTCCGTTGAGATTCTTTTCAATGGTCATTGTAGTGTACCTCTTTCTTTAGATTTATTTTTTAATTATTTTTATGTAGGGTTTCTTTATCGAGCATATCAAGCGAGTCAGCAACATCAATAAGAGTAAGCTGCCAGCCCGAAACATTGCACGCTGTTGCAGGGAAATCTGTGATGGCATTTATCGCAAGAGCAACACCCATGACCTCCATAGGAATGCCAAGCTGCGCAAAAGCAATCGTAAAG
>JAZRMT010000074.1:0-4073 GCA_045647805.1 Eubacteriales bacterium | reverse complement strand
TGCTATCGAAGAGGCAAGCAAGTAATTCACATAGCGAATAACTTGCAATGAAATTTGCCCGAGATAAACTCGGACGATTGAAATTCACCTTCGGTGATTGAAATGCGCCACAGCGTTCCGCAGTGGCGCATATTTATCTTATCGATGGGCGATTTCATTTAATGCCGCAGGAATTTCAAGAAGTGCATAGCACTTCATTTCAAGACGGCTTTGCCGTCATTTCAAGAAACACATAGCGTTTCATTTCAAGCGAAGCCGCAGGTCATTTCGAGCGTTAATCGCATTTCAATAAAAAAAGGACATATCATTTTGGAGAAATCCTTTCTGATGTGTCCAATTTGTTTTGTGAAACTTTTTCAAAAACGCAGTAACCAAAAAGGCAGAATAGAGTGCTTAAAGTTCTTTTAAGGCCTTTATAAGCTCCGGATTTTTTGCAAAAACCTTTCCGTTATTGTCAACGCCGAAGAGGGTAGCAGTTTCGTAAAGGGTTACCGAATCAAAAATACCGGTTTCCTTGACGATTTTGCAGTCCGCGATAAAGTCGCCCATATTCACGTATCTCTCGTATGTCATCGGAACGTTCAGCGCTTTTGCGGTATTGATGATCTCCATCGACTGACTGTCGCCAAAAACAAATTCGGGCGAATAACGGTAGGTGCGTATGACGATCTCATCGGGCTTGATTTCTTCCAGCCAACGCCTCCATTGCCATTCAACGTTCATCGGATATGCAAATATTCTTTCCAGCGGGATCGGGTAGTGAAGCATTTCGAGATTCAAGGTAAGGGCAACCTTTTTGCCCATTTCTCTGACACGCTTTGCCCCTTCGATAAACAGCTCGGAATAAACGTCTCCTCTTATCTTGGCGATTTTTTGGGGATCCATATCCTTTTCCTCGCATTTGCCGTAACGGGCGAAATATTTCTCTTTGACCGAATCGTTATAACCGAAAGCAAATGCATCATTTATCATGATCGAATGATTTTCTTCTCGACTCGTTATCATATCAAAGCCGTTATTTATACAGCTCTCAAGAGCCTCAAGCCAATACTTTTGAACCCCCTCATCACATTCGCACAAATGAGAGTGAACGTATCGGTTTTTCCCTTTTGCAAAGCCGATCACACATTCCTTTCCGGGAATATCAAAGCCAAAATCAAAATAATCGCCAAAGCCGTTATCGATTGCCAACCCGCATTCCTTCCAGCTGCGTTTTTTGGGGTCGCCCCAAATTTTAAAATCGTTCCCGACGCTGATCGGAATCACGGTGCCATCCTTCGCGTAACAAGATATGGAATTAGAAAGGGTATTTAAAAAATCAATTTCCGCGTTTTCGGGATCCCCCGAAGCACCGCAATTGCAGGTTACTGCCACAAAGCCTTCTTCGATTTCAAAGCCGCTAAGAACGATGGTCGTAACCCTGTCGCCACTTTTTGTTATTCTTTTTCTGCGATATGGCATATCGTCCTTTGCGACCCAAACGTCCACGTCGCAAACAGCGTTGCCGATCTCAAAGCTGAAGTCGCCCTCATATTCGCGGTAATTATAATTGTTGTCGGAAACATATATTTTTATGTTTTCCTTGCGGATCTTCGTCGGAAGATCATTTTGCTTGCGAAGCTCGATCTTGGATATATTCATTTTTTCAGCCGCCGAGTCGATGTCAAAGGTGCGGCGCTTGATTCGAGATTCGGGATGTGCTTGCAAATATTTGTTGGGACCGCCCACGTATCCGCCCAAGCTTTTTACCTGATGTCTTTTTGCCGCCTCGCGCATCTCGGGGTAGAACTCTGAGTACAGTGCGGCGTTTCCGCTTTCCGAATTTCGCATAACACCAACGATTTCCATTCCGAGGCGGTGGGCAGTATCTACAACAAACCGATTGAATGAAGGTATATTTGCAAGCATTTTTGCAAAATTCCCGTAGTTTTCTCCGGGATTGCTTGCATTGGAATAATAGGAATCGTCGTCTTTACCGTAATAATACCAGAATATGCGTTTAACATTGCATTCCTTCAACTTCTGCAAAAGGTCAACCACGCTTTCGCGCTTGGTCATTCCGTAAAGAACGTCATCGGGAAAATCAATAAGAGCAGATAAATAAAACTCTTTCTGCATATAAAGCCTCCTTGTTCTTTGTTACCAAGTTCTTTTTCTACCAATGAAATTGTCCCGGCGATTTTGTGAGAATTTTCAAATTACAATTTCATAAAAATGAATCATTAAAATGTTTTTTGTTTTAAAATGTTAATAATTGATTACAAAATAACGCCTTTCTTTCATTTCCATGGTAAAATCTGAGCCTATTCTTACAAGTCGGATTTCTCGCTTTTTCGTATCAAGGCTCAGGACGGTTAAGCAGTCCTCAGCCTTCGTTCCCTCGGTTCTTGGAAGGTCGGAACAATAGTTTTGCCATGTATCAAGGCAGGATGAGGGGAAAACTATTGCAGTTTGATCCGGGTGTTTCTTGCTTCTCAGTATCAGATCCTCGTGAGTATGACCTAGGATGTAACAGGCGAAATTTCCCTTGCCGCGAGAGCTGAAATCGGCGTTCAATTTGAGTGTCGGAAGTATATCGCGGTATTTTTCGATGGGAGCATATTCGCTGTCAATTCTTTTTCCGTTTGTGAAGGCGTCTATAAGATCGCAAAGCAGATGGTCCTCGCCGTAGGAGGTTTGAACCCATGCCGGTTCCTCGGGATCGATCTGCGTAAAGGGAGATTCCACGGTCTCGGCAGGGAAGGGAATAGAGTGCATTGCGATCATAACGGTATGATCCTCGGGGAGTCCCAGAAGAGTATCCGTCAGCCAGTCGATCTGCTCCTGCGAAAAAATCTTGGAGCCGTGATTTACTTTAAAATGATCCGGATCCGATAGCTCGTCGGACATATCATAATTATTTAATACTATCAAGTCAAGCTTGTATTTGTCGAATGATTTCAGGTAATAGCTTCTTCCCTTGGAATTAAGCTGCATTTTTTCATCCGTCGGAAGAATAAACTTCCTGTAAGCCTCCCCCTTCGTTGCAGAAATAGAGCGAGGACCGCCGTTTCCCATATCGTGGTTGCCTATTACCGTCAGGTATGGCTTTTCACTTTTACTTAGTGTGTCGGTATACCAGCGTCCGTCGTCTTCCGCAAAGTTTTCAGCCATTATATCGCCAAGGCAGATAGCTCCGTCCAGTGATTCGTAATAATTCAAAAAATCAACAGATCTTTTAAGTCTTACCGAGTCGTGATGAAAATCTGCTCCGACAAGCACGGAAAACAGCTTATGCGAATTTTTTACACCGGCGTAATGATATCCGTACCTACAGCTTGCGTGCATAATATGCTCGACGTCAAGATTTTTCTTTACTATATCAGGTATTTCTTTCATTTCAATCCTCTTTAAGATAAAAATTATAAAGCTCCGACTTTGAAATTCCTATGTCCTTCACCGCTGGAAAATCAACCTCGGAGAGCGTTTTTTTGCCCCCTCGGCAATGTCGTAGAGATTTCCTATGGGCGTTCCCATAAGATATAACCTCCCGCCCTCAATTTTGTTTTTTACACAATGCGATACCGCACCGGCTGCGCCATTCCACCCCGAACCGCTTAATCCGTTATACCGGTCGGGCAAACGCCGAACACTCGCTTAAAGGCTTTGCTGAAATAAAGCGGATCGCTATATCCGACCATAGCAGCAATCTCGCTAATACTTTCATAGTCGCCGCTCTCTATTATTGACCTTGCCTGAGAGATACGCTCCGAGGTAACGTACTCCTTGGGAGTAAGACCGAATCTCGACTTGAAAATCCTTCTGAAGTAAGTGTCGGATATGCCGCATCGCGCGTGAAGCTTCTCGACACGGAATGAGCAGTCGTAGATATGTGCGCGCATATAGTCAATTGCCGGTTCGATAAGTCGGTATTTATCGTGGTCTGCCTTGCTTGTGTGTTCGAGGTTTGCAATATACGATAGCAGATCATAAAAAACCGACATACAAGCGTATTTGTCATGAGCTGATCCAAAGCGCCAAAGCTCGGTAAAGCTTTGATAAATATAATTTATTCGATAGAAGTTTTCTACGGG
>JAZRMT010000073.1:0-11897 GCA_045647805.1 Eubacteriales bacterium | reverse complement strand
TATCTGCACAAGTCCGCAGATAGGATCGCAGGTGAGTCCGAGATGATGCTCAAAGGCTATCTCGGCGGCGTACTCGATCTGATCTATTCCCATTTCAAAAAGCTCACCGAGAGCGGCAGACGCCATTGAGCAGGCGGTTCCAATCTCCGCCTGACAGCCGCATTCCGCTCCGCTTATGGAGGCGTTGGTCTTTGTAAGAGTTCCGATAAGTCCGGCTACGGCAAGAGCGTTAAGGATCGCCTTGTCGGGAAATCCGTGTTTCTCTTGCATATACTTAAGAACCGAGGGAACGACCGCGCAGGCACCGCAGGTGGGGGCGGTAACTATGGTTCCATTGTCGGCATTCTGCTCACTGACGGCATAGGCGTAGGCACAGACAATTCGGTTCTCTCTTGTGACCGGGCTTTCATCAATATGACGCTGATTGTAAAGGTACTGAGCCTTACGCTCGACCTCAAGGCCTCCGGGAAGTATGCCCGAGGTTGTAAGTCCCTCGTGGATAGAAGTTTTCATCGTTTCCCAGACGTTGTAGAGAAAGTCGTAAATTTCCGCTCCCTCTCGCATGACTACGTATTCGGAGAGACGGATGCCTTCTTTTTTACAGAAGGCGGCTATCTCGGTGAAGGTGGTTTCGGGATAAACGTTGTCGGGAGTTATGCTTCCCTCCTCACCGAAAAATTCAATATCACCGCCGCCGACGCTGAGTACACGGCTCATATCACGTCGCTCACCGCCTACCACGGAAAAAATGTCCATGGTATTTTCGTGAGGGAGCTTGGTTTCCGTCCTGTTAAACTCTATTGTAACGTCCTTGCCCGCCACAAGCTCGATGGCCTTGTCGGTGCCGTGGCCCTTTCCGGTTTCGGCAAGCGAGCCGTAAAGGATAACGTGGAAGCTCTCTGCCTCCGGATGGCGTGATGAGTAGATACTCATCGCCTTTGCGGGACCCATTGTGTGCGAGGATGAGGGACCTTTGCCTATTTTATATACGTCTCTTATGGATTTCATAGATTACGCTCCGAATGGTTCTTTTTCTTAATTATAACACTTTGATGAGAAATATTCAAGGGGTTATGAAAAGTAATGAATTTTGTTCTTTTTCAAAGGATTGACATTATTTTTTTACGTGTGTTATAATATTTTTTGCAAAACAACTCAATATTTTGCTTTAAAAGGAGATCAAGATGAAAAAACGGTATTGACATTGTTATGTTTAATTCTTTTGACTTCGGCTGTTTCATTTTCTATGACAGGGTGTAACCTTTTTGCTAACGACGGAACAGAAAACGACGGAGTTCTTGAATACTGACTGAGAGATGATAGCTACTACACTGTTACCGGTTTGTTGGATAGCTCAAAAACAAAAATTGAAATCCCGAAAAATATAAAGGCTTGCCAGTAAAAGAAATCGGGGAATACGCCTTTATTGAAACGAATATAAAGAAAGTTGTCATTCCAGACAGCATAACCACTATTGGGGATACTGCGTTCTTCTGTTGCAGAAGCCTTACGAGCGTAACTATCCCTGATAGCGTAACCTCGATTGGGAATGGGGCGTTCCTTGTTTGCAGCAGCTTGAATAGTGTAAAATTTAATGACACTACATACTGGTACTTAGGAACTAACGGCAGTTCAATTAACGTTACCGATGATGCCGAAAATGCCAAAACTTAACCGAGATGTATTATAGTTATGTTTGGAATAAGGTAGATTGATTATTTTAACCGAGCGGCAAAGGTCGCTCGGTTTTTTGTATCTTTTTTGAATTTATAAAATAAGCCCTGATGATACATAGGTAATAATTAATCCTAAATCGTTCATCTGCATTCTCCCTCAGTCACGGCGAGCCACCTTCTCTAGTCAACCTCATCCACCACTTCGTGGTCCCCCTTCCCCAATAGGGAAGGCTTATTTATTGTCAAAGCTCTTTTTCAAAGGTTTCGAGAAGATAGGGTAAGAAAAGACGGCAGGCACGGCTCATTCGGCTTTCATCTCTTGAGTAAAGATATACGCTTCGGAAGATATCGCCAAGGTCGACAAATCTTACTCCGTCCGAAAACAGCCCTCGCCAGGAAACGCTTGGAACGAGGGTTATTCCCATTCCCATTTCAACGTATTTTCTGACGTAGAAGGGATCATCCGTCTGGATTACCACGTTGGGCGTGAATCCCGCATCAAGGCACGCCTCGGTCATTACGTCGTAAAAATCGCTGTCCGAGCCCATTGCAACGAATTTACGAGAGGAATAATCTCCGAGCTCAGAGCCTACTATTTCCTCCTCCGAGGAGACTGCCAAAAGCAGTCTTTCCTTCAAAAGAAGCGTCCTTTTATATTTTCCATAGCTCTTTTCACCTGAGGTAATGACAAAGTCGTAATCTCCCTTATCTCTCGTATGAGTAATAACGAAGGATACTCCGGGATAATTTTTACGGAAACGCTCTATTGCGGAGGTTACCGTTCTTCTGTGTGTTCTAAGTGAAATTCGGATTTCTCCGATGGGCATATCCTCGGAATCGGACAGCCGTCTTTTTGCATCAGAAAGCGAGTCTAGTGCACACTTAGCTCCCTCGTAAAAAATTCTCCCCTCATCACTCAGGGTTATCCTATTCGAGGTGCGGTTGAACAGCTTTACGGAAAGCTCGGCTTCAAGCCTTTTTATAGATTGCGATACACCCGAGGGCGGTACGTTATATTTTGCCGCTGTTACGGAAAAATTCTGTGTTTCGGCAGCATCGCAAAAATAGGTCAACTGTAATAGCTCCATTTTCTTTCTCCTTAACTTTACAGTTGTATTTTACCATGTTTAACTATAACTGTCAAGTTATAGCAGCTATATTTACTTTTATTATTTACATTTCCCCCTATTTGTGGTAAAATATGCGTGAATAAAAATACAGGAGGCAAAAAATGTTAGCTGAAATACTTGAAATTATAATGGTGGTGAGCTTCGGGGCATCCTGGCCGCTCAACGTAATGAAGTCTTACAAGGCAAGAACCACCAAGGGAAAGAGCCTTGGATTCCTTCTCCTTATTCTCTTCGGATACGTTGCGGGAATACTCTCGAAGTTCTTGAATCCCGAGTTTGATTTTGCGACAAAATGGTACATAGTATTCTTCTACATACTCAACTTCATTATGGTAGCTACTGACACGGCTATTTATTACAGAAATTATCTTCTTGATAAAAAGGCGGGAATAAAGTAATGAAAATACTCTCTATTGGCAACAGCTTCTCTAAAGACGCTCAGAGATACCTCTATAAGCTATGCGAGGCAAACGGCAAGGAGATACACAACGTTAATCTCTACATTGGCGGATGCTCACTTGAGCGGCACGCAAATAACATCGACGGAGACATTGCCGATTACTCCTACGAGATACACGGAGAGCCCGGCGAAAGGAAGATCAGCATCAAGGAGGCTCTTCTTTCCGACGAATGGGACTACGTCACGCTTCAGGAGGCGTCTATCCGCTCTTACAAAAAAGAAGGGTTCGAGCTTTATATTGAGAAAATTGCAGATTATGTGAGAAAATATGCTAAAAATGCAAAGATTATTTTACATAAGACCTGGAGTTACCCTACGGATTACTTATCGCGAACCGCATTTCACAGAACGGATGATATGTATTCGAGGATCGAGAGAGTATACAAATTTGCGGCAGAGAAGATAAGTGCCGACGGCATTATCCCTTCCGGTGAAACCATTGAGAGGCTGATGAAGCGGGGATACCGTGCTCACAGAGATACTCACGCCTCCTTTGGCCTCGGTAGATATGCCCTTGCTTTGACATGGTTTGAGTTCTTCTTTGGGGTTGATGCAAGAGCGACAGTGGATATAGAGCTTGACGAGAAGATTTCTCCCGCCCTTGCGGTAGCGGCAAAAGAATGCGCTCACGAGGCGATAGAGAATATGGGTAATTTCTACTATCCGGCGGTAACGAGCCACGACGTAAGTTATATAGAAATCAATGACGTAAAGAATCCGAGACAGACTCTCGATATTTATTTTCCCGATAAGGAATCCTTCCCCGCTTTCGTCTATTTTCACGGCGGTGGCATCGTCGCAGGCGACAAGGAGGGACGGCATTCGGAGGTTCTGCCGAAATACTTTACGGAGCGAGGAATCGCCTTTATATCCGCAAATTACCGCATGTACCCAAATGCCGACTATCCTAACTTCGTAAGAGACGCGGCAGCGGCAGTTGCCTGGGTAAAGAAAAATCTTCCAGAGAAGGGCGGTAACGGTAAATTGTTCGTCGGCGGAAGCTCGGCGGGCGGTTATCTCTCGATGATGCTCTGCTTTGACAGAAAGCATCTCGGCTTCTTTGATATAGCACCCGAGAGCATTACGGGATATATTCACGATGCGGGACAGCCGACAACGCATTTCAACGTATTAAAGGCAAGGGGCTATGATCCGAGAAGGGTAATTATCGACGATACAGCACCCCTCTACTACGTTGGCGAGGCGAAGGAGTATGCACCGATGCTGTTTACCCTATCGGATAACGATATGAAGAATCGTAAGGAGCAAACCGAGCTTCTTCTTTCGACTATGAGGCATTTTGATTACGATATGAACAAGGTTACCGTCAAGGTATTTGACAACTCTACCCACACCTCTTACGTAAGTAAAATCGACGATGACGGAGGGTATGAATTCGGTGAGGTTGTTTACGAATTTATGAAGCATTATTTGTAATACGAGACAGACGGATACTACTACCGGCATTTTGGTAGTCAATAACAGTCCGGTGGACTGTCAGATCCGAGTAAAGACCGAGCCGCAGCGAGAAGACCACGAAGTGGTGGATGAGGTTGCCCCGAGAAGGTGGCTTGCGGAGCAAGACGGAAGGAGTCTACGTATGTTCCCACAAATTAAGCCTCGATTGCTCATCCGTACTCCCCCTCAGTCTTTTGCTTTTCAAAATCCAGTTCCCTCTCGGAGGGAGCCTTTCACAAAATACATCCTACCTCTATCCCTTGGTTGCTTTTTTATCACCGGTCAACCTCTACCGAACCACGATACAAAAAACAGGCTGGTTTATCAGCCTGTTTTTTTGCGTTTTACTTTATTTTTTGGAAAGATACTCGTGAATCGACTTTGCGGCTATTTTGCCCGCGCCCATTGCGGAAATTACCGTTGCGGCACCCGTGACGGCATCGCCGCCCGCATAAACACCCGCCTTGGTGGTTGCACCGCCCTCAGTGACAATGATACCACCTCTTTGGTTGACCTCAAGTCCTTCGGTCGTGGATTTGATAAGAGGATTGGGGCTTGTACCGATAGACATTATGACCGTATCAACGTCGAGTGTGAAATCACTACCCTCGATAACAACGGGACGGCGTCTTCCACGCTCATCGGCCTCGCCAAGCTCCATTCTGATGCACCTCATGCCTGTAACAAAGCCGTTTTTCGGATCATGCCTATCCTCTTTATTTTCATAGCCTAAAATTTCGGTAGGATTTGTAAGAAGTCGGAACTCAATTCCCTCCTCCTCTGCATGCTCGACCTCCTCACGTCTTGCGGGAAGCTCGTCCATTGAACGGCGGTATACGATATAGACCTTTTCTGCACCGAGTCTGAGTGCGGTTCTGGCAGCATCCATTGCTACGTTTCCACCGCCGACAACAGCCACTCTGCCGCCCTTCATAATAGGAGTATCGGGGTTATCCTTATACGCCTTCATAAGATTTGATCTTGTGAGGAATTCGTTAGCCGAATAAACGCCCTTAAGAGATTCTCCGGGAATTCCCATGAAGCTGGGAAGACCTGCACCCGAGCCGATAAATACAGCCTCGAAGCCATCCTCAAAGAGCTCGTCCACCGTGAGAGTTTTACCGATGATTACGTTGGTCATCAGCTTTACGCCCATTTTTTCAAGAGTATCGACCTCTTTTTTAACTATTGCCTTCGGAAGTCTGAACTCGGGTATACCGTATACAAGAACACCGCCCGCCGTGTGAAGAGCCTCAAAAACGGTTACCTCGTATCCAAGCTTCGCAAGATCGCCTGCACAGGTAAGGCCCGAGGGGCCCGATCCGACTACGGCAACTCTTTTACCGTTTTTCGGAGCAGTTTCCGGTGCTTTGTCGCTGTGAGAATTATGCCAATCGGCAACGAATCGCTCAAGTCTGCCTATTCCTACGCTCTCGCCCTTGATTCCTCTTACACACTTAGACTCGCACTGAGTTTCCTGAGGACATACTCTGCCGCATACTGCGGGAAGCGTAGACGAGCTTGTTATTACCTCATAGGCTCCCTCGAAATCAAGCTCCTTGATCTTATTTATAAAATCCGGTATACGAATATTAACAGGACAGCCCGAAACGCAGGGCATATTCTTACAACCGAGGCATCTGAGAGCCTCATCAAGAGCCTGCTCTTCGGTATAGCCGAGGGCAACCTCGTCAAAGTTGGTAGCTCTTACCGAGGGATCCTGAGTGGGCATCGGATTTCTTGTGTTTCTCATATTTGCCTTTGCCATATTACTTTACCTCCCCCTTGAACAGATTACAGGTGGCTTCATGGGCGTGACGCTCGAAGTCACGGTACATTGCACCTCTGGACATCGCCTCGTCAAAATCAACCTCATAGCCGTTAAAATCGGGACCGTCAACGCAGGCAAATTTCGTCACTCGCTTACCGTCAACGTTCAGAGTAAGACGGCAACCGCCGCACATTCCCGTTCCGTCGATCATGATAGGGTTCATCGAAACGTCGCAGGGGATGCCGGTAGGTCTTGTCGCCTCAACTACGAATTTCATCATAATAAGCGGACCTATTGTAATGACCTTGTCAAAGATCTCCCCCTCGGAGAACATTTCGTTAAGAGGAAGGCATACGTTACCCGCTCTGCCGTATGAACCGTCATCGGTCATAACGAAAAGACGGTCGGAGGCAGCCTCAAACTCCTCCTCCAATATAACGAGGTCCTTGTTACGGAATCCGATAACCGAGGTGACGCTTGCACCGAGACTCTTAAGCTTCTCGGCAATTGGAAGTGCTATCGCACAGCCTACACCGCCGCCAACGATAAGAACGTTACGAAGTCCGTCAAGCTCTGTGGGAACGCCGAGAGGACCTGCAAAGTCCTGAATATACTCGCCTTCGTTCTTATGGTTAAGCTTTTCGGTTGTCGAGCCTACTATTTGGAATATTATTTTTACAGTTCCCTTTTCCCTGTCGTATCCTGCGACGGTAAGAGGAATTCTCTCCCCCTCCTCATCCACACGAAGGATAATAAACTGCCCCGCCTCTGCCTTTTTTGCGACAAGGGGTGCTTCAATCTCCATCATGGTTACGGTACTGTTAAGTTCTTTTTTTCTTGCTATTTTATACATTGTTCTTCCTGCCGTGATAACTTTATAGAATGAATAATATCACATTTCTGGTATTTTTTCAAGATGCAATTTAAAATATCTTATTATATTTTATTAAATCGGTCTTTTTTTGTATTCAAGGGGGCTTCTGCCGGTTTCTCTTTTAAAGAGCCTTGCAAAATTACCCGGATCCAGACCTACGCTCTCTGCAATCTGTGCAACCGAATAATCGCTCTCCTTAAGCAACACGCACGCCTTTGCAACTCTGAGTGAGGTAAGGTATGCGTGAGGAGACACCCCCGTCTTTTCCTTAAATATTGTTGAAAAATAGCTTCTGTCAAAGCCTACCTCTGTGGCAACCTCCGAAACCGATATCGACTTTTCATACTTTGCTTCAAAGATGCCGAGTGCCTTTTGTATCCAATATTCCTCGTCCACAAGCGGCTTACTTTTCGTCAGAACACCGAGTATTTCGTATATGCACGCCGCACGTCTGAAATCTGCTCCTCTGTCGGCATCCTTCTTCATGTTAAGCATTTTGTATACAAGTGCGGTAACCTCGTCGAAAAGCTCGGGACGCACGTAGGGATTCTCAGGAGTTATGCCTATCTCGGCAAGTATCTGACCTACTCGCATACCGCCTATATTACAGAAAACACCCTTTCGGGGATCTACCTCATCTGCAGTATAGGTAGTCATTTGCCCGGGAAGGATTATGTAACAGTCTCTCGGTTTTACAGGAAATTCAACTCCGTTAATTATTACGCTTCCATATCCCGACTCATTACATTCGATCGTGTACGCCTCTCTGAGACAAGGGCCAGACTTTGCCCCCGGCTTCACGTCGTCAACATAAACGCTGTAAAGAATAGGCTCTATTCCGCCTTGCTTCGGCAATTTAAATTGGTTCATAACATTCACCTCACTAAACAACAAAACGAAGAAAAAAGCATTGAATTTTTGCGTTTTTCTTCCATTTTAACACATAAATGAAGAAAATGGAATAGGTTTTTGAAAAAAATATTTCGAAAACTCAAATAATCAAGTAAAACGTTAAGTCAAGCTTAAAAACGAGCCTATCACCGTTACGTTTACTATAAAAAGCCCTCCCCGACATGATATGCCGAGGAGGGCTGATAAAAAACTTATTTTGCGTCGAGAAGTATTCTCATAGCTTCGCCAATACAGTCAACATGAAGTATTCTATGTGAATTCATTCTCAAGAGCTATATCAAGGTCGAATTCTTTCAGATCGGTGTCTCTGGCATCAAGCTCATTTCTTATGAGGTCCAAGATTTCATAGTATGCCAATTTACGACCTTTGTAGAAGTCATCATTTCCATTTTGTTTTACTTCTTCTACGGCATCGTAAGCATTTTCTATTACTCTTGAAATAATAAATTTTATAGCTGATCCTGTCTTTTTACCTCATTATCTCCATTGACAAGCATAACTTTCTCAATTTTATTTGCGGATATCTCTTCCGTATATGTATCACCGTTTTTATCTATATCAGCAAGGAACAATTTATCTTCTTCAAAGATTTCAACAATCGTGGCTTCACATCCATCGATTAGTAAAACTCTATCATACTGCTTTATATTCATACGTTACCCTCCTATACCCAAAATATTATATCACACTACAACAAAAAAGTAAAGAGGACGGCTTGATCTTACTCAAGCCGCCCTGTTTTATTTGGTTAGAATTTCTTGTTTTTCAAAATTTCCATAGCTTCGCCGAAGCGTTGGAAATGCACGACCTCTCGCTGTCGGAGGAATTTTATTGCATCGTTAACGTCGGGATCATCGGACATTCTAAGAATCGCATCGTACATAGCACGTGCCTTTTGCTCTGCGGCAAGGTCTTCGTGAATATCTGCGAGAGGATCGCCCTTGGAGGCTATCGCCATAGCGTCGAAGGGTACGCCGTCTGCAGAGGCGGGATAGATGCCTACGCCGTGGTCAACATAGTATTTATCGAAGCCTCCCGCTTTGATCTCGTCTTGAGAAAGATTTCTCGTAAGTTGATAAACTATCGAGGCAACCATTTCCATGTGACCAAGCTCTTCACTTCCGATATCCGTCAGAAGTCCTATTACTCTGCCGTCGGGCATATTATAACGCTGATTAAGATATCTTGTGGCAGCGGCAAGTTCGCCGTCCGGTCCACCTAGTGCAGTTATTATCAGACCTGCAAGTCTAGGGTTGGGGTTTGCTATTTTTACGGGGTATTGAAGCTTTTTCTCATATATCCACATTAGTTTTCGTCCTCCTTAACCGCCCCGTTGCCCTGCTGCCAGGGCCAAGGAGTGTTTATCCACGTCCACCCCTCGTCTGTTCTTACGCCCCTTGCGGTAAGAGGATCATGTTCGCCTTCGTATATCGCTATCAGCCTTGTAAGCTCATCAACGGTCTTTTCATAATACTCAAGTGCCGCAGGACAAGTGGGATGCGTGTCCAAGTAGAGCTCGAGCTCGGCCTTTACGAAGGAAAGAGCCCGAATTTGCTCTAATTGTCTAGTATTGTTTACATTATTGTGATTATTCACGGCCATACACCCCCATGGGCTTATAAAGATTTTCAAAAAGCGTACCATGCTTTAGTGCATCCTCTGCCGAATAAAGCATACAGAATTTCTGCTTAGGAGCGTAGAGATATGCAAGAGGCACCTCGTCACAGCCGTTTTCCATACCGGGGCCTACCGTTCTGCCTTGTGTTTCGTTATTGTTTGCTCCCGAGCAGCCCTCTTTAGGTCTTGCAATTTGCGTACCAAGCACATCGCCGTTCCCGTTGTTTTCGGTACCCATGTTTAAATTTCCATTACCACGAGGACTGTTAAAGCAAGGTGCATGGCTTGCATTTACAGAGGGAAAGCCGTTTTCATTCTTCTTCATTTGTCGCTTCCTTTTTCTTTTTTAGGACGGAGTAGTTTTTAATCTCTCACCGTACCTCTTTATCATTATACGGAAAACGAGCAAAAACCGTTCTATCTCGCTTCTATCCTGTTCTCACTTTTCTTAGTTAATAGATATACTGCCGAGGCGGTAGATACGGTAAACACCAGAGAAAGTAAAAATGACAGTATTATCATCGAAAGTCTTTCCGAAAATATATACTCAAAAAGCACAGAATAGACGAGATTATATAACGAGATCATCGCGGTTGTCAGGGTGATGGTACGATAGGATATATATACATATTCAGGCTCTCGCTTGCCTCTTTTCAGTCCAAGTAAAGAGAGAGTAATTGAATAGAGGGTAAAGAGAAAAAATATCGGCAAAGGTCTGTTTCCATACGAAGTACTTTTTTCGGAAAGCAAGGAATAAATACTTAGAAAAAGTGCTAAAAGGTTTAGTCCGAGCAAAATTATTCCAATTCTTCCGGATATACGCTTTCCCTCTTTTTCGGTAGGTTCTTTATGGCTTGTTTTTGAAAAAAGATAGAATCTTGAGAAAAGGAGAAGAAGATGACATAACGTCAGAGAGAAATACCAAAGGCTGTTATAAAACACACCAGAAAAAATACTTGCTGAGATATAAAGAAGATTCATTAGCCCCGTAAAGAAAAGAGAGATGCTTCTCGCACGAATCTTAATACTATTAATTATTTTTTCCATCAGAACGACCGTTTTTTTATTTATTGTTTCACCGATACGCTTTTCAATACTTTTTACTTGACCTTAGAAGCTTTTTGTTATATAATGTAATCGTTAAAAGTACGGAGGTACATATGGGAAAAATTTACGAATTTGAAAAAGAAAAGCTGATAGTCGGTGTTATATACCATGAGAAAAAAATTCTTGACGAAGCTATGAAAATTCTTATAGATAAATTCGGAGAAACCGATGGAATGTGCGAGGAGTTTTCTTTTTCCGAGGAATTCTCAAATTACTATGATGAGGAAATCGGAGGAGAAGGGTTAAGAAGGATTTACAGCTTTAAAAATACCGTGGATCCCGAAATGCAAGCGGAAATCAAGGAATTTACAAATTCTGTTGAGGAAAGGTTTTCTGTTGACGGAAACAGAAAAATAAATCTCGATCCGGGATTTATTAACCACGGACGTCTTATGCTTGCGACGACGAAGGCGGCAGGGTTCCGAATTCCTTTAAAACGAGGAATATATACCGAGCTCACTCTTTTCTACGCAAGGGGCGCCTGGCACAAATTCCCTTGGTCATACAGGGACTATCAGTCGGAGAGAGTCCAGGACTTTCTCACAGAAACGAGAAAAAAATATCTTGCCGAAAGAAAAATGAAAAACAGCGAAAAAATATAATTTTTCAAAGATCGATGACGAGAAAAGTCTTGAAAAATCGTATTTTATAAATTATACTATTCCGAAATCGGTTTTCTTGTAAAATTTTATTTTATATTTTTTCAGGTCTGTTATTGTATTTTAAAGTCGGTTGTTGACTTTTTCATTATTATATAGTATAATAAAAATGTATTATTTTTTTAGGAGATTAAAATGAAAGATTTTCAGCTTCTTAAAGCAAATGACCCCGAGATATATGCGGCGGTTATGAACGAAACCTCAAGACAGAGAAATAAGATCGAGCTTATCGC
>JAZRMT010000072.1:0-2953 GCA_045647805.1 Eubacteriales bacterium | reverse complement strand
CCTTGTATCTTCGTAATGCGGTCGCCAAACCATAACTATTATACTTGGAGGTTTAATTGTTTTCAATTTGCTCGCATAAAGCTCGCCGTTTTTTTACTAAAGTCGTTTCTCTGCCCCCAGTAGAACCGGGGGTTGTTTGGTTGACACAATGCAAAATCCGAAGCCATGTTTTTTTTCACGGCTTCGGATTTTTTAGTCGAGTGCTAATCCAAAGTATTTTGGCGTTATTTCGCCGAAAGGAGTCAGCGGACGGTACATTGCAAAGCTTCGGTTTTCGCCGTTGGTTCTGAAAATACCGTTATCAAAGCCGAACGTCTTTACTATCCTACCCATTACCGATCTGTTACCAAGCAGCTCGGGAGAAAAAAGCTCATCCCCATTTGTAAGAACGAACACAAAATCATCGCCACGGTAAAAATCCGAATAGGTAGCGAGAAAATCGAGGGTTACGCCCTCTTGTATTACAGCTCCGTCGGGAAGAAATTTTCGCCTTTCCTTGGCATATTCATTCTTATCAATTTTCTTCAAGGCTACCGTTTGCTCTGCCGCCTTAACCAACATCTCAGCGATGCTCGTGGCTATGCGGTATCCCATTCGTTCATAAAATCCAAACAGCTCCTCGGATGCCGGAACCAATATTACTCCGTCGTATCCTCTGTTTGCCAATATTTCGTGAGTTTCATCGAAGAGCCTATGGCATAATCCCCGACCGCGGTGACTCCTTTTCGTAGCTACGCCGTAAACGTAAGCAAGATGCCTATCAAGGCAGACGCAATCGAACCAATAAAGTGCAGATACTACCTCACCGCCCTCGGTAAGGTAGTGGCATCTGTCGGGCGAAAAGGCAATACGCTCGAAGCGGTTCAAATAGTCCTCCGAATCACCAAAAGCTTCGTAAAACAGTTCTTTTGCAAACTTTACTTCACAAACATTTGCATTTTTCATATTATTTCTCAAGAAGCCGAGCTTTGTATTTTACCACCTGATGATGCGGATGGTAGCTCTGCTTTGCCTTTCTCAGCCCCGGAAGTCCCATATCCTCTTCTCGGTCAAGATACCTTACCTCGGGATATTTTTCTCTTATATATCCTGCGAATTCCTTATTTATTACTGCATAGGCTCCGTCCGCTCCTAAGACAGCCTTCTCAAAATGCACGTCGAAGGTATCTGCACTCATTCTGCTTGCGGCGGTAAATGCCAGAACCTCCTCGCCGTCCATAAGAGCAAGTCCTTCAAGGCCGAGAGCCTCATAATTATCAAAAGCTCGTTCAAGAGCCTTTCGCTCAAAGAAGAAATCCTCCTCGGCAGTAGTTCTGTCGGCAAACCAGGTTTCTGCCATTTTACGAACGGCAGGTATTACGTCCTTTGTCAACCGAACAGTCCTTGCCTCAGGGAAAGAATCAATAAAACGGCGGCAATGGTTGCGTTTGCTCGCATATTTTCTTCCCGTAAGGTCAGCAAGATCGTCGATAAAATACACGTAGTCGTAGGATCCGTCATTAGTTGTGAATTCAAAGCTACCAGGATAAAGGCTCTCGATAAGGGCTTTTCCTTCCTCGGAAATACCGCTTATAATGCAAGGAATTCCCCGCTCCCTTGAATCGGATATTACCGCATCTAAAACTCTTCTTTTATCCTCTGTGCCGATGGGAAAGGGGTAAAGATATCTTTCACCAAAGCGGGATAAAAGCGTAATCTGTCCGTCAAGCTCGGCAATGCCCTGCTCACCCCACATAAAGAGATTTGAAAAGGAGTATTCACAGCCTCTACTGTATCCGTCGTTTAAGGCGTTTTCGTATTTTTGCTTATCCTGTATTGAAATTCTTTTATAGTTGATCATATTTTTTCTTTCTGTTTAAAAGAGCTTTGATTATAAATAACTGAATCCGTTTAGGCAGTATAGAGAGAAGAACCAGTCCCGGATTACGGTTCTTACTGTAAGCAAGCCTCGGTTTTTTCGTTACCGTCGCCTTGTAGATCATCTCGGCAATACGCTCAGGGGCAATCGGTGTACCTGTAAACCTTGCAACCAGCTCTGAGAATCTTCCGGCTTGCAACTTATACAGTTCCGTACTGCTTGCAAGCTCCTCCGTGGAGGTTGAAGATCCAACCGAAAGAGGAGTTTTTACCGCTCCGGGACGAATAACGATCACTGCTTGACCGAGAAGGTTCAACTCCTGCCTTAAGGAATCGGCGTAACAGTCAAGTGCAGTCTTAGAAATATTATAAAGTCCGTTAAATGGCATAGGTGTATAGGTTGCCACCTCACTTGTGACTATTACAACTCTTCCCCTCTCTGAAAGCAACGGATGAAAGCATCCGACGGCAAGCATTGCACCTAGCAGGTTGACCTCGATGAGCCTTTTCATCCTGCCGTAATCGGTTTCAACAAGAGATACCATATCATGTATACCGGCAACCGATATTATGGCGTCCAATCGAATTTCCTCGACCTCAAGCTCTTCTCTAATTTGTAAGAGCTCTTTTTCATTCGTTATATCTGCACAAAAGCCGGTAATATTGCCTCTGCTCTCAACTATGCTTTTGTCGACACCAAAGACACGGCAGCCGCTATCGGCAAAATATTCCGCAGTACTTCTTCCGATGCCCGAGGCGACACCCGTTATAAGTAGGTTTAGTCTTTTTTCTTCCATAGCCTTCTACCCATTTTTTATTAACGGTTCTATTGTATCAAATTATCCGGTCTGTGTCAATCAACTTTTTAATCCATTTTCCCCTCTTTCTCTTGAATTATCCTACTTTATATGTTAAAATATATTTATTTGAAGTGCTGAGGGGGGATTTTATGCTTTGGGAAAATCTGAGAGAAGAGGAATTCGAGGATGCGATCCGAAATTCGGAAGGGCTATGTATTCTGCCCATCGGCTGTCTTGAAAAGCACGGTCAGCATCTTCCGCTCGGAACAGATTACTTTGAAGCATTGGGTATTGTC
>JAZRMT010000071.1:0-18696 GCA_045647805.1 Eubacteriales bacterium | reverse complement strand
AAGACAGGAATACAACGAATACAAGGCTTTCATTTTTTGCAGACGCAAACGGATATAGCGGCTTTAGAAGTTACTTTAACAAAATCTTTGCTCCCGATAAATACAGCGCGATATATATCCTTAAGGGTGGTCCGGGTACGGGAAAAAGCAGCTTTATGAAGAAAATGCTGTCTTCCTTGAAGGATGAAGCTCTGTCGGAAGCAATATTCTGCTCTTCCGATCCAAGCTCTCTTGACGGTATTATACTGAAAAGAGGAGAAAGACGTGTTGCCATTCTTGACGGCACCGCCCCCCACGAAACCGATGCGAAAATTCCCGGTGCAATCGACGAAATAATAAATCTTGGTGAATGCTGGCAAAAAGACATACTTAGCCAAAACAGAGATAAAATTCTTGAGATCAACAAGCAAAAAAAGCATTCCTATGATACAGCGTACAAATACCTCAAAATAGCAAAGGAATGTTTTTACACCGAGCTTATGCTAAAGCGTGAGTCCTTTGACATAGCAGCTGCAAGGAATATCATTAAAGAAATACTGCCCTCTTGCCCTAAAGGCAAAGGCGAAAGACGGAGGATAAGGCTGGTATCCTCATTCGGTAAAGGCGGTATTGTTAGCTTAAGCAGCCTTGAAAAAATCGGAAACAAGAGGTTTAGCGTTGATCTATCCGAGGCGGATTACGTATTATTTATGGAGGAAGTTAAAAATGAGCTTGATCATTTAGGAGTAGGTTACGATCTCTTCCCCTCTGCACCAAACGACTTTACGTATGATGCTATTTACCTTTATGAAGAGGATATTATTATCGGAAGGCTTGATAATGCCAAAAAAATCCAATTCAAGACAAATGACGTAGATATACAAGCCGAGCGAGCAAGGGTTGCAAGAGAGCTAAAGACTTTTGCACTTGAGGAAGCAAAGCGGCATTTTAATATTGCCTCGGAGCTCCATTTTTCGCTTGAGGATATATATATTTTCTCGATGGATTTCTCAAAAACAGATGTTATATTTGAAAAAACTCTAAGCGAGGTCAAAAAAATACTCGAAATCACCTCATAAATTAAATTAGTTTATTGACTTATTTTTAAAATTATGTTATTATATAAAAAGCCCACTCATATGAGTGGGCAAAAGGTTAATTAAAGAGCCTTTACAATAGCCTCGGTGTCCTTAGCGATTACAAGCTCCTCATTGGTGGGGATCATGTAAACGAGAACCCTCGAGTCATCCGAGGAAAGCTTAACGGGAGTGCTTGAATGACCGAAGGTGTTCCTCTTATCGTCAAGTACAACACCGAGATATTCAAGATCCGAGGTTGCATTCTTTCTGATATAGGGAGCGTGCTCACCGATTCCTGCGGTAAATACAATGGCGTCAAGACCGCCCATTGCGGCACTGTAAGAGCCGATAAGCTTCTTGATCTGATAAGAAAGCATATCGAGAGCGAGCTTAGCACGCTCGTTACCCTCGTTCATAGCCTTCTCAACGTCACGGGAGTCGGAGCCTACGCCGCTTATGCCGGCAAAACCGCACTTTTTATTCATGTAATTATCCATTTCAGCGGGAGTGTAGCCCTTCTTCTCCATAATGAAGGGTACGATAGCAGGATCGATAGATCCGCATCTGGTTCCCATTATAACACCGTCAAGGGGAGTGAAGCCCATAGAGGTATCAACACACTTTCCATCCTTTACGGCAGTGATGGACGAGCCGTTTCCGATATGACAGGTAACGATCTTGGTTCCCTCAGCCTTACCGCCCATAAGCTTTATCATCTCACCGCTTACGTATCTGTGAGAGGTACCGTGAGCACCGTAACGGCGTACACCGTAGTCCTCGTACATATCGTAGGAAACACCGTACATAAAGGCGTCCTTCTTCATGGTCTGATGGAATGCGGTATCGAAAACAAGAACCTCGGGAGTTTCGGGCATTGCCGCCTTACAACCCTTGATACCCATTATGTGAGCAGGAGTGTGAAGAGGAGCGTAGGATACGCACTTTTCAAGCACGCTCATAACCTCGTCGGTAACGAGAACGCTTTCTGTAAAGAAGGGGCCGCCATGGACAACTCTGTGTCCGATAGCCTCGATCTCATCAACCGAGCTGATACAGCCAACCGTTGCATCAAGCATAGTCTCAACGACAAGCTTCATTGCGGCGGAATGATCAACAAGTACGGTCTCCTTTACGTATTCATCCTTTCCACCCGTCTTATGGATGATTCTGGAACCCTCGATTCCGATTCTTTCGCAGTTTCCTTTTGCAAGCACCGAGCCCGATACGGTATCAAAAAGCTGATACTTAAGTGAGCTGGAGCCTGCGTTTACAACAAGTACTTTCATTTCAAATCTCCTATTTTTTATTTAAACAAAAGTATTATACAACATTTATACGAATTAATCAACACCTAAATTATTTTTTCTGAATTTTTTCGGGAAAGCGAGGACGAGATGAAGATTGCCGCCATAGTTTGTGAATACAATCCCTTTCACAACGGTCATAAATATCAGATAGATACGGCAAGAAAGCTCCTCGGTGAGGACACTCTCATTGTTGCCGTGATGAGCGGGAACTTCACTCAACGTGGCGAGCCGGCGGTCTGCGACAAGCTCATTCGTGCAAAGGCAGCCGTACTCTCGGGCGTTAATCTCGTTTTAGAGCTTCCCTTCCCCTACTCGATGTCAAGCGCTGAATTTTTTGCGAAAAGCAGTGTTCATATAATTTCAAAGCTCGGATGCGTTGACTACCTTGTTTTCGGATGCGAATGTGAATCCGCCGACAGACTGTTTGAGTATGCAAGAAGAACAAACAGTCAGGAGTTCAAGCAAAAATTAAAGGAGCTTACCGATGGCGAAGAGCTATCCGGACTTGGCTATCCCAAGCTTTTCGAGTTGGCATACAATGAGCTTTTTCCCTCGGAGGAAAATTACGAGATTTCCTCTCCGAACAATATATTGGCTATCGAATACATCAGGGCCTTATGGGCAGAAAACAGCAGCATAACTCCTATTGCAATCAAGCGTGAGGGGGCGGGATACAACGATGTCCTAAGCTACGACAAGGAGTATCAGAGTGCTTCGGCTATCAGAAAAATGATAGAAGAAAATAGCACTTCTGCCTTGGATTTTGTTCCGAATTTGGCAAAAGAAACATTTTCAGAAGCAATAAAAGACAAGGAAATGCCTGCCAACATCGAGGCACTTTCCGGTGCAGTAATTTCCCATTTCAGATTAAATCCGCCGACAGAAAATTGCAACATTCATGATGCTGCCGGCGGTTTATATAACCGCCTTTACAACAACAGTTTTGAGGCGAAAAGTATATCCTCTTTGACGTTGATGACCGAGACAAAGAAGTATACGAGAGCAAGAATCAGAAGGGCTATATGGAATTCGTTTTTCGGCGTTACCTCCTCCGATCTTCGTACACCTCCCGCCTTTACCCAGATACTTGCCCTTGACCGCTTCGGTCGGTCTATACTGAAAAGAATTCCGAAAATGACAGACTTTCACATTTTTACAAAGCCTGCTGACACCGACGGTCTTTCCGACGAAATACTTCGTCAAAAGGAGGCGTCAAGAAGAGCCGATTCTATCTACGGACTTTGCTTTGAAAAAAACATTTCGGGCAACAGTCCGCTTAAGATGACGCCTTTTGTAAAAAAGTAGCAGACCTTGCGAAAACTAAACGCTGTCTATTATTGTCGAAGCTATTTACATCGCTTCGGATATCTGCTAATATGTTAGTGGAAAGTGGACAAGCGCCGTCATTTTCAAATAATATGGAAGGAGAAACCAACATGCTTAATGCAGAAGGCATTGCACAGGGCGAATACCTTGAATATAAGGGTAAGCCCCTCGTTCGTCAGGGCGATGATATCTACTACGGCGATATGTCAGAGAAGTATTACGTCTATATGATGATCATGTCGGACAAAAAGTCTCCCAAGACGGATGCCGACGTTCCGGGCACCGTAATGGTGCAGTTGCTTGACAGCAGCACAAAGAAGCCTGAAAAGCAAAAAATTACTAACGGTCTCGCGGAGGCGTTTGAATTCGCTGAAGCTTGGCTTCGTTACAACGACAAGGACTAAGCCCACAGGGCTAAACGTACGTCGCACAGGCGGCGTAAGGAGGTAAAAATGAATAAACAAAAAGCAAACGGCTACGCAAAGCTGCTTGTGTTTTTTCTGGTCGCAGTAATACTGATATTTGCGGTAGGACTTGTGGCGGACGGATGGCAGAAGAGCGATGCAGAATCTGTTTCAGAGGAAAATAACGACAAAACCGCAGAAGGTGACAGCGAAAAAGTCGATGATAATAAAGATCCAACACAGGATACCACTGAGGAAGACAAAGAGCCCGAGGTTTACGTTCCAATATACTTCGACCGTCTCTCGGGGCTTGAAACTACCGAAATACTTGCACTAAAACGCCACACGGCGTTTATTTTTGACTCTTCTTCCCCTTTATACGGCATTTCTTCGGCAGTTATGCTGATCGAGATTCCCGTGGAGAACGGTCAGACAAGACTTATAGCATATATTAACGATTATAATACTCTTGGTAAAATCGGCTCACTCACCGCCACAAGAGATTATATTTCAGCAGTAGGCGAATATTTCGGAGGTTCGGTTTTATGCTTCGGAAAGGATAGTCTCACGTCCACGGGCACAAACTCTCACATCTTTGATCTTTCGAATACTACGGGATTTTATTACACAGAATATAACATATTTACTTATACCAACGGCAATCTTTTACTTGGCGCATTAGCAGGTGGCGGGACAGGCTCTGCTTCGCCAAGCTTTACTCTGCCATACTCTCACGTTGAATACGGCAAGGAAAGCATTCGATTTTCAAAATCTGCAAGCTCAATAATTCTTCCCTACTCGGAGCTGGGAGCAAGCGAGCTTAAATATTCAGTCCAAGACAAAAAATACACCTATATTAAGGGTGGAAACGTAAAAAACGATCTTTTGAACAGTAATATTTGCAAATACGATAATTGTATTGTTCTCTTCTCGGATACAGTCACCTATGAAACCGAGAGCGGAACCGAAATGGAGCTAAAAACCGGCAGTAGTGGGAAGGGTTATTATTTCACCGAGGGCACTTACACCGAAATAACCTATTCTGTCGATAACAACGGTGTTATGAGTCTGTTGGGCTCGACGGGAGAAAAGCTTACCGTCAATCGAGGCAAAACTTATATAGGATACCTTAAATCCTCTTCCTACAAAAGCTTCACCGAATCGCTAAAATAAGCCTCCTCCGAAAGTATGAATTATGAAATCATCCTCATGTATATCTTTTGGAGATCAGTAATAATTATGGCATTAGAATGCGCGGGATTTTTTGTAATGCTATGACTATGTTAGGAAGAAGGATTAATCTATCAAAAGAAAAACAACAACTGCATAAATATGAGCAAGAGATGATGTAAGATAAGGCGAGTCCCATTGGGACTCGCCTTATGATAGGTATTCTGTATTCGTTTCAACTGAATGATGTTGATCAATCGGCGTATTTGTCGATTTGATTACATAAGCTTGAGATAAAGCTCTTTGATTTCTTCAACACTTGTTGCTCTGGGGTTACCGGGGCGGCAAGCATCATCAAAAGCGGACTGTGCAAGGAAGTCAATATCCTCTACTTTAACGATTTCCTTGAGATCAGAAGGAATACCAACGTCCGTGGAGAGCTGTTTAACTGCATCAATAGCAGCTTTTCTTGCTTCTTCAAGAGTCATAGCATCAACGCCGCATACGCCCATTGCCTTTGCGATATCTCTGTATTTTTCGCCGGTTGCCGGTGCATTGTATTCCATAACTGTGGGAAGAATAATTGCATTAGCAACACCGTGGGGGGTATCGTAAAGAGCACCAAGGGGGTGCGCCATTGAGTGAACGATACCAAGACCAACGTTGGAGAAGCCCATACCTGAGATATACTGACCAAGAGCCATTCCTTCGCGTCCTTCGGGAGTGTTGTCAACTGCACCGCGAAGGCTTCTTGCGATAATTTCAATAGCCTTGATGTGGAACATGTCGCTCATTTCCCAAGCGCCTGCTGTGATATAGCCCTCAATTGCGTGTGTAAGAGCGTCCATGCCTGTAGCTGCAGTAAGTCCGCGGGGCATAGAAGCCATCATGTCGGGATCAACAACTGCAACAACGGGGATATCGTGAACGTCAACACAAACCATTTTTCTGTTGTTTTGAGCGTCGGTGATTACGTAGTTGATTGTAACTTCCGCAGCAGTACCCGCGGTTGTGGGAACTGCAATAATAGGTGTGCACTTGTTCTTTGTGGGAGCAACGCCCTCAAGAGAGCGAACGTCTGCAAATTCAGGATTTTCAATGATGATACCGATTGCCTTTGCAGTGTCCATTGAAGAACCGCCACCGATCGCTACGATACAGTCAGCGCCGCTTGCCTTAAATGCTTCAACACCGCCCTGAACGTTTTCAATGGTGGGGTTGGGCTTGATTTCGGAATAGATGTCATACGGGATTTCTGCACCGTCAAGAATGTCGGTTACTTTCTTTGTAACACCAAATTTGATAAGGTCGGGGTCTGAGCAAACAAATGCTTTTTTAAAACCACGTGCTTTGATTTCAGTTGCGATCTCAGCAATAACACCCTTGCCGTGATAGGATGTTTCGTTAAGTACAAATCTTGCCATTTTTATATTCTCCTTAAAAAAAGTTAAAGATTTAACAATCTTTTCTTTATTATACAACTTATTCTCGCACGTGTCAATAGAAAATGCTAAAAATACACACCACGGCATGGATTTCTTATTTTGATGATTTTTGCAAAAAATCTCATTCTTTATCAACATGTGAATAATTTATGTAATAAAACAAACACTAAAAAGGCAATAGAGATAAAAATTGAATCAATTTCATTTTGAATGCAAATTTTGCTGAAATTAAAGGAGATTTATATATGAAAGCTACTGGAATTGTAAGGCGGATCGACGACCTTGGACGAGTTGTCATTCCCAAAGAAATAAGACGAACAATGCGTATCAAGGAGGGCGACCCTCTTGAGATTTATACCGACCGAGACGGTGAGGTTATTTTTAAAAAGTATTCCCCGATAGGAGAGATGCAAACCTTTGCAACGGATTACGCAGAGACCTTGCAGAAAACCTCTTCCTCTCCGATATTTATATGCGACAGAGATGCGGTAATTGCGGTTTCGGGTGCGCCAAAAAGAGAATATCTTGAAAGAAAGATATCAAGAGGACTTGAGGAGATCGTAGAGTCACGCTCGCTTTATGTCAGAGGAAACGGAAGAGAGCCTATATCGGTAATAAACGACGGTGGAGCTCATTACGTTAACTGTGCAATGCCTATTCTTAGCGAGGGTGATATTATAGGATGTGTAGTATCTGCTTGGCAGTACGACCACCCAACCAACGGCAAAATATCCGACGAAATAGAATCAAAGCTCGTTCAGACTGCAGGAATGTTCCTCGGCAGACAGATGGAGGGCTAACGAAATAAAAAAACACCTTGTCTTCTCCAAAGTTAGGAAAGACAAGGTATTTTAATAAAAATTACAATTCAAAGGGAGATGACTTCGAGAAGATATTATCAGACTTTTCCTTAATATACTCTAGGTACTTCTCTATTCTCGACATAGCTTTTACAAAGCCGGGATAAGCATTCCTATCCTTGCCGTGAATATCACTTCCAAGAGCTATAACCATACCTCGGTCAAGCCAATCATAAAGCGTTCTCCTCTTAAAGAAGGTAAGCAAAGAGCCCGAATTCAACTGAAGCTTCGCTCCTACGTCAAGCATCATATCAATGACCTCGGTTGAATATCTGTCAGCGTGAGCTATTACAACATTGACATTCCTCGAGCGCAAGGTATATACAGAATCACAGTATTTCTCCGTGAATTCCGAAAACGGAAGTTCGAGAAGAATTGTATTGGTTCCTTTGATAAAAAGTCTTTCAAGCCCGGGAAGATCCTCTATTCCGTCACAAATAAGAACCTCAGCACCGAGCCTTATAGCAGGAGAATCCGACGGCATTGCACAGGCAAGAAGACGGTATGCTTCGTCCCTTCTGCTAAGAAAGCTTTCAACGCTGTGGGCTGTTGGATAAAAATGTGAGGTTGCGATTATTCTGTTGATACCGTTCTTTTTTGCCTCGGCAATTTGATATAGAGAAGTTTCAAGATTCAGTGAGCCGTGATCAGCGCCCGGAAGAATGTGAGAATGAAAATCAACTACATCAAAAGAATTACTCATCAGCACCCGAGACACCCTTATCTTTCAGGTCGGATTCTAAGTAGGAATCATTCTGATAGGCACTATATCTTGAATACTTATTATATTTACTGTACTTGGAACTGTTAGCCTTAAGCTTAAGATCGGAAATAACAACACCGTAAATTTCCGCACCGATCCTGTTAATCGCCTCGGTGCATTCGCCCATAGAGTTAATATCCGACCGATCTGCTCTGGCCGAAATAATGTAACCGTTGACCAGTCCGTTTAGGAGCAAGGCATCCGAAATTACGTTTACCGGAGGGGTATCGATAATTACGTAATCAAAGTTTTCGTTACAAAGGTCGAGAAGATTCTTCATCCTCTGCGAACCCATAAGCTTAGTCGGATTTACCGACTGTCCGCCGGCAGAAAGAACGGTAAGCTTGTAATCTTTTACGGTCTGGAAATTAGGCTCGTTATCGATTCCCGCCAGATACTCGCTGAGGCCGTGTGAATTTCGGTCAAAGCCGAAAAGTCGCCAAACCTTAGGGCTTCTCATATCACTGTCTATAAGAAGTATCCTTTTTTCTTCAAGATTTTGTGCAAGTGTCAAAGCAAGATTCGACGAAACGGTAGTCTTACACTCGGCAGGAAGGGCACTTGTTACAGCGATCTTCTTGCATTTATCCTCAACGTTTATGTAAAGAATATTGGTGTAAAGTGCTTTATAAGCCTGTCTTATCGCAAAGGGAGTATCCGAATCGATAAGCTTCAGCTCGGGGGAGTTATTACTTATTCTTTTTTTAAACAACTTTTCAAGTCTGCTCATCAGTATTCTCCCTTCCGTCAGGAATCAATCTCAAGGCGAGGAATCACGCCAAGAATAGGAAGATCAAAGTTCTCTTCAATCTTATCTCTGCTTCTTATAACAATATCAAATCGGGATAAGATGAAAACAAAAATAAGTGAAAGTAGAAATCCTCCAGCAAATCCTATCAAAGCATTTCTTGCTACATTCTTGCTGTTAGGCGATTTAGGCACTACGGGATCGTCAATTCTGTATATCTCAATAGCGTAAACAGTTTTGTTTTTATATTCCTCTACAAGAAGCTGTCCCGCAACCTCTGCAATTGCATGAGAGTGCTTGGGATCGGATGAGGTAACCGAGAAGCTATAACAGGTTGTATCGGTGCTGGTGAGAGTAACAGACATCATGCTCTTGATCTGTGATGCCGAATATGAGGTAATTCCGTATGCCTTGAGCCTCTCAACTACCACGTTTGCAAAATTGTTAGTCTTGATCATCTCGTCAGCATTGGAGATCATAATATGCATAGCCTCAACCTCACTGGTGGTAAGACCGGTCTGAGCATTGCTGTTCGAATAATTGACCTTCGATATCATATACTTGCCCGAGGAGGTATATGCATCATCCTTCATTAAGGAATAACCACCGAGAATAACGGCGAAAAGCAGAGAAACAATCAATATCATCCACCATTTAGGAAGAAAAATATTGAAAAGTCCCTTAAGGGTAATTTCATTTTTTTGCTTTTTCATTTTCAACCTCTTAAGATATATTATCTATTATATTTTACAATATAATATTAATTTTGTCAAGTAAAATAAAAGAATATTAAAAAATAGGGTTACAAGTCGTAAAATTTGTTGGCAAAACGTTATTACAAAAGTAACGAGAGCCGTCTGAAAGACAGCTCTCGAAAAAGCTTTATTGCTTAAGGAAAATATCCTTATAGTAATTTACCTTTTTATTATGTTTAACTCCGTTTTCATACTCCACAGTATTCCACTCGTTCTCATCGGTGTTAAGGTTATAGTATGCCTTGAATTTATCACCGGTATACTTGAGATCCATGTTATAAGCATTCTGGTCACGGGTAATGTATTCGCCAACGTAACCGGGAATCTCCTTACCTTCATCATTCTTTTGAAGCTCGTAGTTAATACCCTTTACACCGTACTGAAGAAGGTTACGAAGCTCAACGTCAGCATTGATTGCGTTTACGATCTGCATACCACGCTTAGCAACCTCATTTTTGTCAGCAATAAGCTCGGCTGCAGTCGCCTCGGCAGCATCCATAATCTTATTGTTGTTGGAATCGGTCCAATAGTAAACCTCAGACTCGGGAATTACCGCAAAAGCAGACTCGAATGCCTCCTGACGTGTGCAAACGGGAGTTTTAGAAATGTTACATACGTAGCCATTATCCATATACATCTGCTGATCCTGGTAAAGTCCGTCCTTATAAAGAGTTACAACATTCTCGCAGGTGGAGGGACACTCGGCAACCTTTACATCTTCCCTATTACCATCTGCGTCGATGGTTACTTTAAAAGTATCGTCGCCGGAAATATAGTAAAGAGTCTTGTTCTCGGTATCATAGCGATAATTAACAAGTTCACCGCAGTCCTCAAGAGTGGTCATCTGACGAAGAACGGAATTCTCGGTATCAACGTAGTTAAGGAGCTGAGCCGCTTCTCTGTTGAATACAAGATACTCATATTTACCTACTATATGATTATTAGGGATAGCGTAAAGCTTTCCGTCCTCGGTCTTTGCTGCCGCCAAAAGATCCTCGGGAAGCTGAGTCTTAAGCTTACCGAAAAGCTCCTTGTATTCATCATTATATACAAAAGATGAAAGATCGTATGCCTTCTCCGACTCAATAAGTTCGTCCATCATATCCTCGCTGTTTACAAGAACGATCTTACCAACGGTGACTCTGTTATTCTCGAGGTCAGCAATATAATGCTTATCTGTCACAGGAGTGCTGAGAGCAGCTTCAACGGTTGCGTTATACTCATCTGCGGTTATGTAATTAATATTAACTCTGGACTTAAATTTATTGGAAAGATAGTTACTGATGTATGCGTTTACGGTAGTCGTAGCATTCTTCTCAGTACCCTCACCGACTATTATGTATAGGTCGAAGTCCATATTAGCAACCTTTTCGGGCTGGTAGTCATAGTTCTCAAGATATGAACCGATCTCTTCTTCACATCCTACAAGAGCAAGACAAACCATAACAAGGCAAAGTGCCATAGAAAGTATTCGTTTAATTCTCATCACAAGAGAGCCTCCAAAAATATTTTTACTATGTTAGTTTACTATATTCGAGCGAAAAAGTCAAGTGCTTTTAAATGAATAAATAATAATTAAAAATTTATAGTTAACAATGCACAAAACATGTAAAAATATTTTGTGCAAAATTACCTCAAATTAATTAGAAAGATAATCCTTGAGCGTCTTGGATCTTGAGGGGTGGCGAAGCTTACGAAGCGCCTTAGCCTCGATCTGACGTATTCTCTCTCTGGTAATCTCGAATTTTTTACCAACCTCTTCAAGAGTCCTGGGCCTTCCGTCCTCAAGACCGAAGCGGAGCTTTATTACCTGCTCTTCTCTGGGAGTAAGGGTGTGAAGAATGTTGCAAAGCTGCTCACGAAGCAGCGAATAGGAAGCACTGTCGGAGGGAGCGGGAGATTCGTTATCCTCTACGAAATCTCCAAGATGGCTGTCCTCCTCCTCACCGATAGGAGTTTCAAGGGAAACGGGATCCTGTGCGATCTTCATTATTTCCCTTACCTTATCAGCGGTCATACCGAGTGACTCTGCAATCTCGTCGGTGGTAGGCTCTCTTCCGAACTCCTGAAGAAGCTGACGCGCGGTCCTCGAAACCTTATGTATGGTTTCGACCATGTGAACGGGTATTCTGATAGTTCTTGCCTGATCTGCGATAGCTCTGGTTATTGCCTGTCTTATCCACCAGGTAGCGTATGTTGAGAATTTATATCCCTTACTGTAATCGAATTTATCAACCGCCTTTATAAGACCAAGATTTCCCTCTTGAATAAGATCGAGGAAATACATTCCCTTACCAACGTGACGCTTAGCAATACTTACAACAAGTCTGAGGTTTGCCTCAATAAGCTCGTCCTTTGCCGACTTGTTGTTACCTATTGAGATCTGTTCGGCAAGATAGGTCTCACGCTCGGGTGAAAGAAGAGGAATTTTACCTATTTCCTTAAGATACATACGAACGGGATCGTCGATTGCAAGGCCCTCCTGAGAAAACATTCTGTCAATGTTCTCGGTAACGTCAAAATCCCTCGCCTCCTGCTCTATCTCCTTAAACTCATCCGTGTCAAGCTCGTCAGGACTTGCCGAATCAATGTCAGACTGAGTAATATCGTAGTCGATATCCTCAAGAGCCTTCATTATATCGGAATTACCGATACCGCCCTCCGACTTATGATCGATAAATTCATTTACGTCAATTTTATCCCTGCTCATTTTATACATCCTTTCAAGAATTCTGCATTCTTTTTTTATTAATCAGATTATTTAATGCTTCGAGGCTGATATTTTTCTGCATCGAGTTCTTCTGAACCGCCTTTTTCAGTCCCGCAACAGCATCACGGAACACCTCTTCACCGTTACTGTCAAGACTCATTCGTGAAAGCTTCATTTTAACAATTCTGCCGACCTCGTCTCCGCTGAAGACCTCGTTCATATCGGTAAAGGAGTCATCGGTAACGTAGTGTTCCTTTATATAATTGAAGATACGCTTTCCGAGATCAGTGAAGAAGTCGGACTCAACAAGAAGCTCTTCCGCAAAAGCCAGTTTTCTATGCTCGGGATACAAAAGAAGCATTCCGAGAACGGTCTCCTCATTCTTAGCCGCAATGGGAGCCTTAATAAAATCGGGGTTCACCTTATCGGAATATCCGATGGCATCCTGCTTGATTTTGACCGCCTCGTCCTTGCGTCTTTTATAATTATCTTTTGATATAAGCTTGTCTACATCAAGCTTAACGCTTTTGGGATCAACGCCGAATCTGGTTGCAACTTCCCTAATGTAAATATCACGTTCTGCCGCAGAATAAGTTTCAGATATTATCTTTTCTGCCTCATGAAGAGCCTTTATCTTCTGCTGGGGAAGATTGATATCATGCTTGGATAAAATGTTATCCAAATTATATTCAAACCTGCTCTTTGACGAGGAAAGAAGGGCTCTGAATTTATCGGCGCCGTTGGATTTGATATATTCGTCGGGATCCTTTGAACCCGGTACCTTCAAAATAGTAACGTCAAGACCGACCTCACCGAGAATTTTAATAGCTCTCATGGCAGCCTTCTGTCCCGGCTCATCGGCATCGTAGGAGATAATTACCTTCTTGGTATATCTGCTCATTACCCTTGCCTGATCGACCGTAATTGCCGTACCGAGGGTTGCAACCGCATTTTCAAAGCCTGCGGCATGCATTGCTATTACGTCCATATATCCCTCGCAAAGAATCATAGTTTCTTCGCAATGAAGTCGGGCAAAATTAAGGGCGAACAAATTTCGTGATTTTTTAAAAACGGGAGTATCGGAGGAGTTCTTATACTTAGGCTTAGAATCATCCATTACTCTGCCGCCAAAGCCGATCACATTACCCGAAACGTCAATGATCGGAAACATTACACGGTTGCGAAAGGCATCGTAATATCTTCCCTTTTCGCTTTTTCCGCACAAGAATCCTGCTACAAGCTCGTCGTAGGAATAGCCCTTTGCCAACATATATTTTGAAAAGACATCAAAGCTGTTAGGGGCATATCCAAGCCCGAAATGCTTGATAGTGGCTAAAGAAAGTCCTCTTTTGTTTACAAAATAATCAAGAGCAAGCCTACTGTCAGAATTATCGGCAAATAATTGAGCGTGAAAATATTTTGCCGCATCGGTGTTCATTTTAAACATCCGATTTCTGTCAAACTTGGGAGTCTGAGAATAACCATGACGCTCGTCACGAACTATTGTTATACCTGCACGGTTAGCAAGAAACTCAACTGCATCGGGATAATCGAGATTTTCTCTCTTACGAATGAAGGTTATTGCATCACCGCCCGCTCCGCAACCGAAGCAATAAAAGCTGTTATCCTGGGGATAAACGGTAAACGAGGGAGTTTTTTCACTATGAAAAGGACAAAGGCCTTTAAGATTTGAACCTGCACGCTTCAATGAAACGTAACTGCCTATAAGTGACTCGATATCGTTACGCATCAGAACCTGCTCGATCGTTTCTTTACTGATCATAATCATACCTCCCTTTTTATTTTTTATAATATACGAAGAATTTGATCAAAACACTTTTAAAAATCAAATTTTTCGTCAACTTTTTCGATTTTATCTCTTGCAGAGGTACAATCGGTTATTTTTTTAATAAATTCCGCCTCTTTTGACTTAAGAATAGTCCCGTTGACAGTAACGTCCTCACGGTATGAGGTATCAGCTACTCGGAATTCAAGCTCTGCAAGGACGGGACCTATCTTTCCGAAATCAGAGTAATTTACCGTAATATTAAGCTCGGAATAAATATCATATTTAATAATTACTCCGGCTTTGAGGGCTCCAAGAGCCGCCTCGGTATACGCCTTTACCAGACCGCCGGTGCCAAGCAGCGTTCCGCCGAAATACCTGGTTACAACAATGACCGTGTCTGTGCAGCCGTTTTTGCGTATAACGTCGAGAACCGGCATTCCCGCAGTTCCCTGCGGCTCTCTATCATCAGAAAATCGAGTGGTAAAATTATCTCTTAAAACATAGGCGTAAACGTGATGACGGGCATCGGGGTATCTCTTCTTTGCCGCTTCAATAAAGGCTATTGCCTCGCTCTCGTTAGAAATCGGAGCCGCCTCACCTATAAAAACAGATTTTCTGTCCTCGTATTCAAATCTTGATACTTGTTTTATGGTCGTATAAGCTTCCACGAAAGCCTCCATTACTCGGAAATGATATATTTTCCGTACATTCCTCTGCCCTTCTCGTCAAGCACCGCATAAACGACAACGCCATCATCGGTATATTCTGTATCGCTTACGGTATAGACGTTGTAGATGGCACTGACAAGATTCTGCTGCTCATACGGGATAAGGAGCTTATATTTCCTCTTAAATCGACTGATTTCTTCCTCTATTATAGAAACGAGAAGATCAAGCCCTACACCGCTTTTTCCCGAAACAAAGACAGAATTGCCATCACGAGCAGAATCGATATCTCTTACAGAGAGATCGCATTTATTATAAACGTATATTACCGGTTTGCCCGATGCACCAAGCTCGTCGATAACCTCTTCGGTGACCTTTATATGTTCGGTAACCTCGGGATCGTTTATATCAGAAACAATAAGCAGAATATCTGCATAAACAACTTCGTCAAGAGTAGATTTAAACGCTTTGACCAGATGATGCGGAAGCTTTCTTATAAAGCCTACGGTATCAGTAAGGAGTATGGATTCGCCCGAGGGGAGCTCGTATTTTCTCGTTGTGGGATCAAGAGTGGCAAACAGCTTATCCTCGGAAAGCACTCCCGCCCCGGTCAATGCGTTCAACAGAGTTGACTTTCCTGCGTTTGTATAACCAACCAATGCGACCTTAGCAAGACCGCTTCTGTCTCTTTGAGCCCTCATGACCTTGCGGTTATTTTCCATTTCGGACAGTCTTTTCTCAAGAGCGACGATCTTTTCCTTCATATGACGTCTGTCGCTTTCAAGCTTGGTTTCACCCGGGCCTCTTGTTCCGATTCCGCCTCCGAGACGCGAAAGCTCGGTTCCGTGGCCCATCAAACGGGGTGCCGAATATCTTAGCTGAGCAAGCTCAACCTGGAGCTTTCCTTCACCGGTGACGGCATGAAGAGCGAAAATATCAAGAATAAGCATACTACGGTCAATTACTCTGACATCCTCGCCTATATCATTTTCCAGATTTCTTATCTGTGCGGGTGTAAGCTCAAAATCGAAAATAACAAGATCAATAGGCTCCAATTGGCAGATATCTTTGATCTCTCTGACCTTTCCGCTTCCGATACAGGTACGGGGATCAAAGCTTTCCTTGACCTGAATAACACGAGAATGAACCTCACCTCCCGCAGTATCAAGCAGCCTCGTAAGCTCGTCAAGGCTTCTCTCACATTCGGCAACGTCCGAGCCACGCTCGGCAATTCCGACTATTATTGCTATGTTTTTTTCACCTTTTTTCATAAAGATCTGCCTTTCCTCCGAAAATACAAAAGCCCAAAGAGAAACAAAAAGAGCGCCGGACACACGCCTTCGCTCTTTTATGTCTAATTACTTGTTGTTTACCATAGCAAGACGCTTCTTGAACTTATCAAGACGTCCGCCGGCATCAACAAACTTCTGCTTACCTGTATAGAAGGGGTGGCAGTTGGAGCAAATTTCAACGTTCATATCACCCTTAACAGAATGAGTCTGAACGGTTGCACCACACGCGCACTTGATGGTAGCTTCTTTGTACTCGGGATGTAATCCAGCCTTCATTTTAACACCTCTTTTAACGTTAATCATTTTTAATGCAACCTATTATAACACATATTTTTTTATTTTGCAATAGTTTTTTAAAAAAATTATATCTTTTCTTCGATTTTTTTCTTAAGTCTTGTCATTATTTTCTTTTCAAGCCTTGAAATATAGCTTTGCGATATTCCGAGAGCGTCCGCAACCTCCTTTTGGGTAAGCTCCTCAGAACCGAACAGACCGAATCGCATTTCAACGATCAGCCTCTCCCTTCCGCTTAACGTTTTTACCGCATCCAGAAGTATATTTCGCTCCTCATCCTCCTCCATCGCTCTTGATACAACGTCGTTTTCACTTCCCAGTATATCCGAAAGAAGCAATTCATTTCCGTCCCAATCAACACTAAGCGGCTCGTCTATTGATATTTCCCTTCTTTGCGACGAGGTTTTCCTTATGTACATAAGAATTTCATTTTCAATGCATCTTGAGGCATAGGTTGCAAGCTTTATATTTTTATCGCTGTTAAAGGACGAAACCGCCTTCATAAGTCCGACGGTTCCTATGGATATTAATTCCTCGATACTTGCACCGGTATTTTCAAACCGTTTTGCTATATACGCAACAAGACGAAGATTATGCTCAATAAGAGTATCTCTTGCCTTCGGATCAGAGATATTTCTGATCATCTCCTCCTCAAGCTCGGTTGACAGAGGTGGCGGAAGCGTTTCGCTACCATTTATATAATATACTTTATTAGAAATCAGCCTTTTGAACAAAAAGAGTTTTATTCTTAATTTCAAAGGAAGCTTTTTATTTTCTCCCATCATTAATAGCCGACGACGGCAGCAATGCGCTGAAACCGCCGTAGTTTCCTCCTTCATTGTCAATGGCAAGCGTTACATACAGCTCCTCGGCTTGGTTATTTCTAAGAAGCTTTACACTATCAGCCCTGATCCCTGTCAAAACGCGTGTGCTTGTGCCTCTTGATATCGGGATAAGTCTGATTCGCTTTTTTATATCTCTATCAAGCTTATCGGGATCGGTAAGCTCTATTACCTCTTTAGGTAGCAGTCTTTTAGCAAGCTCTTCTTTTATAAAAAGTATAGGACGCATATCCATAGGATCAATCGCAAGATTTCCACTGTCAAAGAAGGCTTCAGCTCTTACGGTTTTACCAAAGACCGATATTTCAAGCTCTCCCGAGCCTTCGGACTCAATATTTCTGAAAAATGAAACAAGCATTTTAAACACTCCAATCGATAATAGAACAATTAAAGAAAACATAATGATTTTCGGATTTTCCGCACTTCCTCGACTCCCGTCAAGATAGCTATACAAATATTTATCCATAAGACCGTAAATATAATAAACGGCGGCACCGAGCAATGCACCGAATATGAGAAAAGAAAAGACGGTTTTTATTTTTCTTACAAGTGATACCCTTTTGATAGAGGACGAAACGGTAATAAGCAGGCCTAAGCAAGATATTACAAGCTTAACTATGGGTATTTCCGGAGACAGAACGTACGCAACCGAAAAAAACGCTCCTATAACCGAACCGATCAAAAGTCTAACAGTAGAGGTAGGAACCTTGGCTAAACCCGTTGCAAAATACAAAGCAATAAAATCAACGGTAAAATTAATGAGAAAATATACGTCAACATATAAAGTCTGCACTGCATCACCTCCACGAAAGATATTGTAACACATCAAAAGCGTTTTTTTTGTCAATTAAAGGAAGTGAAAAATTTTTATTTATAAAAAAATCCTTCCCGAAAAGGAAGGATGAATACTACAATATAATAAATTCTAATTAATATTAAAATTATAAATAATCGCAGGTCGCTCGGGGCAGGTTCTGCGTCTCTGTCTACCGCACTGTTAAAAAAAGCACCCTATTGGTGCTTTTTTGGTGCGGGCGACACTCATTTGAACAGCAGACGCCACCCGTACTCACAACGGCGTCTGCACGAGTTTTCACTCGCCGTCGATACGGACGACGTTTTGCAAAGCAAAAACGTCAAAAACTCGCCTCGCTATTTGATGATTTTTTGAATTATCTATATAATCGCAGGACGCTCGGGGCAGGTTCTGCGTCTCTGTCTACCGCACTGTTAAAAAAAGCACCCTATTGGTGCTTTTTTGGTGCGGG
>JAZRMT010000070.1:0-10275 GCA_045647805.1 Eubacteriales bacterium | reverse complement strand
CGTAGCCATGTCGTTCTGTGAGCCAAGGAGTTGGAGAGATATTTTGTCTTCCTAAGACCGCTTGGCCTCCGACTTGTTTTATTCTCTACCCCATTATTCAGAACCCCCTTCGTTACGTTCTCGGAACCTCTTCGGAATTCTCCGAAGCACTTCTCAGTTACGCAACCTCTCCCAAGGCGGCAGGAGGTCTCGGATTTTCCCTTTCCTCCAAGAATAACGTTATCGAGCTTCTTTCCAAACTTAATGCTGAAAACATGGCAGGAATTGCCGATTTCGCTCTTATTTCCAACGGCGGAGAATGCCTTGCAAAGTTTACAAGCCTTTCTATCCCCAAATTCACCCTCTTCGGACTTGAGATCGGCAGAGTTCCAAAGATACTTGATATTCTCGTATTGGTCCCCATTCTCAACGTAGTAGTTCAGTGGGTTTCCATGAAGCTTTCCAGAAAATGGGCCTCTACCGGTATGCCCACCGGTCAGGATGCTCAGGCTCAGGCATCCTTGAAGATAATGGATCTTGTCATGCCTCTTATGACTCTGTTCATTATGTTCCAGGTTCCTGCCCTCATCGGTATCTACTGGTTGTTCCGTTCTCTTCTTTCCCTCCTTAAATCTTATATAATGAAGATAGTTATGCCGATTCCCAAGTACACCGATGCAGAGATCAAGGAGATGGAGAAGGCACAGAAAGCAGCAGAAAAGGCTCGCAAGGAGGCTCTTAAGGAGCAGCCCAAGTTCAGATCTCTTCACTACATTGACGAAGAGGACTACGAGGAGCTCCCCGAGCTTAAGAACAAAAACGAGCAGAGCAAGAAAAACAAGTCTGCCGATATTCCCGACATTAAAGATTAACAAGGTTTTACAGCGTGAAACACCGCAACCTCCGATTTATTGATCGTAGGTTTGACGCACTGAATTTTCGTTTTTTGGTGACCTGCACCGGTTCACTGTAAAGGACGGTGCTGAAAATTCACTAATATATGCAAGATCGCCCTAAAGGCGACAGAATGGAGATAAAAATGACAAAAGAAATCACAGCAATAGGCAAAGATATACTCGAAGCCAAGGAAAATGCCAGAGCCGCTCTTAACGTTGGCGAGCTCGAGGACGTACAGTTCGAAATAATCGACGGAGGCACAAAGGGAATCTTCGGTCTTTTCTCAAGACCCGCTAAGGTAAGAGCCTTCATTGAGCTTCCCGACCACGAGGAGAAAAAGAGAGGCGAGCGTAAGCCCCGTCCCGAAAAGAAGAACGATCACCAGAACAATCAGCCCAACCAGAATAACCAGAACAAGAAAAACAATCAGAAGAAGCCCGAGCGCAAGAAGCCCGAGGTTACCGAGCAGGAAGTAAGCTCGGCTCCCAAGTCTGAGGTTATTCCCGAGGCAGAGCTTAAGATGGAGAGACGCTTTGTTGAAGCAGGCGAGGATATGTCCTACGACTTCGTTAAGACCGTAATCTCCGATATTGGTCTCAAGAGCGAGGCTGAGCTCTATCTTTGCGAGGACGGAACCAGAAGAATCACCGTTGTAGGTGAGGACGCATCCGTTCTTATCGGTCATCACGGTGACACTCTCGACGCTCTTCAGTATCTTGCAAATCTTGCATCTGCAAGAAAGAACTCCAAGGGCGAGCGTGACAAGAGCCGCGTTACCATTGATATCGAGGGATACAGAAAGAAGAGAGAGGAAACTCTCAGAGCTCTTGCAAGAAGAATGGCTGCAAAGGCTCTCCGCAACAAGAGAAGCGTAATGCTCGAGCCCATGAGTGCATACGAGAGAAGGATCATTCATTCCGAAATCCAGGGAATTGAGGGTGTTTCCACCAACTCCGTCGGCTCCGACAACAACAGAAAGATAGTTATCTTCCTCACTGACAAGAAGCCCGAGGGTATTTTTGAGGAGGAGACCGAGAAGAACGTAGCCGCTCCCGAGATCGAGGTTGAGGTTACCGCTGAGGTCGAGGAATCAGCAGAGGCAGACGAGACTGCCGAAGCAGAGAGCGCAACCGTATAAGCCATGAATTATATGACAGGTGTCATAGCGGCGATATCAACCCCACCCGGAAAGGGTGGGGTTGCCGTTATCAGGATATCGGGCGAGGGTGCCTTTGACATTGCCGAAAAATTATTCTTCCCAAAATCCAAAAGGTCTATTTCCGACTATCCGGACAGAGTACAGATATACGGCGAAATAATAGAGGACGGAGAGGTTATCGACGACGTTCTGCTGACACGGTTCAGGGCTCCCGCCTCCTATACGGGAGAGGACGTTGTTGAAATAAGCTGTCACGGTGGAGTTCTCGTTACTCGCACTATTCTGGAAGCACTGTTCCGAGTCGGCGCAGTACCCGCCGAGGCAGGCGAGTTCACTAAACGTGCATTTATTAACGGCAGACTTTCACTCACCGATGCAGAGTCGATAGGCAACCTTCTTGAGGCTGTATCAAAGAGCGAAATCAAGCTTCATTCAAGCACGGCAAGAGAACGCCTTGCCGAAAAGATTTCCGAGATAAGGGGAAAGATCACCAATCTTTTAAGCTCAATGTACGCCAGGATCGACTATCCAGACGAGGATCTCGGTGACTTCACAAAAGAGGAAATCAGAGATCGCTTATATATAATAAAGGAAAGTATCGAAATACTTCTCTCCACCTACCGTACGGGAAGAGCGGTCACAGAAGGAATAAAAACGGTTATCTGCGGAAAGCCAAACGTAGGAAAAAGCTCGCTTTACAATCTGCTGCTCGGAGAGGATGCCGCAATAGTTACCGAGATCGAGGGTACTACCCGTGACGTTCTGGAGCAAACGGCTTCGCTCGGAAAGGTAAGGCTCAGACTTGCCGATACAGCAGGAATAAGAAGTTCCGATAATTTGGATGCAGTTGAGAAGATAGGCATTGAAAAAAGCCGCAAAATGATGGAATCTTGCGAACTTTTGTTTGCAATTTTCGACCTTTCGCGCCCTGCAAACGCAGAAGACGAAGACATCATCAAAGCAATCAAAGAATCAAAGGCAGCAAAAATCGCTATATTCAACAAAAAGGAAGAGGCTCATCTGTTTGACAACTCGGTTACCGACGGAATATTCGACGAGGAGCTTTACGTTTCGGTAAAATGCAATGAGGAAGAAACGGTCACCGCAGTTACGAAAGCCGTTGACAGGCTTTTCACCGACGAGAGGATCAGCATCGGATCGGATGCCGTGCTTTCTTCAGCAAGACAGCATTCAGTAATGACGGGTGCGCTCGACTTTATCGTCACGGCAATAGCTGCTCTTGAGGCAGGCTTCTCCGAGGATGCGATATCCGGTGACGTTGAAAGAGCCCTCGGTGCAATTGCGCAAATGGACGGAAAAAGTGTCAGCGAAGAGGTCACAAACGACATCTTCTCCAAATTCTGCGTTGGTAAGTAAGGAGTTATCATGGAAGATAAGAGATTTAAGAAAAACGATTCCGGATTTGTCTGCAAGAATTGCGGCAAAGAGGTCCTCCCTCTCGGATATACCTCACGAAATCACTGCCCCTTCTGCCTATGCTCGCTTCACGTTGATATCAACCCCGGCGACAGAGCCAACGACTGCGGCGGCATACTCCGTCCCATAAAAGCAGAGCCTGATCCCAAGAAGGGATATGTCATAATTCATCGCTGTGACAGGTGCGGCTCAACTGTGAGGAACAAAGCGGCTCACGAAGCGAAGGTCCAGCCCGATGACACAGACCTGCTTATCAAACTGACAGTAGGAAGTATTTAACAGAACGCCCGACGCATACACCAAAAGGTATGCTTCGGGCTTTTTGTATTTTTATTAAAAGTATGAATAATGTCAAATACGAAAAAACAATGTATAAACATTTTTTCGTTAAAATCAGTTTTAATTTGTTAATATAAAAATTTTTAGAATGCGTATTGATTTTTGGCAAGATTTATGGTAATATACTATATGTGGGAAATTGGTGATTTTAAGGAGAATAACGTGCATAAGAAGTTTTTTAATGCTCTTTATATACTTAATATAATATCTCAGGCTTTTTTCACTCTTCTCATACCTATGGCGTTGCTCGGAGGCGTTGCATGGCTACTTGTAGCAAAGCTATCCTGTCCCGAGTGGCTGTTTGTTCCTGCACTGGTTTTGGGAGTTCTGATCGGCTTTTTCTCCATGATCAAATTTGTTCTAACTGCTATGGCAGGGCTTGAACGGCTGGAAAAAGAGCAGAATTCAATGAAAGAAAATGATAAAAACGGGTAGAATATATGAATAATAAAAAGGAAACATTTCTTAATACCGTCCTTCTGATACTCGGTGAGATAATCGTATCACTTATCGTAATAGGAGCCTATCTTCTGGGCGACCTGCTTTTCAAAAGTGATTTTTGGGACTTTTCGTACAGAATTATAACGGGTGCCGCTCTCGGCTCTGTAGTTACAGTTCTCAACTATGTTTTTCTCACAGTTTCAGTCAACCGTGCGGTAAACAGGTTTCTCACCTTAAGAGGCTCCCGTGAGATGACCGATGAGGAGGCAAGCGAATTTGCGGCAAAGCATGCGATGGGTATTCAAAACGCCATCAAGACCTCCTTCCTTGTGAGAACCGCTTCTATCGTTGCAACCTTGGTAATTGCATTTATTCTTGACTGGTTTGCTCCGCTTGCAACCATAATTCCCCTTCTTGCCTTTCGTCCTCTCATCACTTTCATCGAGCTTGTAAAAAGGAAGGTACTCGGAACTCCCGATCCTATGGCACTTATGAATGCCATAACCTATTCTGCCGACGAAGTTGACAGCGTAGCAAGAGAGATAACCGATGAGGATGATACAATTAACAACGCAAGCGAAGTTGCAGAGCTTGTACCCGCCGGCGAAGATACAACCGCAAAAAGCGAGATCGTGGCAGACCTCGAAGATATCGCAACCGAAAATGAAGTCGCAGCAGAGCTTCCCGCTTCGCAGGAGGCAGTGGAGAACACTGCGTCCGAGCCGAATTCACAGGAGACAGCGAAGGACGACACTTACGAGCCCGCTCTCGAAGAAATTGCATCCGAGGACGGCAAAAAAACAACTATCCCCGAAAAAAAGGAGAGTGATGAATAATGGATCTTTCCGTAAACGGTCCTAAGGTGTTCTTAGAATTACCCTTCGATCTTCCTGACGGAATGATTACTTTGAAGAACCTGATAACCCAAACGACGGTCACTCTGTTTTTAGTCACAGCATTACTCATCGGCTTTGCATACTTCTTCTCGAAAAAAATCACTAAGCGTCCCGGTAGACTCCAGGTGGTTGTTGAGAAGCTTGTAAATATGCTCTACGGTCTTGTTGAGGACACAATGGGAAAGCACAATCTAAAATTTGCTCCGTATATCGGAACGCTTTTCCTATCGTCTATGTTCTGCACCCTGCTCGGAATGACGCAGATATTCCGTTCAGCCACCGCAGACCTTTCGGTAACGGCAGCATGGGCGCTGGTAACCACCGGTATGGTGTGGTATCACAACATCAAGAACTTTGGTTTTGGAACCTGGCTCAAAGGCTTCACTGAGCCTATCGTAGTAATGACACCGATGAACGTGGTCAGCGAGGTTGCTAACCCCGTTTCAATGGCATTCCGTCATTTCGGTAACGTTGCGGGCGGCTCGGTCCTCACCGCTCTTATCTATGCGGCACTTGGACTGCTCTCCAACGCAGTGCTTGGTTGGATCCCCGGATTTATCGGAACTATCCCCTTCTTCCAGGTAGGTATCCCCGCCTTTCTGTCTATCTACTTCGACCTCTTCTCTGGTTTTGTTCAGGCATTCGTCTTCTGCCTTCTTACGATGGTTTACGTTGGCGGTGCTTGCCCTCCTCCCGAGGAGCTCCCCGAGAAGAAGCAGGACAAAGCGGTCTGATACCGCATTAAAACACAGTATTCAAAAAAATAAATATACAAATTTCTAGGAGGAAATTCAAAATGGATGTTAATGCAGCAAAATTACTTGGTGCAGGTCTCTGTATGGGACTCGGTGCTATCGGCCCCGCTATCGGTGAGGGTAATGCGGTAGGTAAGGCTCTTGAGGCTATGGCTCGCCAGCCCGAGATGGCAGGAAATCTTCGTACCAATATGATTCTCGGTTGTGCTATTACCGAGACCACCGGTATATACTCCCTCGTCGTTGCTCTCCTTCTCATGTTTATGAAGTTCTGAGTTAAATCCGATCTTTTCAACTCAAAATCAAAGGAGAACCCAAATGGGACTACTGGATGCATCTATTACTCCGCTTGATAAGTTTGAAAGCTTTGTCGGAGTGAACTTTTGGACGATGCTGTTCGCTTGGTGCAACCTTCTTATTCTCTACATCTTCTTAAAGAAGCTTCTTTTTGTTCCCTTGAAGAACATGATTGATTCAAGACAAAAGGAAATCGACGATATGTACTCGGATGCCGAGGCTGACAAGGCTCGAGCGGAGGGCATGAGGCTCGAATACGAGCAGAAGCTCGAGAGTGCATCGGAGAAGAGTGAGGAAATCATCAAGGATGCCTCGAGAAGAGCAGAGCTTCGCTCCGAGGAGATAATCAGAGAGGCTAACGCCCAGGCTGCCGCAACTCTTGCAAGAGCCGAGGAACAGATCGCTCTCGAAAAGAAGCAGGCTATGAATGATATGAAGAACGAGTTTTCCGAGGTTGCAATCTCTATCGCTTCTGCGGTTATTGAAAGAGATGTAAGCGAGAAGGAGCATCACGCCCTCATAGACGAATTCATAGAAAATATGGGTAACTGACAATGACAGACTTAAGTAATTATGCCGAAGCTCTCTTCCTTATCGCAGAAGAGGACGGGTGTCTTGACCTTGTTCAAAGCGAGCTTTGCGGAGTTAAGGCTATCATTGAGGAAAACCCCGATTACACAAATATCCTTGACACTCCCGCCCTTCCCAAGGAAGAGCGGCTCAGGCTTGTCGAGGAGGCGTTTTCGTCGCTTTCCGAAAACGTAAAGAACCTTATAAAAATTCTTACCGAAAAGAGAGAAACTCACGCCTTCGGTCGGCTATACTCTGACTTTCTTGCTCTCTACAATAAGAGAATGGGAATTATCCCCGTCGAGGTCATAAGTGCGGTAGAGCTTTCCGAAGAAGAGAAAGAAAAGCTTTGCAAGAAGCTGTCGGAAAAGCTTTCCGGATCCGTTGTAATAAGCAATACGGTTGACAAAGCCATTCTCGGCGGAATTATTCTCCGTTACGATTCGGTACAGCTTGATGGCTCGGTAAAGGCACGGCTTGACAAAATAGCAGGCAGCCTCAGATCCGCCGTCGTATAGCACTTTCTACCATTTTAATATAAAGTTGGTGATAAAATGCAGTCTAAAATAGATGATATCAGCAAGATTATCAAGGAGCAGATACGTAATTATTCTAAGAGGACCGAGGAAAGCGAGGTCGGCTACGTCATTACCGTAGGCGATGGCATTTCTAAGGTTCACGGCCTTGACAAGTGCAAGGCTAACGAGCTTCTTGAGTTTTCTAACGGCACATTCGGTATGGCGCTTAACCTGGAGGAAGGCTTCATTTCGGCAGTTCTTCTCGGAAGCGACGTAGGTATCGCCGAGGGCAGTGTCGTTAAACGTACCGGCAAGGTCGTTTCCGTACCCGTAGGCGAAGCACTCATAGGTCGAGTTGTCAACGCTCTCGGTGAGCCCATCGATGCAAAGGGGCCTATTGAGGCGGCGGGATACAGCCCTATCGAACGCAAGGCTTACGGCATAATCGAAAGAAAATCGGTCTCCGTTCCCCTCCAGACCGGTATCAAGGCAATCGACTCTATGATACCAATCGGACGAGGACAGAGAGAGCTTATAATAGGTGACAGACAGACCGGAAAAACGGTCATTGCCACCGATACAATTATCAACCAGAAGGGCAAGGACGTCATCTGTATCTACGTTGCAATAGGACAGAAGCAGTCCACGGTAGCCGGCGTTGTTGAAACGCTTTCTAAGAACGGCGCTATGGATTATACCATAGTTGTCAGTGCAACGGCATCAGAATCCGCACCCCTCCAGTATATTGCCCCCTATGCAGGCTGTGCTATGGGTGAATACTTTATGGACAAGGGCCGTGACGTTCTTATAATTTATGACGACCTCTCAAAGCATGCAGTTGCTTACAGAGCACTCTCCCTTCTTATCAGAAGACCTCCCGGAAGAGAGGCTTACCCCGGAGACGTATTCTATCTTCACTCAAGACTTCTTGAGCGTGCGGCAAGGCTCAGCCCCGAATACGGTGGCGGCTCGCTTACCGCTCTTCCCATAATTGAAACTCAGGCGGGCGACGTTTCGGCATATATTCCCACCAACGTTATCTCTATTACAGACGGACAGATATTCCTTGAGTCCGAGCTGTTCAATTCAGGTGTTCGCCCCGCGGTAAACCCTGGTATCTCGGTATCCCGAGTAGGAGGTAACGCACAGATAAAGGCAATGAAGAAGGTTGCGGGAACGCTTAAGCTTCTTTACTCTCAGTACAGAGAGCTTCAGGGCTTTGCTCAGTTCGGTTCGGATCTCGATGCAGATACGAAGGCTCGTCTTGAGCAGGGTGAAAGAATTGTTGAGATCCTTAAGCAGGACAGAAACTCTCCCATTGATGTTGAGCTTCAGGTAGCTATCATCTTTGCGGTAGTAAACAATCTCCTACGTGAGATCGAAACCTCGAAGATCGCCGCCTTTGAAAAGGAACTCTTCGAATACCTTAGATCCACAAAAGAGGGGCTTCTCCTCACCATTAAGGAAACCGGCATCCTCTCGGATGAATCCGCAAAAGAATTAAGAGAAGCAATCGAGCATTGCAAGAAGAAATTTATTGGCTAATTGCCGTTTTTAGAAAACAATTATTTACATTTAGCCAATTAATACATTAAAACGAAAGGAGATGATTGCCGTGGCAGGAGGATCTATGACTGGCATAAAAAGCCGTCTTAAAAGCGTAAAAAGCACTATGCAGATCACTAAGGCTATGGAGCTTGTTGCCACCTCGAAGCTACGCCGAGCCAAGGCGAAAGTCGAGGCTTCCCGTCCATTCCACAGAATTCTCAGAGAGGCGATTGACGGAATAGAGAGCTCAGGCGACATCAGTACTACGGTCTGGTCAGCTCCTACCGAGGGAAAAAGGACGTTGTTCGTCGTTATTGCAGGAGACAGAGGTCTTGCCGGCGGTTACAACTCCAACGTATTCCGTCTTGTCAGATCTCTCGCAGAAAAAAGCGAGGCATCCTATCTTACCATAGGTAAGAAGGCTATGGAACATTACGGATCAAGGCAGATAGAGATATACGAAAGCTGTCCGTATGCCGACGACGTTTCGGTTGGAGATTGCCTTACTCTTGCAGACAAGATCTGCTCCGACTTCGGAGAAGGAAAATTCGACAGAGTTGTGGCGGTATATACAAAATTCACCTCGATGATAACGCAGACCACATGTGTAGAGCAGATACTTCCCATGGAGCCCTCGGAGAATAACAACACCGAGAGGCAGATCTCTCCCGATCCCATATACGGTGGTGATCCCGAGGAGATTCTCAACAAAATAATTCCCTCCTACGTTGCGGGCATTCTGAACTCGGCTGTCCTCGAGGCACTTGCATCCGAATCGGGAGCCAGAAGAATGGCAATGAATTCGGCAAACAAGAACGCCGAGGAGATGATCGGAGACCTGATGCTCAGGTACAATCGAGCACGTCAGGCGGTCATTACTCAGGAGATCACCGAGATAGTATCCGGTGCAGAAGCATTGTAAAATACGAAAGGAAAAACTCAAGATGGTAGAAAACATCGGCAAGGTTATACAGATAATCGGCCCCGTAATTGACATAAGATTCAAAAACGGACATCTCCCCGACCTACTCAACGCTATTGAGATCGAACACGAGGGCAGAACGGTAGTCTGCGAGGTTGCAAGCCAGATCGGTGACGACGTAGTAAGATGTATTGCAATGTCCGGTACCGACGGTATGAGCCGTGGAATGGCGGCAGTCGACACCGGCAAGGGAATCACCGTTCCCGTAGGAAGCGAAACGCTCGGAAGGATCTTCAATCTTCTCGGAGAGCCCATTGACAACGGCTCGGCACCCGAGAATGCCGAGAGATGGTGTATTCACAGAGATCCCCCCGCCTATTCCGAGCAGGAGGGCACCACCGAGATACTCGAGACCGGAATTAAGGTCGTTGACCTCATTGCCCCCTATGCCAAGGGCGGTAAGATCGGTCTGTTCGGAGGTGCGGGAGTTGGTAAGACCGTCCTCATTATGGAGCTT
>JAZRMT010000069.1:0-10582 GCA_045647805.1 Eubacteriales bacterium | reverse complement strand
AGCCCGCTTGGCCTCCGACTTGGATTGCCGCCGGAATCGCAGCCATAAGGAGTACCGCCAAACAAAGCGCGGTTAAGGTGATATGAACCGAGCTCGTCGGGAGAAGAATACGCACCCTTCATTTCGTTGTAAACTACGCCGTTGTAGGAAAGCTTTTTTTCTTCCTCGTCGTATTCGTAACGCCAGCCCTCCTGAGCAAAGATAAACGGATTCTTTCGCATGAGCGGATGAAACACCGCATCAAGATACACGTTGACAAGATTGTAAAAATCCTTGTCGCATCTCGATGATACGGGATAGACCGTTCTGTCCTCATAGGTCATTGCGTTGAGGAAGGTATTGAGCGAGCCCTTAAGAAGCTCTACAAAGGGCTCCTTTACCGGGAATTTTTCCGAGCCGCAAAGGGTGGAATGCTCGATTATATGAAATACGCCGGTGTCATCCTCGGGAGGAGTCAGAAAGGCTATGGAGAAGGTCTTGTTGTTGTCCTCTCTGGCAAGATAGGCAAGTCTTGCCCCGCTTGGGTGGCTCATCGTGTAAATAGGGGCGTTAGCCTCCTTAATATTCTCGGTATGTTCTATTTTGAAGCCGTGTATCAAATCTCCTGTTTTCAACGATTGGTCCTCTTCCTAAATAATTTTATTAGTATTTTACCACGAAAACAATTTTGTGTCAACCTAAAAAATATATTGCAAAGTCCAATGCAACGTGTTCCGATTATTAGCGTGAGATCAAAGGGACGTAAGAAAAGACGCAGATTCTCTTGAGCGTGACGAAAGAACGTCAACGCACGATCTGCGTCGCCTTGATAAAACGGCAAAACAATGGATAAAAGTAAACAATAATTGACAAATAAGTACGTTTTTGCCGTTTTTGCGTAGCCGCTCTTTGAATGTGCTTGCTATAAAAACATTTTTAGCAACTTCTCATAGTGTGCGGCTTATTTCTGGCGTTATACATTTTTGAATTTGTATTGCGGTTTTGCTCTTTGCTCGGGTAGATTCGGTATACGTTGTGATAATCGGCAAAAAAGTTAATTAGCATTAAAAAAATCAACAAAACAGCCCCACGTGTCAAAAAAACCGAGGCTTAAATATTAAATTTTATTAAAAAAAGTATTATTTATAAAAAAACTATTGACTTTTTTAGAAATTGATCTTATAATTAAATAAAATATATTAGCAAAGCACCCGAAAGAGTGTGACGCAAAGCTAAAGGGGCTTCGATTCCAAGCCAGCCAGTTGCATTTTTTTGTGACGGCTGGTTTTTGCTTTTTTGACGGTAGCGGTGCATATAATTCTGAGAAAGGAGAGAGGGCAATGAAGATGAATGAAAAGGTAAGGGCGGTGCTGGAAAGCGGTGTTCTTCCAATAGTTTTCGATATGGAGCCTGTCAGGTTCTTCAACGAGGACAGACTCATCATACGAAGTCTTATGGTTATAAACAGTCTCGAGCTCGGAACTCTTACTTACAGGCAGTACCGTTTCGTCGCTCGCAGAACAAAGCAGGGCGAGCGTATGGTAGAGCGGCATTTACATAAGCTTATGCGTGCCATTCCCGAGCTTCTCTCGGAGCACGGGGGCGTGGATTGCTTCACAGTTCCTGTCTATGCCAGATTGCTTAAGGATGGATTCCTTGCAAATCTGCTTATAGATTGTTTCACCCTCTTCCCGAAGGTTTCTCCCGAGCTTATCTGTATAGAGCTTTCCGCCGATATCCTGTATGAAAACGTAGAGGATGCCAAGGAGAGGATAGAGGAGCTTCGTTCGCTTGGAGTAAAGGTTGCAATTTGCGAGGTGGGCGATGAGTTCTGCCCGGTATTCCGACTTGCGGACATTCGGTTTGATTACGCCTTTCTTGACAGCTTTGCAACGGCGAGCCTTGAAAGAGCGGATGCCGAGAGAGTTTGCGGAAGCCTTGTCAGATATATTCATTATCTTGATGTTAAGGTTATCGCTCCCGAGCTTGACAGTGAGGCTGCGGTGGAGTCGGCAAGGGCTGTCGGATGCGACGGCTTTACCTCGGAGAGCTTTACTTATCCAAGTATTCGTGCGGAGGTGGATAAGCAGTGAGACCGACGAGCAACGAGCAGAGAGCAAGCTTCCTGTCCCGAACCGCCAAGGAGGTCAGGAATTATAAGGTGATGATGCGGCTTCTGGCTGCTATTCTCGGCGGCATAGTGCTTGTCGTGGGCATACTTTACACCGTTGCCGCACTTTATAAGCAGTCGGGAAGCTTCACTATAAGCATTGACAAATATGATATGACCGAATACGGTCTTACACTTTCGGAGAGCAGGGATTTCTCTTATCAGAATTCCACTCTCAACGCAAAAATTGCCGAGCGGATGACGAATATTGCCGGGGAAGATCTTCCTGCCAATATAGACAGCATCGACGGCTCGCATAACGGTGCAAATCACATAGCCTACACCTTCTACCTCTCCAATGCGGGGCAATCGGAGGTGTCTTACGACTACGAAATAGTTCTTTCCAACGTCACAAACGGTCTTGACGAGGCGTTAAGAGTCAGACTCTACGTTGACGGGGTGCATACCACCTACGCCAAGACGAGAAGCGACGGAGGCGGTGCTGAGATCGGAACTACGGAGTTCCGCTCCGCTACGACGGTCATGGGGGCAAGACAAGAGAGCTTTATGCCCGGAGATTACACAAGATTTACCGTAGTTGTCTGGATAGAGGGTAATGATCCCGACTGTCTTGATACTATAATTAACGGTCAGTTGAAGCTGGATATGAATATATCCGTCGTTCACTGATATAACATTCGTTTTTCCACCTTAAGGTGTTAAAATAAATTTAAAATTATATAAAGGAGAAAACACAATGAAAACATCCAAAAAAATCATCCCCGCACTCGTGATGCTTCTCGTATCCGCGGTAATGATGGCGACCGCGTCCTTCGCTTGGTTTGCTATGAACCAGTCGGTAGACGCAAACGGAATGTCGGTAAACATCAAGTCCGACTCCATCTATCTGCTTATTTCCTCGGATAAGACCACGGTTGAGGAGATCCAGACTCAGAACCAGACCGTGGCATCGGGCGTTACCACAGATTCTCTTGATCTGTATCCCACGGCGCACAAGGCAGATGCAACCGCAGCCGAGATCGCTACGGTAGGAAACTGGTACACCAAGGCGGCTGACAGCGTAAGCTCCTCTGCATCTACCAAGGCGGAGGTTCCTCTTACTACCTTTGAGAACTACGTTGTAAGATACAACTACTATCTTACTCTTGCGGAGGGCTCCAACGATGCTACCAACCTTAAGATCACCGAGTTCACTATCGCAGCAAGCGGTGACAGTGCAGCAACCGGCGATGCTCTTACCGTTGCTCCCGTTCGTGCTATTCTCGTGTGCGGAACCAAGGTCATTGAGCTCAATTCGCTTACCGACGTTGCTGCTCTTGATCCTCTTGCGGCAACCGTAACCGACGATGCTGTTACAACCGTGACCGTTTACCTCTACTACGACGGTAACGATGCTGCGGTTTACACCAACAACATCATCAATCTTGAGGACGTTGACTTCGACTTTAAGCTCGGAGTTGACTGATTAGCTTGATTTAATTCGTTTTTCAGCGATTTAAAAATTACATAAGCTGCAAAATGCAGCAGAATGGAGACTAACATGAAAAGCAAAAAGAAAAGACTAATTATAGCAGTATCTATGCTGCTTCTCTCGGCTGCTCTTCTCGGAACGGCTTCCTTCGCATGGTTCGGAATGAACACCACTGTTGAGGCTACCGGCATTGAGGTCGAGGCTTACTCGGATTCTCAGTATCTTCAGATCAGTAAGGCTATTGATTCGGGCTACGGCACCGCTATCGATTACGAGTCCGGTCAGAGAGACGTAAGACTCGTTACCTACGGCATCATTTCTAACAAGAACGAGCTTGTAAAGCTCACCATCAACCCCGCATCCGGTAATTATTCCGATGCAACTACTAAGTACTATAAGCTTGCGGACAGCGACGTTACCGATCCCGAAACTCCTGCTGAGGTCGCTGCTCACAACTTCATCTATGCTAACGGTGAGCTTGAGCTTGCAGATCCCGTAACCAGTCTTTACAAGGATATCGGCTTTGTAATGGTTGTAGGCGGAACCTACACCTCCGGTACTTACTACGTTAAAGAGGGTAACAACTTTGCTGAGAAGACTCTCTCCGCAGGCAATTCTACTCACGGTCTTTACCAGGTTTACGCCTTCACCGCGGCAAGCGGCAATGCAGTAGACGGCACTGTTTACTACGCTAAGGATGGCGATTCCGACGTTTACACCGTTGTAACCGTTTCGGTAGGCGCTGACGTTTCCGCATATTACACCGCGGCTGCTGCTACTGCTATTACCGGCACTGCAAATTATGACGGCGGCAACTACTACCAGAACGTGTCCGGCACCTTCTCTAAGGCTGATACTCTTGCTCTCGGATCGGATCTTACCGGCTATTACACCGTTACAGCTTCCGACGTTACCGAGGATACCTTCGACGGTGCTAACTACTACTACCTTATAAACGGTGAGGACTACTCCTGCCTTGGCAAGCCCTCCGCTTCTGTTGATATCGTAGGCTATCTCTACTGGGGCAGAGCATACTCCACCGACGTTACGAATGCTCAGGCCGGCAACACACTCAACATAGTTAACGGCACTGACGGTGCGGCTAACTACTACTATCAGCAGGTTCTTTACCTCCGTCAGGCAGAGGGAACCAACCATGCGGACAACCTTAAGATCAGCAAGGTTACCGTTGGCGGCGAGGCTAACGATCTTTCGGATGCTCTCCGCGTTCTCTTCGTAGCTAAGTCCACCGCTACCGGTGAGGTTAAGGTTATCGAGTACAATAATGAGACCGGTCTTATGACCGACGAAGGTGTTCTTTACAACCTCCTTCTCGGTGATGAGCAGGAAGTAGTTAAGGTTGATCTTTACGTTTTCTATGACGGTAAGGCAAACGTTGCTAACAACGCATCCGCAGCCGTTCTCAACGGTCAGACCGTAGAGATCGAGTTCTCTATCAATGAGCTCTCTTATAATAAGTAATTAAATTTAAATTAATTATTTATAGTATTTAAACTAATAATTAATTAGTTTATTTATCAGTAGTATTTAACTGAGCGTCAAGGGCGGGGCTTTCGGGAAGATCTCCCAAGCCCCCTCGGGGCGGAATTCGGATTTGAAAGGAAACGCCATGAAGACAAGAAGGCTGTCACTTGCAATACTTATGCTGATGATATCGGCAATCCTTCTCACAACAGCGTCCTTTGCCTGGTTCTCTATGAATACAGAGGTCAGAGTAACGGGTATTGAGGTCGAGGCGTATTCGGATTCGATATTTATCAAGATAAGTCAGAATAAGGACTCGGGTTACGATTTTACCACCGCCGTCAAGGCTAGTGATAAGGCGGTTCGCCCTGTTACGGGTGTGAGGCTCGAGAGCGGGGCTGTTACAATTGAGGCAACCCAGGTTTCCGACGATGTAAGGTACAGCAGTGCAAAGTCGTCGATTGCAAGCCTTAATTACTATCTCAAGGAGAAAACCGGCAAGAATAATGACACCTACGAGGGTGACAATTACATACTTGTGAACGATAGACTCAAGGATGCGTCGCCCGTGGCGGGCTATTATAATTTTTCGAGCGATCATATATCCTTTGACGTGGTAAGTCTGTCCGGAAAATACGACGGAACGGGAACCTACTACCGGAAGGAGGGTAACTCCTACCGTAAGCTTGTCGAGAACACCGATTCTGTTTTTGAGGAATACGAGCTTGAGGTTGGAGAGAGCGAGCTGAGAGGTTTATATACCGTAACACTCGGCACTCCCGAGGGTGACGGAGCGGTATACGATGGCAGCTCCTACTATTATGAGGAGAGGGAAGACGGCTTCTATCCCGTAGGTGGGCTTAGCCTCGGAACTCTGCTTAAAGAGTTCTATACCCTTGAGATCTCCGATCCCATCAGCACTGCTGACGGAACCTCAAAGTACTACGTCGAGAACTCGAGAGGCGACCTCGTATGCATAGGCACTCCGGAGAAGGATACCAACCTCGAGGACTATTTCTATTGGGCGAGGACCTATTCGTCGAGCGTTACTGCTTCTGAGCCCGATAACAACACTCTGAACGTTATCAAGAAGGACTATCTTGAAAGCTATTACTACCACGACACGTTTTATATCAGAACAGCCGAGGACACCGATACGGCGAAGAATCTTCGTGTAAGCGGCGTTACGGTTGAGGGTGAGGATTCGCTCAGCAATGCTATAAGAGTACTGTTTGTTGCAACCAACGGCGAGGGTGAGGTTTCCAGAGCCGTGTATAACAACAGAAAGGGTTCTACCGAGCATTGGGACAGCGATGACGGAAAGATACTTTTTGAAGAAATTCTCGGAAACGGCGAGGAAACGGTTGAAATCGAGGTATATATTTACTTCGACGGAACCGACGCCTCGGTCAAAACAAAGGATTCTATGCTTTCGGGCAGTAAGATCACGCTCGAATTTGCAGTAGATGAACAGGATTATGCCGTTTAGTCTCGTGAACGGACGTTTAAAAATAATGTTTTATAACAGTAAGTGAGGAACTGCTATAATGAATGAAAAGACAAAAAAGATTATAAGCGTGACAGTGAACACGCTGATTTGGATCTTCGTTGCCTTTGCGGTCGTTGTGACCGTGCTTGTGTTTGCGGCACAGGGCAGTGAGGACGGAGTTCCCTCGGTATTTGGTAAGAGCTTTATTACCATAGAGACCGAATCAATGGAGGACACCTACAAAAAGGGCGACCTCGTATTTATGACCAAGCTTGACAAGGACGACAAAAGAGATCTTGAGGTTGGAACGATCATCACCTACCGTGCGCCCATAGATATTAACGGTGACGGTAAGACCGGCGATATCAATACCCATACCATTTACTCTCATGAAGAGGGATCTCTTACATACGTAACAAAGGGTGATAACAACCCTGCACCCGATAACACGGGCGACGATCCTTATACGGTACACGCTGACGATATTATCGGCGTTTGCACCGAGGGGGGCAAGATCCGCGGACTTGGAGCAGTACTTGCATTCCTTCGCTCCGGGCTGGGCTTCTTCCTTTGCATAGTTCTTCCTCTTATTCTCTTCTTCCTTTATGAGGTATACGTATTCGTATCGGTTCTTATTTCCGAGAAGGCGAAGAAGGTTGCCGGCGATGCTGCCGTAAACGAAGAGGAAATAAAGAGACGTGCCATCGAGGAGTATATCAAGAACCTCGAAAAGCAGAATAAGGAATCCGAGGCATCAATACCCAAGGTCGAGGGGGCTGATGAGGCTGATAGCGGCAATGGCTCGGATGACGGAGAAAATAAATAAGAATTTTACCGCTTTAGCGGAAAAAATAAATCTCAAATAAAAAGGCGGTGGTGAAGAATGGATGGATTCCTTGATTGGTTCTTTGCCTTTTTAACGACGATGATAGAGGGCATCTGGAGGATTGTTTCGGGTATTTTTGGCGGAATATTCCAGATTTTCAATATTGCCGACTACATTGCTCAGCTTAATTCCTTCAAGAGCGGATTTGGCGTTCTTGATTGGATTTTTGCAATACTTGCATTTATTTTGGTAATGGCTATATGGGCTATTATTATCTTTATGCTCGTCTTGCTGATAAGAAAATACATAAGGTTCCGTAAGACAAAGGTGGGAAACGAGGATCTTCTTGAGGAGGTTGCAACCCTTCACAGAGACGTTCTCAGGCTTACCAAGGAAAAGGAGCGTATACTCTCGCTTAAGATAGGTGAGAACAGCATTTCGGTCAACGAGCTTAACGCCATTTTCGATGAAAAGACCGGAGAGGCAGAGGACGGCGAGGAGGACGAGAAGACCGGAGAGGCGGGAGAAATTCTCCCGAGATTTACAAGGCTGGATGCTATCGACAAAAAGTATCAGTTCTATATGCCTCCCGTATACCGTGTTGACTTCTCTCTTGAAGAGATCTGCCGTGATTTCCGAAACTTCGCTTGCTCGAGAATGGGGCTTTACTATGAGGAAAAGGTTATAAGATGTCTGTTTGCCGGACTTGCTTCTACCAAGCTTATCCTGCTTCAGGGTATTTCCGGTACAGGTAAGACCTCTTTGCCTTACGCTCTCGGAAAGTTCTTCGAGAACGATGCCACCATAGTTTCGGTTCAGCCCTCGTGGCGTGACCGTACCGAGCTTTTCGGATACTTCAACGAGTTCTCCAAGAAGTTCAACGAGACCGAGGTTCTGAGAAGAATATACGAATCCTCTCTTAACGACGATATCAACATAATCATTCTCGACGAGATGAATATCGCGCGAGTGGAGTATTACTTTGCGGAGATGCTTTCCATTATGGAAATGCCCGATGCCGAGGAATGGAAGATAGAGCTCGTTCCCTCGTCTTGGGATAACGATCCGAAGAAGCTTTCGGGCGGAAAGCTTACCATACCCCAGAATATCTGGTACGTCGGTACTGCTAACAACGACGATTCGACCTTCTCGGTATCCGATAAGGTATACGACCGTGCTCTTACGATCAACATAGATAACAAGGGAATGGCGTTTGATGCGCCCGACACACCTCCTTCGGAGGTAAGCAGCTCCTACGTTCAGGCACTCTTTGACAAGGCTGTTGAGGAGCATCCCGTAGAGCAGAGATACCTTGATATGATCGAGGATCTTGACACTTACGTTATCAAGAAGTTCAGAGTTGCGTTCGGTAACCGTATTATGAAGCAGCTTAAGATATTCGTTCCGGTTTACGTTGCCTGCGGAGGAGACGTTACGGAGGGTATTGACCACGTACTTGCCACTAAGGTGTTCAGAAAGTTTGAGAGCCTTAACCTTGCTCTTATCAGAGATGAGATAAAGGGGCTTATCAACTATCTTAACACGCTCTTCGGCAAGGATAAGATGCAGTCTTGTATAGAATTCCTTGAAAGACTTCAGCGTACCTACTGATAAAAGAAAATTTTCGGAGAGGAGGAGCCTCGGATGAACAAAAAATATGAAGAATTCAGAGCCAAGGCGTACTCAGCTCTTCGCTCGCTTGCTAAGGAAAGCAGCGACTTTGCCGATGCGCAAATGATACTTGGCTCGGCACAAACCAATGCCAGCCTTAAGCGACACACCATAAGAAAAAGCATTGACACCGAATGGATAGAGAGGATAGAGGCGGCACTTCCGTCCCTTGATATCATAATACGTAATCCTTCGGTAATGATCGAGGACGTTGAGGAGATACTGCCGGTAGAGCTTACCAGAAGAATCTCCGAGAAGACCATAAAGCACCTCGCTCAGCATACGAATCTTATTCTCAGCGTAAAGGACGATGAGGTAGTACCCTCGAAGCTATTGAACGTTTTCCGTGAGGAATCCAGCCTTACGTATGAGAACAGATTCATAAACACCCTACTAGTCCGACTTGCCGCTTTCGTTGATAAGCGTTACAAGGCCCTTATGGGCGGTAGCGGAACGGAGCAGAATTTCAAATTCGATTACGAGACAGAGTTTGAGCATTTTCTGCTTGACGACAGCGGTCGGAACACGGCTCGGATCAATCTCAGCATTGAATTGACCTCACCTCTCAATGAGGGGATATCCGAGCTTGATTATGATACCAACGCGAGATACAGCGATTGTCTTGACAGGATAAAAAAGATCAATCTTGCTATCCTTGGGTTCATGTCCTCTCCCTTCGCACAGAAGCTGGGACGTAACTTTATAAGACCTCCGGTCATCAGGACTAATGCTATTCTTAAGAATAAAAATCTCAAGGAATGCCTTAATCTTTGGGAATATATCGAGAGCTGTGACAAGGTTGGATACTCCTTTGTCGGAGACGAGCTTGTCGAAATGCCCTCGGACACCTACGTCAGCGATCTTTATTCCTCGGTTGCGCTTCAGTATACACAATTCTATAACGGTGTTGTTGATAATCCCGAGGATAACAGAATACTTGCACAGAATAATCTTTTCGAGACCTTCCCCGACTTTACTCCCGACGTGACCGAGGAGGAGCTGGAGGATTACTTAGTCTATGATTCCGAGTACAGAAAGACCGTACCGGTTTCAAGACTTATGAATAACCGAAAGAAGCTCTCCGAGGATGAAAAGCGCATAAGAGAGGCTATCGTCGTTGCGCTTAAGGCGGATGATCTTCTCAACGAGGAGCTGATCCGTCGCGAAGAGGAGGAGCGTCGCATAGCCAGGGAAAGACGCATTGCCGAGGAGGAAGAAAGAAAACGCCTTGCCGAGGAGGAGAGACTCCGCCGCGAGGAAGAGGAAAGAATTCGCCGCGAGGAAGAAGAGGCGAGGAGGCTTGCCGAAGAGGAGGCTATGCGTCTTGCCGAGAAATTCCCCGTGGAGATACGCTATAAGCGTTCCTTCATGTCGAGATACATCCAGGCAGACGAATCTCTGCAAAAATATTATACGGAAATTAAGAACACCCTCCTTTCCTACAAGGGAGTAAAGGCGAGAACCAGCTTCAAGTGCGAAACCTATAAACAAAAGAAGCAGATACTTGCCAAGATCAACGTAATGGGTAAG
>JAZRMT010000068.1:0-3961 GCA_045647805.1 Eubacteriales bacterium | reverse complement strand
GGCTACGATCCGACTTGGCTGACCAACGATGTTAAGCTCGGCCTCCTTAACGGCTGCCTCAAACGCTTCGGGAATGCAAGCGTTGATAGCATCCTCGAAGAAGATGCCCTTACCGTAATATCTCTCAATGATAGCCTTGGGAGCCTTACCCTTTCTGAAGCCGGGAACGTTGATGGACTTAACGTTCTTTTTGTACGCTTCGTACTCTGCTTTCTCGAAAACTTCCTTACTTACGGAGAACTCCATTACGAAGCCGGACTTCTCGGTAAGTTCCTTTTTGATGAGACTCATTTCTTTTCCTCCGGGGAATTTATATATTTTTTATTTAAAAACAAAATTAGCCATATAATTCTACAACAAATAAAATGATTTGTCAAGCATTTTGCGGTATTTTTTTAAAATTAACGCAATTAATACAATTTGCGGGTGTTTTTTAAAAAACTGCCACCTATAAAGTTTCCGTAACTTTTAATTTTCCTTCGAGTGGGACGGCGTATTCCTTCGCTCCAAGTCTTACGACAGCACCGATGCCATCCGGAACCGACACCTCAAGAGTAACTGTGCTGTTTTTCTTTTCGTAGCCTACGAAGATATGTTTGCCGTCCACAGTGATATATCCCGAGGCTCGATTAAGCTCTGTGTTCAAGGCAGGCTTAATAATAATGCGTTGGTATCCCACGCTTTGCTCGTCTTGTCTTATGCCGAGTATGTATTCAAATAAAAATGCAGTGGTCGAGCCGAACATCGGATGGCTTCGGGATCTGGGTTCCTTCCAATACTCCCAAAGGGTGGTAGCGCCAAGCCTTTTCCACTCGCCGTACCCTCTCGGACTGTCCGCGGTAAGCATACGGCAGGCTATATCGGCTCTTCCGTATTCGAATAAAAGTCTTGTAACGATCTCGGTGCCGAAAATACCTGTGTCGTAATAAGGATATTTTTCGTAGTAGGCGATAAAGCTTTCCTTGGTTCTCTCGTCACCCAATCCTATATCCAGAGCAAAGGCGTTAGCCCCCTCCTTGTTTCCGATAAAACTGCCGTTGTTCGGATTGTAGAATGCCGCTTTAATGATCGCCTTTTTTCTTTCAATACGTTCAAGTAGGGTGGGAATATCCTCCTCCTTGTCGATCTCCTGTGCAATCTTCACCATAAGCTGAAGCGATTTTACGTAGTAGACGGTATTAACGTAGGCAGGCGGTAGGAACGATCCTCCGGGCTTTGCGGCGGAAGGGCTTAAGGTATCTCCCGATTTTACGTTCGGCACACACCATTCTCCGAGGCACCACTCTCCCTCCTTATCACTGGTAACAAGATCAAATTCCGAGTGTTCCTCAAGATACCTGAAATATTCCCAAAACTGACCGTACATCTCTTTCAGCGGGGTATCGTCTCCATAACGGAGATAGTATTCGTAGGGAATTCTTATGAATCCGTGTGCAAATGCCCCCGGACCGCCACCGCTGTGAGTATATGGGGCAGTGTATTGAGCGTGACCGCTTATTCTGTCCTGACAGTCGGAAATATCTCCGATCCATTTTTCATAGAAATTACGTGCGTCGAGCATCATCATAGCAGGACGGCAGGTAAGATGACCGTCACCGAGATAGCCTCTGCGCTCAATGTGGGGGCAGTCGGAGGCAATGCCCTGATGCATATTTGAAAGCTGAGTCAGAAGATAGGCGTTATAAAGCCAATTAAGTGTTTCGTTGTCGCATTCAAAATGCGAATTTATGGGCAGATCGCAGTTGATACGCTTGACAGAAGTCACCTTTGCATCGCCCTTTACCGTAAAGTACCTGAAACCGAACCAGGTAAAGCATGGCTCAAGTACCCTCTTTTCTCCGTATACTCTGTAATATAGTCTTTGGCTATGCATGCTCATTGGGAGAAGCCATCCGTCCTGCCCGATATCCTCGGAGAAATAAAGCTCTACCTCTCCATCGTAGCCTTCGGTTGACAGTACAGGGAAGCCGGTTATATTCTTGCCTGCGTCGTATAGAATGACACCGTCTCTTTCGGCTATCCTTTTTGCCGTAAGCTCCTCAACAGCTCTGTCGGGAGGGCAATCGGTATATGCGTAATTGGTTTCGGGAGCAGTCGCCTCGCAAACGCTTTGCCAGCCCTCACCGGTAATCTCTCCCGTGAGATATTCGTCACGGTAGTCGGAAAAATCCTGATCCTCTCCAAAATTCAGATCCGAGTATTTAACGTAGGATTCTCTCCATACTGCATCGGTGTCCGAATGAATATATTTCACCTTGTCACCGCTTTTGAGAGCTATCCTGAAGCAGAGCTTTTTTGTGCCGTAAGGCACCTCCTTATACTTTCCTGTATGCCCGGTATACCAACCGTCACCAAGAAGAACGGCAATAGAGTTTTTGCCTTCTTTTAGGAAATCGCTGATATCATAACGAGATAGGTAGCATCTGTGTGAGGTAACCTCTCCCTCCGGAGCTCCTCTGTATTCAAAGTCGGTTGCGAGAGGGAGAAAATAATCGTCGTGAGCCCTTTTTCCGTTTACATAAAAAACGAAGCTGGAAAAGCCGATAATATCCATTGTGGCACTATCTGTTTTTTCTATTTCAAAATCCTTGCGGAAGAGAGGACATACCTCCGTATTCGTGGGAGCAATCCACTGAGCCTCACCGAAAGCTTCCTTTTGAGTCAGAAATTTAATCATGTTTTTTCCTCAATAAACTTAGGGATGAATCCAAGATAATCTGCCGAAATTATCGACATTTCGATTCCTTCGTAAACAAAAGTTGACTCTACGGTGTAATTCCCGTGAATATGACCGTAATAAACTCTTTTAACATCATATTTTTTCAGTATCTCAATAAGACAGTCCGATGCCCTTCCGTTCCAGTATGGAGGAAAGTGCATGAAGCAGATGATCTCCTTCTCGGGAGACGCTTCCTTCAGCCTTGCCGCTTCCTTAAGGCTTGCTTCAAGACGAAGTGCCTCTCTGTTGGTAAGCTTTTCAAAATCTGCGTTGTCGGGGGCGTTCGTTGCATCCTCGTCGTTGTACCAACCCCGAGTTCCCGCAATTATGAATTTCTCGGTCTCGTGAGCGTTGTTAAAGAGGAAGGAAATGCTTTTAATGTCCCGCTCCTCGAAGAAACGAGAGTGCTTACGCATGGTGCACCACCAGAAGTCGTGGTTTCCCTTTCCGATGATCTTTTTCCCCGGTAGGGATTCCAGAAAACGAAAATCCGACTCCGACTCCTCAAGAGAAAGCGCCCATGAAACATCCCCCGGAATAACGACGGTGTCCTCGTCTCTAACGAGATGCCGCCAATTATTTTCAATTCTTTTCATATAATCCGCCCAGGATCTGCCGAACACTTCCATAGATTTGTTCGTTTCCTTAAGCGTGGACAAATGCAGGTCTGCAATTGTAAAAAGCGACATCATAGACTCCTTTCTGTGAATAAAACCCGACTTTGAGTCAATAATAATTCTGCCGAATGCCTTTCGGCAATAATCAAAAAGAGGTATGAAAAATGGAAGAGAAGAAGATCACAAGCAGCGGAAAGTGTGATTCCTCCAAGCATATCAAGGGAATCGTCTGCGACGTAAAGAACTGCGTCTATCACGAGGGGCAGAACAACTGCTACGCAGGATGCATTTCCGTTGGTCCCAGAGAGGCGGATTGCTCCGCAAACACCAACTGTGCCACCTTCAAGCCCAAGGAGTGCTGATTAAGTAAGGGCAAAATCCCTCACACTCTCCTTCATATCCTCTTTGGATATGACGTCGGTGTGAATAGCACTTTTGGTAAGAATTTTAGCAAGAGGTGCGGGAATAGCTTCTCCCGTAGCCTTTTCTAGAAGCTCGAGGGCAGAGAGATCGTCCTCGGGCTTTTTGCCCGTAATGGAGAGAAGCACGTCGGAGGCGAATTTGTAAGGCGATGCCGTAGATACGACGAGCAAAGTCGGAGGCCAAGCGGTCTTAGGAAGACAAA
>JAZRMT010000067.1:0-1756 GCA_045647805.1 Eubacteriales bacterium | reverse complement strand
AGATTCTTGTAGTAATGAGCTTCATCAATAAACAGACGGTCAACTCCAAGCTCTTCAAAGGTAACAACATCATCCTTCCTTGATTGATCATTCAGCTTCTTGAGTTTGGCTTCGATCTGCTTTCTCGTCTTTTCAAAGCGTTTAACTGTAATATGCTCTCCGCGTTCCGCCTTGAGCTTTGAGATACTGTATAAGATTTCCTCTTGTTCCTTTTCAAGAGTTCTTATCTGCCGCTCAACCGACACGGGTATTTTCTCAAACTGTGAATGTCCTATAATAACCGCGTCGTAATCGCCCGTAGCGATTCTCGCACAGAACTTCTTGCGGTTCTTGGTTTCAAAGTCCTTCTTTGTTGCTACAAGGATATTCGCAGACGGATAGAGCTGCAAGTATTCACTTGCCCACTGCTCAATAAGATGATTTGGAACAACGAACATACTCTTATTACAAAGTCCGAGTCGCTTGCTTTCCTGCGCAGCAGCAACCATTGTAAAGGTCTTTCCGGCGCCTACAACGTGCGCAAGCAGGCTGTTTCCGCCATACATAATTCTCGCCACGGCATCTATTTGATGCTTGCGTAGCGTAATCTCGGGGCTCATACCAAAGAATTTAATGTGGCTACCGTCGAACTCTCGCGGACGAATAGAATTGAATTTCTCGTTATATAGTTTGCATAAACGTTCTCTTCTTTCGGGATCTGTCCAGATCCATTCTTCAAATGCACGTCTGATCTGCTCTTGTTTTCCTTGCGCAATAGCAGTTTCTTTTTTGTTCAGCACAGCCTTTACATTGCCGTGTCCGTCGTCAACATAATCGTTGATCTGCACGTTTTTGAGATTAAGAGTCTGCTCAATAATCTCATAGGCATTGATTCGGGTTGTTCCATAGACACTATTGGCTTTAACATTATTTGAGTCAAACGACTTTTCTGTTACCAACCACTCTGCAAGCTGCGGAATGAATTTAACGTGGATATGACGCTTACCGTAGTAGGAAGTACCGAGAAGTTCATACATAAACTCTTCCACATCTTCCTGCGGAACCCACGTTGTGCCAAGCTGAACACTTATTTCAGTAGGCGTAAGATCGTTAGGCTGCACTCTTTCAAGCGCTTCAACATTTATAGTAAATGACTCGGAGTTTATCATTGCGCTGTTTTCGGCAATACGCAATTTCTCTCTTACGTTGCCTGACAGATATTCATCTGCAGGTAAGTATTTTGCTTCGTTCTTTCCTTCTTTTTCGTAAAGAGGATTAAGAAAAATAACACCCTTGAGATCTTCATAAAGCTCTTCCTCACTTTTTCCTGTCAGTTGCTCCATATATTCAATGTCTACACGAGCACGTTCACCTATAGATACAGCCAATGCCTCACTTGCAGTATCTACTTTTTCAATAGTCACCTGCGGCTTTATTGTCCGCTTGGTAAACATATCTGCTTTTGCTTTGAGCTCCTTGTTTTCATCAAGAATCTCAAGCGAACATAAGAGGAAATATGAGTTATCGTCGCTGAACGCCATCGCATTTCCTCGGCTGTTGATAAGTCCGTACTTAGCTGTAAACTCATCATACTGTCGGTTCAATTTACTTTGGAGTGCTTTGATCTCACTCTCGGGATAGTCCTCAAGCTGTGCTTCGATCAGCGCCTTCACCGTGTCTCGAATACCGATCATACCCTTGATACGGTTCTCACCCGTTACCGAAGTCTCCACGGGGTTCATCACACTGTTCTGTCGATAGTAAACCTTTCCGTCCA
>JAZRMT010000066.1:0-34616 GCA_045647805.1 Eubacteriales bacterium | reverse complement strand
TACCTGCCCCACCTGCCGTAAAATGTTTGAGGAAAGATTTGGCAAGCCCATGCCCATCCTTATGGACGAAGACGTTGCTGAATTCAGAAACCAGACTCTCATTGAATACCACGAGTTCGTTTCGTCTTACGCCAAGAGCCTTGATATCGAAAGCTCTATCTGCCTTATGCCTCATCAGCTCGCGGGCGGAATTAACAGGAACACCACCCGTGTTCAGAAGTTGATGGAGCTTCCCATCGACCGACTTTGCGGTATGGAAACGGTTGACGACATCGGTACCGATCCCTATTGGTTCGGTAAAGACGATCCCGGTATTAAGGGCAATCCCTATAACTTCGTTTATACCAACTCCAAGCTCTGCGTTGACATAGCTAACAAGCACGGCAAGAAGAGCAACATCTGGGTTCAGGCATACAACGCTCCTCGTGGCAGAGAAGACGAGATCATCACCGCAACCGAGGCTATCTACGATGCAGGTGCAAGAACCATTCTTGCATGGGGCTTCCACGCTTCGGAGTCCAACAACTATCGCTCGCAGAACCCCACCAAGAGCTGGGCAATGACCGTCGAGGGCTTCCGCCGCATCAAGAACATGGAGCGCGACAAGATTCTCGCCGAGAACAGAAAGAAGTTTATGAAGTAATCAAAGCGAATATAAAACCGCAAGACCGCCTTGGCACACTCATTTTTAGTGGATGTCCGAGGCGGTTTTTGACAACCCCGCTTTACATTTTGCCAATCTTGAAAAACAATAAAACAAATCGTTTTCATGTGTTACGCTTGCAATTTCGGCTTTGTCGTGCTATAATGTAATATAATAACAGAAAAAAAGGCGGCAATATAATGGAAGGAAACAGGAAAAATTCCGAGAAAAAGATATGGTATTACCCCCTTCGCGGCGTTGTATCATTTACCGTACTCTTCATTCTGAAATCATTAACAACAATGCGACTTTCCGCATTTATTGACGGAGAGATTCCCTCGCAGTTCTTCTACGCCTTCGCTCTCTTGGGAATAATTCTTATCTACAACTCCCTCGTTCACACCCTCACCTTTTACGACACCGACAGCTTCAAAACCTTTAAGTCAAGAGGTGTAAAGCGTGTAAGCTTTGGCGAAGAAATGGGCATCATCCTTCGATCAAAGGAATTCTGGCTTGAAACTATTCCCGCAGTCATACTCGCCGTCCTCTGTTCACTTATCGGCGGCTTCTATGAGGCGGTTTACACCGTTTTCTTTACAGACAAAGTACCCGAGTGGGCATTTAAGCTGCTACCTGTTGCCTCGGTTCCCCTTTTACTGTTTCTGACCTCGCTCTTCTGCCGTTATGAAATACACAGATATTGGGCAGAGCTTTCAAGAAAGGGTGAGGAGAACAGGGTTGAAAATAAAGCTAAGTTTGCGATAAAGCTTGGCGTTATTTTAGCTATGTATCCTCTCGTTTTCCCCTATGCTCCATACGTTCTGTTCCTTATAATAAGCTTCTTCGGCATTGTCGGAGCACTTGTCAGCGTTCTGTCTGTTCTCGGCTTTATTGCCGCAGTGGTCGGTATCGTTCTTGGAATAATCGGTCTTAAGGAATGGAAGGTACATAAGCTCAGAAAAAGATTTTTGAAGGAAATTACGGCTCTCGCCTCCAAAAAGGGCGATGAGCTTAAGATATTCACCAAAGAGGAAAGAGCGGTTCGTGGATACGACTTTACTCTCACGTCCGGCGACAAAGACTATGCGGTAAAGATAATTACCGCCATGACTCGCATTACTCCTCTGTATTTCACCTCCTCATCCGATGCCTATTTCCTTCACCGTATAGGAACCAAGGAGCATCACACCTCTATCGAGAAGCACTTTGAATATTCCTTCGCCTCCGAGGGGCAAAGGCTTATCGTATTGATTAAGTTCCCGAGAAGGCTCTTCGCCTCGGAATTCGGTGCCACAAGAAAGCTGTTCTCCGGCGACAAAATATGGAATTACATAATCTTCGATCAAAGCTCCTTCCTCGGGGCTATGGACAGAGAGTGCCTTTACCGTTCAAACGAGGAAAACAGATAGTCGGGTGACTTTCGTCAAAAATTGTAAATAATCAAAGAATATTGATTTTTTCCGCTTGACAATTTGACCACCAAATAATATAATATTATTAAATATTATTAAATTTGCTTTTGCCGATTATCAAAATCACTTAAAAGCTCATAACCGCCAAAGGGGTTCGATTAAATTGAAGAATTTTTTAAAAAAGAATCTTAAAGTTTTGGGTAAGGTTCTGTTGATCCTTGCTTCACTCTTTGCACTATCCATAGTGGCAATGCTCATACTCAGTGCGTTCGACGTCGTATATTATGACGAAGGACTTCAGCTTAATATGGATCTGTTCGACAATTTCAAGAACTCTTGGTACGGCTGGCTGATCATTATTCTGCTTCAGGTGGTCATCACCACGGTACTCTGTTTTATTCCCGGAGCCTCTATGGCATTCATTATGCTGCTGGGAGCAATTTATTCCGTAAAATGGCAGGCATTCCTGCTCGCCTTCATGGGAGTTCTGATCTCCAGCTGCCTTATGTACGTTATGGGGCGTATCGGTGGTTACAGAATATGCCGCAAGCTTCTCGGTGAGGAGGACTGCAACAAGGCATCCAACCTCTTGAATAACAGAGGCGTAATTTTCTTCCCCATCATGATGCTCTTCCCCATCTTCCCCGATGATGCCTTGGTTATGATTGCGGGAACGCTTAAAATGTCTCTCAAATGGTTTATTCCCTCCATCGTTATCGGACGAGGAATTGGAATCGCCACAATAATTTTCGGTCTTGGCAGCATTCCCTTTGACAAATTCACAACCCCCTGGCACTGGATCGGCTTTATCCTTGCCTGTGCCATATTTATCGTAGGAATCCTCTATCTTGCTAATTCCTTCAGCAAGTATATGGACAGAAAAAAGAAGGCGGTTGCCTCCTTCGAAGCTGTCATTGAAGCAACCGATGCTACCGAACAGAGCGGTGCTGATGCCGAGGAAACCGTCTCGGTGACCGAGGCCGTCGAGCTTACCGCAGGGGACGGAACCGAAGCAGAAGTAAATGCCGACGTTGCAACAGAGGCTTGATCCGATTTATTTATGAATATTTTTTAAGGTGCTTCGCACTGAGAATTCGGAAAAACCGTGGCTTTTGTGCCAAAATATCGGTTTTGAAATTTCGGTGAGAAGCACCTTTGATTTTAGCTTCATGGCAGCGGAACAAAATATATACCGAACAAAAAACGAGGAAAACACCGGGCTTTTCAGCCTTGTTTTCCTCGAATTTATTTTAGTTCCGTGAAAGAATACGGTATTTTTTTGTCGAAGCCGTTTTTTTACCTCTTATTATACAGCTCCTTGAAGGTAGCTATCGACTCGGCAAAGTCCTCAATAGCACCCGAGATGACCTTGGGATCGGTCATATCTATACCGGCAACAAGAAGGCTCTCGACCGGCGACTTGGTGTCACCGCACTTAAGAAAATCAATATATCGGGAAACGTAAGCCTCTCCCTCGGTCTCTATCCTTTTCACAATTGCACAGGCGGCGGAAATACAAGTAGCGTATTTATAAACGTAGAAGCTCGAGAAGAAGTGAGGTACTCTCATCCATTCGTAGGCTATCTGCTTATCAAGTGCAACATCCTTTCCGAAATAGTCACGCACAAGTCTTTTGTATTTACCGCACAAAAGCTCTGACGTGAGGGGCGTTCCCTTCTCGGTCTCTCTGTGCGCCCATCTTTCGAACTCAGCAAACATCGTCTGTCTGTAAAGAGTTGCCTTGTAGGTCTCCATAAGGCCGTCGAGAATAGAGAGCTTCTCGGAAATGCTTTCGCTCTCCTTAAGCTTTCTGTGAGCCAAGAGCAGCTCGTTTACGGTGGAGGCGACCTCTGCAACAAATATTCTGTACTGAGAAACGTGAGGGGGATTATACTTTCTCGAAAAATAAGAATGCATCGAATGTCCGGCCTCGTGAGCAAGAGTGGAAACCTCATTAAAGCTTCCGGTGTAGTTGAGAAGTATATAAGGCTCTGTCTCGGGAGTGCCCGAGCTGAAGGCTCCGCTCTGCTTGCCCTTAGTGGGATAAACGTCAACCCAGCCACGCTCGGTAAGACCTGACTTTAATGTTTCGTAATATTCCTTGCCAAACACCCGGGCAGTCTTAAGAACCTCGTCCACAGCCTCCTCGTAAGAATACTTCTTCTCGCTCTCGGAAATCAAGGGTGCGTATGCATCGTAAAGATGGAATTTATCCACTCCGAGGCATTCCCTCTTCATCTCATAGTAATCGTGAACGACCGGCAATGCCGAACGCACCGATTTGATAAGACTGTCGTATATCTCGGGTGTCACCTCGTCACGGAAGGTAGAGGCGGAAAGCGATGAGCGGTAGCCTCTGATTTTTGCAAGTGTAGTATCCTCCTTGACGTGACTCGAATAAAGATTGGCAAAGGTGTTGGCAAACTGCTCATATGTCTTGTAAAGAGTGCGGAACGCCGATTGTCTTACACGTCTGTCAGAGCTCATCATATAGGTGATGTAATTTGCACTGTTGAGTTGCACCTTGTTGCCGTTTTCATCGGAAAATTTGCCAAATTGTAAATCAGAGTTTGCAAAAATGCCCCTAATATTCTCATGAGTATCGAAAAGATCGCCCATTCCCGCAACAAGCTTTTCGCACTCATCGCTGAGAGTATAGGGCTTCTCGGCAAGGGCTTTGCCTATCATTCTTTCATAGGTCTTAAGCTCGGGATATTCCTCATACCAGCCCTCTACCGTATCATCATCCAGCCTTATAAGCGAAGGAAGAACGAACCAAGACGCACTGTTTGCCGAGTTGGCAAGGCTTCTCACCCTAGCAACCCTCCCCTGTGCCGAATTCACAGAGGTATCGGTGGGAAAGGTAAGATAGGAATAGCACCAAAGCTTTTCTATCCTTCTCTCGATCTTCTGCATATCACAAAGAGCCTCGCAAAGTCCCCTTGCAGATGCCGTCATAGTCTTTTCATGCTTCGGGAACGCCTTTATCAGCTCCTCCGCAAGAGCAAAATCACGTGAAAACTCTTCCTCGTTCGCATAGATCTTAGTAAGATCCCATTTATATTTAGCTTCTATCTCATTTCTTTCGGTAGCCATAGTCTTATCCTTTCACCATATCTATTCTGAGCTCGGAGAAATTCTCAATAAGAACCTCGTCGCTCTTTTCATTAAGTAAATATTCCTTGCCGTCTGCAATAATTCTGTTGTTCTTCACGTTTTTCATATAAAGTGCGTAGGTATCTTTGTCAGCAGTTCCTTCTATTTTTTTGAATCCCTTTATAACAAAATTATTGAAGTTCGATTCAAGTCTAAGTGCGTGATCGGGCTCGGGCTCTGTGCATCTCGGGTGATCAGCCTTCACGTTCACGGGATAGCATACAAAGTTTTCTATTTCAATATTCTCGCAAAGTCCAACTCCGAGCGGCCGCTCCTCCTCTTTAAAGAGCGGTGTCTTGCAATACCTTGCACCGTCACCGTTTATCGCATAATGACGGTATCCTGCGTAAATGTTTTTGAATTTTATGTTTCTTATGCTCGCATTGACCGAAAGCATCCTTATAATAGTGTAACAATTCGCGGCATAAATATTCTCAAAGGTAATATCCTCGATGTCATCTCTGACGAGATCGAAGTTCTCTACTCTTTCTACCGAATCGTCAGCGTTGAGAGCTATCATATCGTCATTGGTCTGCCCTGCCGACAGTGCTCTGATATTACTGACTCTTCCGCGTCTTACTCCGCCGCCGAAATGAAGTCCGTCCTGATTGTGTCCGAACTCATCCGAAACAAAATCAACGTTTTCTATAACGAAGTCCTCTATACGGCACATTCTTATGTAATAGGTAGTGGAATTGGCTACCGTCATATCTCGGAGAGTAAGTCCGCAAACTCCCACGAAATTAAGCACGCTTCCCGAGTATCCCTCCTTGTCGAAAAGATCGGGCTTTGCGTTTTCGGGAATTGAGTTTCTTCCGTCCCAGATTCCGCCCGTCACCGTGATATTCTCCGAGCCGTCAACCGCAGAAAGAAGAAAGTCTCCTCTTTTAGCCCTTGTATTTCTGCCCATAACGATTTTTGCACATCTGTCGGCGTTTATAAAGGTATTCGAGCCGACGTAAAGAGTCTCCGATATTCTGTACTCTCCAAATGGTATTACGACCTCGTCAGCACCCGACTTAAAAGCCGCACAAAACGCCTCGTAATCATCCTGCCTTCCGTCTCCGACCGCTCCAAAATCCTTAACCGAAACAATTATATTCATTTTCTTCTCCATAATCATTCGTTGTCGATTATTCTCATTCTTTGACCGATTATCCTGCCGTATTCGGTAGGAGTCTGTCCCGTTTTCTTCTTAAAGAACCTTGTAAAATAATGTATCGACTCAAACCCAAGCATCTCGGCAATCTCGGTGACCGAGCGATGCTCCTCGAGAATCAGCCGCTTAGCCTCCTTGATCCTTAATGAGCCAAGGTAGCCGAGAACAGTCATTCCGTACTCCTCGCGGAACTGCTTGCATATAGTCGTTTTGTTACTTCTGAATATAAAGCAAAGACTGTCAAGAGTGATACGGGTTCTGTAATTCTCATACAGATACCGCCTTAGTGCCTGAGCCTGATTCCTTATCTCAAAATCCTCGCCGGAATCCCTCTCGGTATCACCCATAATGTCTCTCGTTATCCGTACCAAAAGAGAACCCAAGGAGTTCTCGAGTATCATCCTCTCCCCAAACAGCATCTCTTTGGCGCCGGACTCGTAGATAAGCTCTGCCGAATCGGTCTCATCTCTCGTCATCTCTCGGATGAATTCACCGACGTAACGTCTTTTCGTCTTTCCAAGCGGAATAGGCATACCGAAGATCGCCTTGTCCGAAAAGCCGACGCCCTCAAACTCAACCGAAAGCACGGTTGCTCTCTCGCCCTCCCGCATAGCTATGGAAAGCTCGCTGTCCACCGGCTTGATAACCAGATTGTTCTCAGTGAGAACAAAATTATCGCCGCCACACTCGACCGTAACCCAGCCGGAAAGAACCGCAAAAAGAACGAGAATCCCCCGCTCCTTGCCGAAGCGAAGCCCCCCGTCGCACTCAAAGCATTTTGAGCGGCGTATAGATACTCTCGTTTCCTCTCTCATTTGCCGAAAGCTCCCGTAATTCCGAATCATCAACATAAATTATATCAAATAGTTTTATCAAGGTCAATAACTTTTCGAATATTATTTTAATATTGTGCAAAACTTAAACAACATTGTGCAAATACAAAGAGTATTCAGTATATTATAATCAAAACAGAAAGAAATTTATATTTTCCGAGAGGAGAACGCTATGAAAAAAATCAAACGCGCGGTGCATTTTGATTTTCACACAATGCCCGGAATCGACGACATTCTGAAAAATTACTCTGCGGAGGACTTTGCCGAAACTCTTTGCAAGGCTAACGTTGATTACGTCAACATTTTCGCCAGATGCAACATCGGCTTCTCTTACTATCCCACCAAGGTCGGCACCCCCTACCCCGGAATGAAGGGCGATATGGTCGGTGACACCGTGAGAGAGCTTCACAAGAGAAACATCGGCGTCACCCTTTACACAAACGGAGGACTTAACCACGAGCTGCTTGCAAGGAATCCCGGTCTTTCAAAGATAAACCGTGACGGTACCATCTGTATCGGCTCTCCCGAGAGCAGAATAATGAACAACTTCTTCCGCTCCCCCTGCTATCTCGGAGCATACAGAGATCACCTTCTTGCCGAGATAGACGAGATGCTGTCCTACAACCCCGACGGAATCTTTATAGACTGTCTAAGAGCGAGTGCCTGCTTCTGCCCGAAATGCCTTGACAGAATGAACCGTGAGGGCGTTGATACCGAGTCCGACGAGGCAGTTTATGCGTTTGCGGTTAATGTAGTAATGGAGCTTATGCGTGACATAAAGGCAAAAATTCCCGAGGGAAAACGGCTCTACCTTAACAGCTTCCCCTATGAGATAATTGCCGACCTCTCCACTCACGCAGAGCTTGAATGCCTCCCCTCCGACCTTGGAGAATGGGGCTACGACTTCTTCCCCACTCAGGCTCCCTATCACAGAATGTACGACAAGACTCCGATATATATGACCGGAAGATTTATCAATTCCTGGGGCGATATTGCGGGCAACAAGCCCTTGGCATCCATTGAGAATGACGTTTACGATGCTCTTCTTTACGGTTACGCCCCCTCTGTCGGTGACCATATGCATCCAAGAGACGGAATCGACAATGAGCTTTACAGAAACATAGGCAAGACCTACGAAATGGTAAAGGAAATGGAGCGTTGGACCGACGGCTCCATTCCCGAGGCAGAGGTTGGAGTTTTAAGAAACGTGACCACCGCAATGAACTTAACATCTCGCATAACCGATGCCGACAAGGGCGTTTGCAGAATGCTCTCGGAGCTGAAGATAACCCATAACGTTATAAACGAAAATATGGATTTCACCCCCTATAAGCTACTTATCCTTCCCGACAACATCAACATTACCGAGGCTCTTGAGGATAAGCTTATTTCCTTCAAGGGTAAGATCCTTTCCAGCGGAAAGAGCATAAAGCTCGGCTCGCCCCTCTGGGATTACGTAGACGAATGCTCTGACGACGAAAACACCGACGGCTTCTACTTTGACGGCAACAGAGTTCAGCCTATGTACGATACTGCAGTCAAGATAAAATCCGGGGCATCGGTCTACGACTACGTTGAGCCCTATTTCAACAAGCATTACGACGGTTATCACGGCTACTTCTATATTCCCCCGAAGGATAGCAAGGGTTATTCGGCAGTGGCAATGGGCAAGAGAGGCGCTCATATAGCCTTCAACATTTTTAGTGCATACGCAAAGAACTTTGCCGAGTGTCACAAGGCTCTGCTCGGAGATATGATCGACAGACTGGTCGACACCAGGCTCATGATCACCGATCTTCCTGTATTTACAAGAGCCTCGCTTATGAAGGGCAAGGACTGTGAGCTTCTTCACGTCAAGACGGATTATCCCGAGCACAGAGGAACAAGGGGTGTTATCGAGCATCATATTCCCTTGGCAGAGGGCTTTACCGTAAGCGTTCTCGGAGAATACAGGTCTGTAAAGGCTATTCCCGAATACAAAGAAATAGAATCCGTGATAAAGGACGGCAGAACCGTAGTTACGCTTCCGAGAATCGACGGATATAAATGCTTTGTTCTTGAAAAGTAAAAAGGAGAAAAAACATGGCTAACGAAATAGACGAAAGAATCATTAAGGAATTAAAAAGAGCGGATCAGCTTTGCAGTAGAAACATACTTTACTGGCTTGCATCTCTCTACGATCCGAAGACGGGCGGCTTCTACTATTCGATCTCGGCAAGGGATAACGAGGGCTTCTGTCCCGATCTTGAATCCACCTATCAGGCGATATACCTTCTGCAGCTTGGCGGAATGTACGAAACGGGGCCCGTTCCCGAAACCATCATGCCAAAAGAGATACAGGAAGGCTTTGTGAGCTTTGCCTCCTCGCTTCAGGATAAGTCAGACGGATACTTCTACCACCCTCAGTGGGGCAAGAAGATAACCGCCTCAAGACAGGGCAGAGACCTTTCGTGGGCTAAGGGGCTTATCGGCAAATTCGGCGGCGGAAAATATAAATATCTTCTCCCGGAGGAAAGAATAGTCAAGAACAGATCCGCGGACGTCGAAAAACCACAGCCTACCTCGACACCGGAGCAATTTACCTCTGAGAAAAAATTCATCGAATATCTGGACTCCATGGATTTCGAAAACTGCGGTTGGGGAGCCGGCAACGAGCTTAACGCCCAGGGCGCGCAGATACACGCGGCAGGCTTTTCCGACCTTGCGAGAGAATACGTGGCGGATAAGCAGAACAAGGAAACCGGACTTTGGGGCAAGGGGCTGAACTATATGGCAACCAACGCCGCAATGAAGCTAAGCTCCCGCTTCAACGTTAAGTACCCCTACCCTAACTTTGACAAAATGCTGGATAGCGTCATTTATATCATCAAGAACGAGGGTATTCCGATCTACATCACCGACGTTTGGAATCCTCTTGTTACGATCAATCAGGCAAAGAGCACCTACGGAGGAATCAGCGGTATGCCCGAGGAGTTGAGAAAAAAGCTCTTCGACGCCCTCCCCGAAATCATCAGAATTTCGGTCGACAACGCTTTGCTCTTTAAAAAGAGCGACGGGGCATTCGGCTACAACCGCCTGACAGGTCAGAAGACAAGCCAAGGCACGGTCGTTTCTACCGGAGCGAACGAGAGTGACGTCAACGCAACCCTCGCCGCATGCACAAGCATGAGAAGCTCTCTGTGGGCATTGGTTGATCTTAAGGCTCCCCCGATTTATAAAAACGAAGCGGACTACTTTATGAGCCTTCTTATGAATAAAAGAGAAGATTTCTTCAAATGAAAATCTTGAATTTACCGAAGAGTCGACGATAGCCGTAGACTTCAAAAACGGCGACAGAAAGCAACTCGAAAGGATTGCCGAGGTCCTTGCACCCACCCTCTACGAAAAGGCGGAGGAGATCAGAAAGTACCACTTCCTCCATAAAGAAAAGTATCTTCGCCCCTTCGTTTGGCAGACGATGATCCGCATCTACGGAGCGAAGAAGGAGGACGCCCTCTTCTGTCAGAAGAGAGTGCAGGATTATCTCTCCGGAGCCGTTGAAAGACTCGAGGAGCTTGAAGAGGTAAGGCTTCATCGCGAGCCTGCCGCCTGGGGCGGAGTTTCCACCGCGACCTAAGGAATAATTTAAAACTTAAGGGGTAGCTTATGCCTTCCGGGCTTGGCTGCCCCTTGTTTTTCCCGAAGTTTGAAAAAGAGTATTGATTTATCAAAATGTTTATGATAAAATAACGGTGGACAACATTTTTCGGAGGCTATCTATGCTAAAGGTCGAACAGAATTACGATTTCAGAGAAAGGCTATGCACGCCGCACAAAAGAGTATACCGTAAAAGGAACGATGCTCCCGCGGGGGAAGAGCTTGAAATAAAAAACGGCGACATACTTTACATAAACGAAACCGATGAGGTGGCAACCAACGCAGCGCGTGATTTCGCTGATTATATGAAGACCGCCTTCGGTATCAAGCTTCTTATATCGGATAAGGAGGCGGGTGCCAAGATAAAGGTCAGAATCGCTCCCGAGGAGCTTTCCGACAATGCAAAAGGCTATATGGGCAGACGTGTCACAGTCGGCATTGGCGGCACAGAGGTCATCGGCTACGACGGCAGAGGACTTGCTCAGGGGCTTTATTCCCTTGAAGAAAAAATGACTGCGAGAAGAGCTCCCTACCTTAGCTTTGCCGTTTCGGAGATGAGAGCCGCATTCACCCCAAGAATGGTTCACTCGGGCTACGGTATGGATCTTTACCCCGATGAGTACCTTTCCTCTATTGCCCACGCAGGCTACGATGCAATTCTCGCTTTCGTCAAGGATAAGAATCATTCGGCACACGGCGAGTGCGATTTTGCCGACATAGTAAGACGTGCGAAAAAATTCGGTATTGACTTCTATGCGTACAGCTATCTCGAAAACTTTATGCATCCCGAGGCAGAGGGTGCAAAGGAGCATTACGCTGAGCTGTACGGTGGAATTTTCAGAGATATTCCCGGACTTCGCGGTATGGTATTCGTAGGCGAGTCGATCGAGTTTGCCTCGAACGATCCCCACGTTGCAAAAAGGCATTACTATGAGGTTCCCGAGGACGGAATCCCCGACGGAAAGCTCTCCCCCGGCTGGTATCCCTGCTGTGATTATCCCCAGTGGATCTCACTTGTAAGAGACAGCATCAGAGAGGTCTCGCCCGAGGCAGACGTGGTATTCTGGTCTTATAACTTCGGCTTTATCGGCAAGGAGGAAAGGGTTAAGCTCCTTCGACAGATTCCTACTGATATTTCTCTTCTCGTTACCTATGAAATGTTCGATACCTACGAAATGGGTAACGGTATGGGAATGGTAATGGACTACACCGTCTCAAGAGTCGGCCCAGGTGCCTACTTTGTCAGCGAGGCGGAGATTGCCAAGGAAAGAGGAATAAGGCTCTACGCAATGACCAACACCGGTGGCAGAACTTGGGACTTCGGTACAATTCCTTACGAGCCCTTCCCGGGAAGATGGCACGAAAGATGCGAGAGTATTCTAAAGTCGCAGAAAAAATACGGTCTGTGCGGACTTATGGAGTCTCATCACTACGGCTTCCTTCCCTCCTTCATTTCAAGGCTCATAACCAACGATTTTACAATAGGCGCTCCATCATATGAGGAGAAGCTTCTTATGATAGCAAAGGAGCTCTCTCCCGAACAGCCCGAGGCACTCATCCGCGCAATGGAGCTCGTCAACCGCTCAATTGAGCATTACGTTCCCTCGGACGAAAACCAGTACGGCCCCTTCAGAATAGGTCCCTCCTTCCCTCTTTGCCTTTGCCGCTCAATGAAGGTTCCCTGCGAGCCGAATGCTCATTTTGGCAATCGCATCTACTTTACAATCGGCAGAAATCACGATGATTGGGGCTATCACGATCCCTATTCGGTCAGGGTAAGAGGCGAGATCGAGGCGGCAAAGAACTCAAGAGGCTTTGTCAGAGACGGACTTAAGCTTCTTCGGGCGATCAAAAAGAAGAACGAGGCGCTCGAAAGGCTCATCAACCTTGTCAGCTTCATAGAGAAGTGCTACACAACGGCAATTCATCATAAAACATTCTATATCTATCGCTACAAGCTTCTCTCGGCAACCACCATTCCCGAGATAAAGAAAGCCGTCAAACGCCTTGAAGAGATAGGCAGAGCCGAGATCAAAAATGCCGAAGCGGCAATACCTCTCGTTGAAAGAGACTCGGCTATCGGCTACGAGCCGTCCATGGGATATCAGTGCGACAAAAAATCACTTCTTTGGAAGATCAAGCAGGTAAACTATATGATAGATACCGAGCTTGCTCTTTACAAACGATCCTACGATCCCGACTACGAGGGCAGATACTACAAGTTCCCGTCGGACAGAAGATAAGCGTTTTGTAAACTATCATTGTCATTTAAGGAGAAAAAGGATAACTATGAGTAAAAACGGTTGTTACGTTAATATTGATCCCGACGTTCTCGGTTATGTATATCACGGAGTAAAGGGCGATTTTTCCAACCTCAAGGAAAAGCTTGATTTGTATCTTGAGGGCTACAAGGGATATGGCATTTCCGACCTGATCTTTAACATATTCGCACAGAATTCCATAGTTCCCTCGGATAATGTCGGCTGGCTTTACAATAGCTACAATTTGACCGAAGAGGACGGCAAGCCCGTAAATTACAAGGGCGAAACACACGTGCACGCCTGCTATATGGCATATAACGAAATGGAGGATCCGATCGGTTATATGATAGAGGAGTCGAAAAAGCACTATAACGTCTGGCTCTCCTACCGTATGAACGACTGTCACTGGAGTCATGCTGAAACCGCCCCCGGCAGATGCGAGCAGCTTTACTACTACGCAAAGCACAATAATAAATTCATCGGTGACCACGTTGCAAACAGATATTACGGCGAATGCCTCGACTACGCCGACGAAAATATTCGAAACGTAATGCTCGCCTACATAAAGGAAACTCTTTATCGCTACAAGCCATGCGGAATTGAGCTCGACTTCTTAAGAGAGCCCTTCTGCTTTGATTACGAAAACATACCGAACGCAACAGAGATAATGACCGAGTTTATTGCAAATGTCAAGGCTATTATCACCGAATACGAAAAGGAATTCGGCGGTAAGGTGAAGCTGCTCGTAAGGCTTACCAGAGATATAGAAAACAACAGAATCTTCGGCTTTGACGTTAAGGAATGGATAAAAAGAGGACTCGTTGACATACTCTCCCCTTGTAGCCGTTGGCAGAGCACCGACAGCGATATGCCCATTTCCAAGTGGAAGGAGCTTTGTCAGGGTACCAACGTAGAGATTGCCGCAGGACTTGAGTTCTATCTTTGGAGCAATATCAAGGTCGATGAGGCATCGGCAAAAGGCCTTGCCTCTCAGTATTTCGACGACGGTGCCGACAAGATATACCTTTACAACTACTACCGTGAGGCGGTCAAGCTTCCCGATATGACCGGGTGGAACAAGGCTCATCCGAGTTTCTCCCTATTTAACGAAACCGCCGATAATACCGATGATGCCGATGCATGGGATATGGAAAGGCTCTCCGCTATCGACAGCGACAAGACGAAGATCTGGAAGGCTACCGAAAATCTTGCCTCCGCTAAGAGCGGAACACGCCGCCACGTTCTCACCTTTACCGAGCCCTGCCTTGTACCGAAGGGCGGAACGCCCTTCTCTCCTCTCCCCTTCACGGTGGAAGGAAAGGCAACTCTTGAAAAGCTGACGGGAAATATCACCGACGGAAAGGTCACTCTCTTCCTCGGCATTACCAAGAACGCCACACCTCCCACCGTCACCGTTGACGGATACGAGGCAAAGCTTATCGGCAAAAGCGACGATGCGTATTTCGCTCATCCCGAGTGCGACGGCAATCCCCCCGAAAGATTTGCCGTCCTCGACTACTACGCATACGAGCCGAGGGTTGACTTGGGCAACGTAAGAAGGCTTGAATTCTTCGCTGACTCTCTCAAGGTCGAATACCTTGAATTTAAGGTAGAAGCATAATTAAAAAAGAAAACACCGAGCTGCGCAAGCTTTTTCAAGGCATGCGGCTCGGTATTTTTATTTAAATTAGAACGCTGAACACCACCATGGCAATAAATCCTACGAGCAGTGCGTAGCTTGCTCCCCGCTCGTTGCCGTGGGAGTGAGTTTCCGGTATCATTTCGTGGCTTATTACGTATAGCATGCTTCCGCCCGCAAGAGCGAGAAAAAGCGGTAGCAAAGCCCCCGAAATGCTTACCGTAAAGTAACCGAAAAGCGTTCCCAGCACCTCAACAAATCCGGTGAGAGCGGCATACAAAAATGCCCTTCCCCTCGGGATTCCCACCGAGAGCATAGGTGATATTATCACCATTCCCTCGGGAATATTCTGAAGAGCTATTGAGACCGCAACCATAAGTGCATCACCAATATTCCCCGTTCCGAACGCCACACCCGAAGCAATCCCCTCGGGAATATTGTGTATCGCTATCGCAAGAACGAAAACAAGCACTCTTTGCCGTCTCTTTCTTTCATCGGGATCATCCGTTCTTTCTTTTATAATATATCCCTCCAGCCTTGGCGTCAGCCTATCCATTATATCAATGAGAACGGCTCCGAGTATAACTCCGATAACGGTTATCGGTATAGCCGCACCTGTGCCGTATTCGATCGAAGGAAGAATAAGACCTAGAACCGCCGCCGAAAGCATCACCCCCGCACCAAAGGCAAGAATGACGTCTCCTACCCTATGCGAAAGATTGCCGAAAGCAAACCCAAGAACGGCTCCGAACACGGTTGACATCCCTACACCGAGAGCGGTAAGTATTACTATTTCCAATTTTTTCACATCTTTCCCAAAAAAATTCCGAGTACTTCGACTCTTATTCATTATATGTGTAAGAAAGTTTATTGACAAATCTAATTTTTGCTTGACATACCGGTTTTAATAGACTATAATTTACCTAGAACTATAATTGGAGAGTGCCATGAAACAGTACACATACACCGAATTAGTAAGATATGACAAAGCCTTCGAAGAGGGCAAAAACGATTTTTACGGAGAGCTTTCGCCTCTTGATCAGAGCGGCACCAAGGAGTTTTTCGCCAAATACCTTGAAGCTATGAAAGAGGAGTACGGAGAGGATTGTCTTAATTGCAAGGCAGTTCCCGACAGTCAGCTTAAGGAGGCTCTCGGAGAGCTGAAAAAGGAAGAAAAGCTCAGATTTATCGCGTCAAAAAGAAGGCATTACTCGGGATATAAGCATTGGCAGCTCTATACGCCGAGAGCTTCCATAGAGGATGATACCGTGTTGCTTGAGGACAGCTATCAGCTTCCCACCGCCGCCACAAAATGCGAATTTCCCAAAACGGTAAAATCACTTAGCCTTTTCGTATTCTTCGACGAGGCATACAGACGTCCGATACCCGGAGGCTCAATCATTACCACACCGGGCAAATCAATCGACCTTCGCTGCGGTATAACCGATGCTGTAAGGCTCTTCTTCGCAGAGAACGGAAAGCTTTTAGTCAGAGCTAATGAAACGGGCGATGTTTACCATTACAAAGATAAATATCTCTGCGATTATCCCTTCGACAGTGAATTCAGAATAGACTTTGATCTTTCGGACGAGGGCTATACCGTAACGGCACTCGGCAATTCGCTGACACTGCCCTATCTCATCGGCCCACGCCCCGACACGCTTTTCTTAAGCGGCGGTCTTCAGCCTACCGACTTCTGGAGGGTAAGAATCGGCTCGGCGGTTACACAGAGCGGCGAGAGACTTGACCTTTTTGAAGAGGATGATAAAGAAAGCCGGGATTACCCCGAGCAGGTCATCGGCAGCGTTGAGCTCCCCTTCTGCATCGGCACCGAGAAGGACAAGGATAACGACCTTATACTCAAAACGGCATTTATCCCCAAAAAAGGAATGTCATACGCTCTCAGAATAGAGAGTCTTGATCCGCACGGGGAAATATATATTAACGGTGATCTCGCCTGCGAAACGAGCAGCTTCCACCCCTTCACTCTTCCCCTCGACGAATTTCTGGAGGAGGACTCGGATAACACCGTTGAGCTGGTAGTTCACCCAAGAGCTCCCGAGCTCCTTTACGTCTGGCACAGACACAACGATCCCTATAACGGTTGGTTTTCACTTTCCGCCGAGCTTCTTTGCGGCAAGGAGATCGCATACGGAAGACCTACCGTAATTACTAACGGAAAGAATGCTCCCGAGAGCTTTACGGTAGATTGGAGCACAGAGCTCGAAGGCAATGTGGAATACAAGGCATACATAAGAAGCTCTTACCCAAAAGAAGGACAGTTCTCCGAAATTTCGGCAGGAATACTGTCAAAAGGTAGACTTAACTTTACAAATCCTTGCACATACAACTATTGGTCAACCGAAGCCCCCAATCTCTACGAAATCAAGATCGACCTTTTAAGAAACGGTAGTATTGTCTATACGGATACGGTTGAGACGGGATTCAGAACTATCGCGCAAAGGGACGGCGCTATCTATCTTAACGGCAAAAAGACGGTTCTTAAGGGTGCTCTTAATATGCAGTTTCTCCCCCCTTACGACCAGGTTCCGATAAACCACGTCTGCCCGACCGACGAGCAGATAACAGAGCAAGTATTGGCACTGAAAAATCTTAACGGAAACTGTCTGAGACTTCATCAGCTCGGCCATGGCTCCTCCGACAAGAGATTCGGTGAAATATGTGATAGACTCGGTGTGCTTTTGATATGGACGACCAGAGCTATTGACTCTGCCGAGCAGATTCTTTGGAACAGAAGCGACAGTGAGCCTTGGCGACTTGCCGATATATATAAAATTCATATGCGTCCCTTCCTTAACCACCCCTCTATAATTATGTGGGAGGGCTCCAATGAGCTTCACTCGGGACTTACCGATCTCGACAGGCTCTACGACACATTTGTAAAGGCGGTAAGAGAGGTCGATAACACAAGACTTATCTGCCCCGTATCTCACCTTTATTACGGAGGCGGTCTTTACGGTGGCCCCGAGGTGGATACCGATTACTACAACAACGACGGCACAAGAGCCGCCGACGGTGAGGAGGTCAGCTCCTCCTTCGGATGGCTTGACGAATCGGTCGTCAGAAGCTCGCACACCTATTCACTCCTTCTCGGCTACGGCTGTCCGTGGCGTGATATGGTGACGCAGAACTGGGCATTGCAAAAGGAGCTCTTTGAAGCAAAGGACAAGGCATATATAGTCAGCGAATTTGCGATAATAGGACGTCAGAACCCCGGCACGGAGGGTGCAAAGAATTTTATAAACAAGGATTCCTACGAGCTTCCCAACGAAAAGGCGGCTCTCGGATATTGCTTTACCGACGACGAATGGGAGATTTCCCAGGCTTATCAGGCGTTCTGTGCCGAAATGGCGATAAGACAGCTCAGAAGATTCGATGCAGACGGAATGCTTTGGTGCTCGCTTTGGAGCGGTGCCAACAACGGCAGCTATCTCAAGCCGCCTATCGACTTCTCGGGCTACAAAAAGCTTGCATTCTACCGTATGAGGACGGGCTTTGACAAGTGCGTTGCGGCAAACGAATCCCCCGACGCCCTGCTTTATAAGGGCTATAAGATCAAGCCTATCTGTACCGGTCTTTCGGCAGGCAGTAGCTATTCTCTCACAGTAGATATCCTCACAGAGGACGGCTCTGCCGTCTGTTCAAGGCTTTACGAGAACTTTGAAGCAAACAGTGATATACTTACTCTTCCGGAGTTCTGTCCCGATTTCCCCGAAAACGGTTATTACAAGATCAAATACACTCTCAACGAGCAATAAAGCCGCACTAAACACGGCAAAACGGCAGAGGCACCTTTATTCAAGGGCTTCTGCCGTTTATTTTTATAACGTTGATCAATTTAATCAGAGCAACGGAGCGAAGAGCCTTATTCCGTTGCGGAATACCCACTCCAAGAAGGAAAGCTTAGCATCCGCCCCGTCCACCTGTACGCATTTGTCAAGAAGCTCGGAGTATCCTTCTCTCGCCTTAATAACCGTAGGTGTATTATACATCCACACCGCATCCTCGAAGTGATGAACAAGGCTTCGGTAATCGAAATTTATCGTGCCTATGACAGCATAGTTATCATCCGAAACGAGAGTTTTTTCGTGAATGAACCCGGGGGTATACTCAAAAATCCTGACACCCGCATCCATTAGATAGGGATAGGCACTCTTGGTCATTATCTTTACGATCTTTTTGTCGGCTATCCCTGGCGTAACGATTCTTACGTCCACACCTCTCAGTGCCGCATTGCAAAGTGCTTCGGTAAGGTCATAATCGACTATCAGATAGGGTGTAGTAATATAAACGTATCTCTCCGCCTGATTAATTATATTAAGAAAGACGTTTTTTCCGACCGGTCTCTTATAGATTGGCGATGGGCCCGATCCAAAGGGAATATAATAGCCTCCGTCGGAGGTCTCGGACGTCTTTACGGTAGAAAACAGATGCTCATAATCGCTTATAGAGCGGGTAGTAAAATCCCAAGACGACAAAAACAGCTTGAGAAGCCCGAGTATCGCCTCACCCTCCAGCCTGATTCCGCCGTCTCTCCAATGCCCGAATCGACTCTTGATATTTACGTACTCGTCAGCGATATTAACCCCGCCGGTATACGCCGCCTTGCCATCAATAATACAGATTTTTCTGTGATCCCTGTTATGATGCACCGAAGATACCTTCGGGTTGACCTTGGAAAACCTCCTTGCCTTGATCCCCTCGCGGGAAAGCCCCAGCTCGTAATTTGCGGGCAGGGTTTTCATGCACCCTATATCGTCGTAAAGCACTCTTACGTCAACCCCGAGTGCCGCCTTTTCTCTGAGTATTCGGTGTATTCTGTCCCAAAGCTCGCCTGTCTCGATTATGAAGTACTCCAAAAATATATACTCCTTTGCCGAGGACAGATCCTTCTCCATATCCGAAAAAAGCTCCTCACCCGAGGTGTAAAGCATCGAGCTCGTCCCTCTGTAAACCGAGGCGAAGGCATCATCGTTGAGAATTGCCCTTACCTTTCCGAGTGCCAAGGCATTCTCGTTGCCAAGCTCCGAGACAGAGTGGCTTTCAGAGCTACACGACTTCATCTCATTGAAGACGCCGAGCAAAAGCCGTCCGTCACTCTTAGACATACGAACTTTATAAAACAAAAGATAGAGTATAGGGCCAAGGGCGGGAACAACGATGATTATTACCGCCCAAGGAATTTTATATTCGGGATTAGTATCCCTTGTTACAAGACTTACAAGTGCGGTAAGTGCACCTATTATACAAATAGCCGCTGCTATATAAAGCGAAGAAAATGCGTTCACACAGAGGAAAACGAAGATGACGACCTCAAGAACGATCATTATCGCAGAGATAGCATAGCGAGATAACAAAACTCTGCAAAGCTTTCTCAATGTAACCCCTCCGGAATCTCAGTGCCAAAAATCCAACCTTAATTTTCCTCGTCGTCAAAGTCCTCGAAGCGTCCGATTCCTACAAGGTCGTCAACGGGAAGCGAGAATATTATTGCTCCGCCCTCGGTCTTAAGACCGGCAACGTCTCTGATCGCCTCCATGATCCTCGCCTTGTACTCGAGGGTAGTTAAGAAGAATACCGAGTCGGTCTCGGCGGATACCGAAGTACCTATCGCCTGCTCCGCCTTGTCATTGTTTATGCTCTTGGTGTGGAATATGGTAGCACCCGTAGCACCTGCATTTCTTGCAGCATCGATAGCTTCGTCGGTGTACTTATTGTTAACTACGGCTATTACAAGCTCATGCATTTTTTCTTTCCCCTTTTTCTTGGATATCGGCGCTCTTGCTCTTGAGGTCCTCTCGACCTTATCGTCGCCGTCAAGTATTGCATCGTTAATTATGTTGGAAATTCCCGAAAGCGGAATAGTAAATGCTATTCCTCTGCCCACAAGATACAGCTTAAGGGCATGGCCCACAGCCGAAAGTATCTCATGCTCGAGCGAATCGGGTATAAGTGACATAGTAACTCTCTTGTCTATCTCATTGAAGCCGAAATAGCTCATATAGCTCGAATGTGCCGTACCGTGTCCAAGCCCCGAAAAATGAAGGGCGGTAGCACAGTCGTTCACCACGTCGGTGAAACGCTTTTCGTCTTCCTTATTGATAATACCGACAAGGAGCTTTACTCTTTTTTCCTTACCAGTCTTCTTCATTCTGTCTTATCCTTTCATCAGTCGTCGGCAGTCTGTGCCGCGTCCTTTACCGCCCTCTGAATGGGACGAGCCTTTACCTTGACCTTTTCGGTCTTGTCGACAATTTTGTCACCTCTGTCATAGCTGTATCCGTAATCTATGAATGACTCACTTCTGGATACGAAGCTCTTTACCCTTCCGACGGTTTTGATCTTATAAACCAATCCGCAGATCTGAATTGAAATGATAGGTGCCATTGCAACGAATGCAACACAGCCGAATGCATCGGTCATAACGTTTCCGCCAAGGTTGTTGCAGGCTCCGAGACAGAGCGGAAGAACAAATGCACTCATCATCGTACCGCTGGCAACTCCGCCCGAGTCGAAGGAAATACCGACGAAGATCTTCGGCACGAAGAATGAAAGTCCCAAAGCAATTATATATCCGGGTATAAGGAACCAAAGAATGTTGATACCGAGAATAATTCTGAGTGCGGCAAGTCCGAGAGCTGCCGAAACACCGATAGAAAGACCGAGTCCGGTGGTCTTACCCGAGATAGCACCCGCACTCATCTGCTCAACCAGCTTATTAAGGACGTATACCGACGGCTCCGCTTTTACTATAAAATAGCCGAGCAGCATACTGATGGGAATAAGCGGTAGTCCCCCCCAGAAAGAGGAAAGACGCTCGCCGATGCTTGTTCCCATGGGAACGAATCCGATCTCGGCTCCCGCAAGGAATACCGCAAGACCGACGAGAACGTATGAAAGTCCTATCGAAACTCTTATCATCTGTCCCTTTGTAAAGGCTTTGGTAACTATCTGGAACAGAATTGCAAAGATGATTATGGGAAGAAGAGCCTTAAGCACTCCGATTCCGTGATCAAGGAAGCCCTCTGCAAATCTTACGACACCATCTCTTGTATCTACTATCGGAACGACGGGATCAGGCTCGTATGAGCCCTCAACCTTCATAACAATTCCAAGCACTAGAACCGAAATAATAGGGCCGATACTGCAAAGACCGGTGATACCAAAGGAGTCGTTTCGGTTATCCTTAGAGGAGGATTTTGCAGCCGAAACACCCGCACCTATTGACATAATGAACGGAACCGTCATTGGGCCGGTCGTAACTCCGCCCGAATCAAACGACAGACAAAGGAAGGTCTCGTCAACGAAGAATGCAAGCACGAACGCCAGAGTGTAGAAGCCGATCATAAGTGCCGTTAGGCTGAAATTAAAAACTATACGCAAAACAGCGATCAGAAGGAAGATACCAACACCGAGAGAAACAGTATAGATCAGTATCTCGTTTTTCAGACCGTCAACCTGCTCTGCAAGTATAATAAGATCCGGCTCGGATATAGTAACAAGAATTCCGATCAAAAAGCTTATAAACGCAATAAGCCATATCTTACCGCTGGCAGCAATAGAAGAACCTATCTTTGAGCCAAGGGGCTGCATCGACATTTCCGAGCCCGCAGTGAACAGACTCATGCCGAATACAAGGCAGACTACTCCCAGAAGAAACAGAAACATATCCCCCGGTGAAACCGGAATTATAGTAAAGCTCAGAAGCATTACTATCATAGCGATCGGCAAAACCGACGTCACCGACTCTAAAATTTTGTTCTTGAACAACCTCACGAAAATATATCCTTTCGAAATTTATTATTAACCAAATTAAAGTTATTTAAAGTAGGATTCCGCAGTCTCCCTGATCAGCCTTGCAGTATCAAGAAGCTCTCCGTAGAATTCCACAGCGCTGACACGAAGACCTCCCGAGCCGAGAACCATAAGCTGCTCCTGCATATCCGAGGTGACCACCCTTACGGTATGCTCTGAGGCAAGATCATGGGTACTCTTCTCAATAAATGCATCGGCAGTCTCGGATTCCTTTGTGTAAACCACACTGACGTTGCCGCATTCCTCTCGGCTTCCCTCTCCACCGTGTCTTTTATAGGCATCGAATACTATAATTGCCCTGCATCTGTGGAACGAGGTGTAATCGCACATCATCCTTACAATAACATCTCTGGCTCTTGAAATGTCGGAATTTGCCGCATTTCGTAAACTTTCATTTGCAAAAATAAAGTTATAGCCATCTATTATAACGTAATTTTCGCCCTTAGGCTTTTGTTTTTTAGGTCTTTCGGACTTTCTCACATCGGGTGCTGCGTTCTCGGTTTTTTCCGACCACCTGCGTCTTTTTATCTGCCCGTAGGTGGACTCGAAAATACGCATCAATTCCTTATCCTGTGCCTCTGCAGAGCGATAAGCGTCCGGCTTCTCTCTTTTTACGGGAGAATACTCCTCCGATGCGACCTCCGCAGTCCTTGAGGCACCGAAGGGCGTAATATGCATAAGCGCATCCGCCTCATCCCAAGTTACGGCATAGCCCGATCCCGCCTTACAAAAGACCGAGTTCGGTGTATTTCTTTCGTCAAGCATCGGATCATAGCCTATCCTTGCTATGACCTCTTCGGTATTGTGACAGGGCATATAAGGGCCGACAGTCAGCGAGATCTTCCCCTCGCCTCTCGTGTAAGCACGAAGCTCGGTTGCGTAAGAACGCATTGTATATACAGGACAATTACCGGTAAGCTCCGCTCTGTCCTCAAAGATCTCGGGAGCATCGGCCACTCCGTGCATACTTGTAATATCGTTCATTGCTCGCCCGAGATACTCGGTAGGAAGCTCGATCTTGAAATCAAAGGTAGGCTCCAAAAGCAGATTTTCCGCCTTCATCAACCCCTGCCTTACCGCTCTGTACGTCGCCTGGCGAAAGTCACCGCCCTCGGTATGCTTCTGATGCGCCTTACCCGCGGTAAGAGTTATCTTTACGTCGGTAAGCGGCGATCGGGTAAGAACGCCTCTGTGAACCTTTTCCTCAAGGTGAGTAAGCACCAGCCTTTGCCAGTTAAGAGCAAGCACGTCGGTCTCACACTCGGTAGCGGTTATAATTCCCGTTCCCTCCGGCATCGGATCTATCCTCAGGTGAACCTCCGAATAATGGCGAAGAGGCTCAAAGTGTCCCGCACCGTAAACGGTATTCGCAACCGTCTCTTTGTATAGTATCGAGCCCTCGTCAAAGCCAACCTTAAGACCGAACCGCTCTGATATCACCCTGGTCAGAACCTCAAGCTGTATCTCACCCATAAGCCGTACTCTAAGCTCGTGGCTCGAGGGCTCATAAGTCAGTGCAAGCGACGGATCCTCCTCTGCCAGAACGAGAAGCCGCATATAGGTTTCGTAGGGATTTGCTCCCTCGGGTAGTATTATTCGGTAATCAAGCACCGGACGAAGTGTCTGCTCGCTCGACGCCTCTATACCTATTCCGTCGCCCGCCTTTGTTGATACGGGACCGAGAACGGCGCACACCGTTCCCGCCGTAACGGCGCCTACGCTTTTATATTTTTCACCGGAATAAAGCCTTATTTCCTCAACCTTCTCATAAACCGTATCGCCATAGCGGTTCTTAAGCGGCAGAGTATCCTTTGTTTTCAGGTTTCCTCCGGTAATCTTCAGATAAGTAAGTCTTTTCCCCTGACGGTCTCGGGAAATTTTATACACCTTAGCTCCGAAAAGCGTTTCCGAATACCTCTTCTGCTCGGTATACTTATCCAGTGCCGAAAGGAATTCCTTAACGCCCTTCATTTTAAGAGCCGAGCCGAAGAAGCAGGGGAATATCTTTCTTTCACGGATAGCCCCCTTTAACGACTGCTCGGAAAGACCGTCTGTTGCGAAATATTCCTCCATAAGAGTCTCGTCACGGGAGGCACAGCTCTCGTACAGCTCTCCGCTCTCTCCGAGAGAAAAATCAACGCAGCCACCGGACAGTGTCGCAGTAAGCTCACCCATTATGTCCTCTCGCCGTCTGTCACATATATCCGTCTTGTTAATGAATATGAAGGTTGGTATGCGGCGTGATGATATAAGATGCCACAGGGTTTTGGTATGCGAGGTAACACCGTCAGGCGCACTGATAACCAAAATTGCGTAATCCTGAACCGAAAGTGCTCTTTCTGCCTCGGTAGAAAAATCTATATGCCCGGGAGTGTCGATAAGAGTTATCTCACTTTCCCCGAAGCCGAAGATAGCCTGCTTTGAGAAAATGGTTATTCCTCTTTCCCTCTCAAGAGAATGCGTATCGAAAAAGGCGTCTCTCTTATCCACCCGCCCAAGGCTGCCCAATGCTCCCGCAGAGTAAAGCAGTCCTTCGGAAAGCGTCGTCTTGCCCGCATCAACGTGAGCAAGTATGCCAAAAGCTATCTTCTTCAAATCAAAATCCTCTCTTTACTGCTCCTGTGCCAAAAGGACGAAGTGCAGAATTCCGTCACGCTCGCTCTCCTTGTCCATATAATCCGAGAGAAGCCCGACAGAAGGCTTGTTATGTTTATTAACGGTTGCATACACCGCCGTCAGAGAAAGCTGCTCCGCAGCACACAGAAGTGCCTCAAGCAATGCTCTTCCGAGGCCTCTTCCCCTGTATTCCGGCAAAAGCCTAAATGCTATCTCCGCTCCGCCCTTGTAATCAAAGGCATAGAATGAGCCCTCTCCGATAAGCCGCCCGTCGAAGCGAGCTCCAAAGGTAACAGAGGTTCCCCGATAAAATTCAGCCGACTGCATCTTATAGAAATATCCGTCGTCGGCATCCGCAGCCTCACCGCGATAATCATAGCCCCAGAATTCAAGACAGCCCTCGTCTCGGCAGAGCCGTGCGTATTCTGGAATATCCTCCTCCGTCAGCTCAGAAAGCTCTATATCCCCCTCGGTGAGAGAAAACACCTCGGTAAGTCGGTCAGCCTCGCTCTTGATCCTGACGGTAAAGCTCGAGCGGCAGGCATCCTCACAACAGACCTCGGAATAATTGAAGCACCGAACGATATCTCCAAGCAACTCGGGAGAAATTCCGACGAAGGTAAGCCCCGTCTCCTCGGTGACCGCATATTCGCACACAGCCTCCACCGCATCCTTTGCGTTCACAGCATCCCGATCCATCGGAATTACCGAAAAGGTGTAGCCCTCTCCGTCGAAGAAACGCAGCAAAAGAAAACCGTTGTAAAGGCAATAGCCCACCAAGCCCTCGCCAAAGACGGAGCAATATTCTCCGAGCATAGAAAGAGTGCTCTCGGGCAGACATATCGGCTCGTTTGCCGAAAAAATCTTAAAGCTGATCATATAATCTCCGCCCGGGACTTATTTTTGTTTTTCTTGTTATTTTCCAGCTTCAAAGAAAGATTTACTGTAAAGTATTCGCCATCGTTGTCGTAAGAAAACTCCTCTGCAATGTATTGAGCAAGGCGTTTGCAGGTCTTAAGCCCGATTCCGTTGCTCTCCGCACCGCCGGGATTGTCGGTTATCCTGTTTTTAATAACGAATCGTATCCGTCCTCTTTCAACAAAGGATGCGAACTCAACAGGCTCATCCTTCCTAGCATATTTATATATATTCTGGAAAATGTTGTCTATTATTCTCATGAGATTCTGAGGATCGGTATATACCGTAGCCCCCTCCTCTATCTCATCAAGGCGTTTGTCATAACGAACCTCGTATCCGTTCTCGGAAAGAAGAAGTATATGCTCAAAGAACAGCTGCTCCATAAGCATTCCGGCATCATAGCTCTCGAGGGTTATTGCCTCGTCGGTGCTTCCGAATGCCAGGGAATACTTGAACATATCGTCCGAAAGCTCCTTAAGCCTCATAGCCGTCTTTTCGGTAGCCCCTATATAGCTTTTAACCGTTTCGTCACAGCCATCGCAATTCTTCATCATATCTATATAACCGAGAAGAACGGTCAGAGGAGTTCTGATATCGTGAGACATTGCCGTGACAAGCTCGGTGTTGGCGTTTCTCGCCGCCCTCTCCTTTTCAAGGTTGTCGAGCATGGAATTTCTCATATTCTCAACGTTCCTTGACAGCATTGAGATCTCGTCTTTTCCCTTGCAGACTATCTTATGATTCATATTGACGTGAGATACTATGTTAACATCGCTCTCCAGCCTCTTTATTCTGGAAAGTATGCGTCTGAAATAAACGATAAGAATTACTGCAAGAACAATTATTCCCGTAACTATGCTCAGAATATTGGAAATATAGAAATACAGCTCCTCGGAGAAGTCGGCTATTTCGGCGATTATCGTTCCGTCTGCAAGCTCTATCGGATGCATTCCGCTTGCCTCCGCCTGCTTGATGAGAGTCTCTCTGTCTATCTTGTTCGATCCGAGTCCGAGAGAACCGAGACCGTCGTAGTCATTCTTATCATTCTTGTCGGTCTTGTCTGTTTTGTCTGTTTTGTCTGTTTTGTCTGTTGTACCGTTCTTGTCTGTTGTATCCGAATCGGCAGAATCATCCTCCGCGTCGTTGTCGGGTGTGCCTTGATCATCGCCTTCGGCATCACCTGCCTCGCCCTCGGCATCCTCGGAATCTCCATCTCCCGTTTCTCCCTCACCGCCGTCTACGGCATCATCACCGTCGGAGGGAGGATCGGCATCTTCGTTTTCGCCTTTATCCTCATCCTTGTCCTCATCATTCATATCCGAGGAGAAGAAAAGAACGTCGTTTTTATAAACCATCAGATAAACGTAAGGATTCTGCTTTGCCCAATAGGCTATTTTATCGGTATCCTCGGATGAAATATTATTCTTGGTCGCATATTCCTGAAGATCTGAAAGATGCTCCTCGAGTCGCTCGTTCTTCGCCTCGTCCGACAAATATTTGGTATTTATAAAATAATTTGTCGCCAAACGCACGCAAATATAGGTGATCACGGCAGCAACCACCCCGAGAATAATATTCAGTATCAGACCGAAATAAAGTGAATTGAGTTTTTTTGCCCTGACGTACGTTTTATCAGTCAACTTGGTATCCCTTTCCCCATACGGTTCTTATGATCTTAGGTGCAGACGGATTTGTTTCCAGCTTTCTCCTGAGATTTAGAATATGAACGGTAATGGTGTTGTTGGAGGACGGAAGAGGCATCTCGCCCCAAACACCCTCGTAAAGTTCGGACGGGCTTATGACTCTTCCTCGGTTCTTGGCAAGATACACGAGAAGATCCAGCTCCTTATCACGAACGTCAAGCAGCGTACCGTTCTTGGTAACCTCACGTCCGTCAACCGATACGACAATGCCACCAAAGAGTCTTATATGCTCGCCCTTATTCTCGGTTTTCGCACTGTAACTGTTGTAACGTCTGGTAAGTGCCTCCACCTTCATGAGCAGCTCCTTCGAAGAGAAGGGCTTGACGAGGTAATCGTCACCTCCGCCGGAGTATGCAGCCTCTTTGTCCGCCTCAAGCGACTTTGCGGTAAGAAAAAGGATCGGAACGGGAGAAAACTCTCTTATCTCGGCGGTCGCCTCAATACCGGTCTTTTTCGGCATCATTATATCCATTATGCAAAGATCTATCTCCGAATCATCTCTGACTCTCGCAACCGCCTCCTCGCCGTCGCAAGCCTCCGCAACCTCATATCCCGAATTCTCAAGAAGCAGTCTGAGAATCTTCCTTATTTCTATTTCATCATCAACAACAAGTATTTTCATTTTAAGACCTCGTTAAATATGCGAACCGACATTCGAAGGCAATCCCTCGAAAATCCGCTAATATATATTTTAACATGGATTTTAAAATTTTTCAAGTGTTATATCGCTCCAATTTACGTTCTCGGTCAAAATTTACACTTTAGAACAAATTTCAAGACGACACCGACAATTTTATCTACGAAAAAAACCTTTTTTGTGTATTTTTATTCCATGTCGGCAAAAAAATGACAAAGCTTCCGAAAAACAGAGCATACCTTGTTGACTTTTTTTTTCGGGTGTGATATAATATCTATTATATTTTAAAAGAAAGGTCTTTTTTTGAGCAATCCCCATGGTACTCGATTACGTTATTTTAGGTATTTATGCGTTAATGATGGTAGCCGTAGCATTCTACACAAAAAACCGCTCCGGCTCGGTTGACGATTTCCTTTTTGCAGGCAAGAGAGGACTCAACGGTTGGATGACGGCATTTGCATACGGCACTACATATTTTTCGGCAGTAATATTCATTGGCTACGCAGGTCAGTTTGGCAGAACCTACGGTCTGGCTTCGGTATGGATAGGTATTGGCAATGCTATTATCGGAACTCTTATCGCTTGGCTCGTTCTTGCTAAGAGAAGCAAGAATATGTCGAAAAGGCTGAATACGAAGACGATGCCCGACTTCTTCGAGAAGCGTTACGGCAGCCACGGACTCAAGCTATGCTCGGCAGTCATCACCTTCGTTTTCCTTATCCCCTATTCGGCATCGGTATATAACGGTCTGTCCAGTCTGTTCGAGATAGTTTTTGATATCCCCGGATGGATAATAATGATCTGTCTTGCGGCACTCACCGCTCTTTACCTGTTCTTCGGCGGCTACTTTGCTACCGCTCTCTCCGACTTCATTCAGGGAATCATCATGATCATCGGCGTCATTCTTATGGTTATCTTCTACATGAAGTCCGAGCAGGTAAGCTGGGATATCTCCGCAATCTCCGACACCTGGTTCACCTTTGGCAAGGAAGGAAGTGAAGGCCTCTTCGGAAGCACAGTGTCACTTCTCTCGCTTATCTTCCTTACCTCTCTTGGCGTATGGGCTCTTCCCCAGACGGTACACAAGTACCACTCCATCAGAGATCAGAAGGCGATAACTCAGGGTGTGGTAGTCAGCACCGCATTTGCCCTTCTGATAGGATTCATCGCCTACTTCACCGGTGCGCTCAGCTATTTCTTCCCCACCGAGCTTGCAGGAGTTCCCGATGCTCAGGTTATCCCCACCATGATGAGTATAGTCATCCCGGTAGGTCTTACGGGTGTCATTGCCGTTCTCATTCTCTCGGCAAGTATGTCCACCCTCTCCTCGGTTTCACTCGCCTCTGCCTCGGTTATCGCAATCGACCTTTACAAGAGTGCTATTGACAAGAACGCAAGCGACAAAAAGGTAAATATCGTAATGCGTACACTCACCCTTGTTTTCGTTGCGATCTCGGTAATCCTTGCAATTCTTAACGAAAAGTTCGGCATTGCCGCCATCGCTTATATGATGGGTATCAGCTGGGGAACTCTCGCAGGATGCTTCATCGGCCCGTACGTTCTCGGACTTCTTTGGAAGAGAACCACCAAGAATGCAGCATGGGCATCGATGATCTCCTCGCTTGTCCTAACGGTCTCTCTTATTATCATCCTCGGCTATGCAAGAGCCGACTTTGATTGCTCCTTTGGCGAAGCAATTAAGTTCGGTATACAGTCCTCCCCCTTCATCGGTGTGGTATGTATAATCTTCTCTGTTGTTATAACCATCGTAGTCAGCCTTCTCACCAAGGCTCCCGACGAAGAAACGCTCCATAACGCCTTTGACAAAGAGGTCGAAGGTCTTATCTGAGATTAATGAACAAAAAACATTTTGATAAAAGGTACTTAAAATGATTTGGTCAAAAGAAGAAATCCTCCCGAGAGAGGAAATTGAGAAAATACAGCTGGAAAGGCTTAAGGAAACCGTAGCAAGAGTTTACGAGAAGGTTCTTCCTTATAGAAAGAAAATGGACGAGGCGGGCATAAAGCCCGAGGACATACAGTCCCTCTCCGATCTTTCCAAGCTCCCCTTCGTTGTCAAGCAGGACTTAAGAGATAATTATCCCTACGGTCTTTTCGCAGTTGACAGAGACGATATAGTCAGAATTCACGCATCCTCCGGTACTACGGGCAAGCCCACCGTCGTCGGCTATACCAAGAACGATATGGAAACCTGGACCGAGTGCGTATCCCGTATTGCCTGCATGGGCGGAGCGACCTCGAAGGATGTTGCCCAGATATGCTTCGGCTACGGTATGTTCACAGGTGCTCTCGGACTTCACTACGGTCTGGAAAACATAGGTGCGGCAATCGTTCCCTCCTCCACCGGTAACTCACAGAAGCAGATAATGTATATGCAGGACTTTGAGACCTCTCTTCTGGTCGCCACCCCCTCCTACGCACTTCGACTTGCCGAGGTTGCCCGTGAGATGGGAGTTGACGTCACCAAGGATCTTAAGGTAAAGATAGCCCTTGTGGGAAGCGAGCTTCTCACCGACGCTATGCGTGAGGAAATGCACAAATATTGGGGCAAGGATATCCTTATCACCTCCAATTACGGAATGAGTGAGCTTATGGGCCCCGGAGTTTCGGGTGAATGCCTCGAGCATACCGGAATGCACATCAACGAGGACTTCTTCATTCCCGAGATCATCGATCCAAACACCGGTGAGGTGCTTCCCGAGGGTGAATGGGGCGAGCTGGTTATAACCTGTATCAAAAAGGAGGCTCTCCCTCTCATCAGATACAGAACTAAGGATATCACAAGGCTTTACTACGATAAGTGTAAATGCGGAAGAACCTTCTGCCGTATGGAAAACCTCCAGGGCAGAAGTGACGATATGCTTAAGATAAGAGGAGTAAACGTATTCCCAAGCCAGATCGAGGAGGTCATCCTCGGCTTTGAGGAGCTTGGTCCTCATTACGAGATCATCCTTGAGAGAGAGGGTTATCTCGACAAGCTTACCGTCAAGGTTGAGCTTGCCCACTCCACAGACTCCTTCTCCGTGCTTGAAAGCATTACGAGAAATGTGCGTGAAAAGCTTAAGATCATTCTCGGGCTGGATGCCAAGGTAATGCTTGAATCGCCCAACACCCTCCAGAGATTTGAGGGCAAGGCGAAGAGAATCAAGGATCTGAGAAACATAAAGTAAAATAAGGAAACAGGTGACTAAAATGTCAAACAAAACTATAATGCTCGGCAACGAAGCAATAGCCAGAGGTGCATGGGAGGCAGGAGTAAAGCTCTCCAGCGCATATCCCGGCACCCCCTCCACCGAGATCAGCGAATATCTTGCGAAATACAATGAGGTCTACACCGAATGGGCTCCCAACGAGAAGGTTGCCGCAGAGGTAGCTATCGGTGCATCTATCAGCGGTGTAAGAAGCCTTGCCTGCATGAAGCACGTTGGACTCAACGTTGCGGCAGATCCCCTTTATACCTTCGCCTACACAGGCGTTGGCGGCGGCTCGGTGTTCGTAGTCGCAGACGATCCCGGACTTGCCAGCTCACAGAACGAGCAGGACACCAGAATGATCGGCAGAGCCGCACACGTTCCCGTAATCGAGCCCTCCGACTCTATGGAGGCTAAGGAGTTCCTTAAGTACGCTTACGAGTTAAGCGAAAAATACGACACTCCCGTCATCCTCAGAACTACCACCAAGCTCGCTCACTCTCAGTCTATCGTTGAGCTTTACGACAGAGTAGAGGTAGAGGACAAGACCTATGAAAGACAGATGCAGAAGTACGTTATGATGCCCGCATCGGCCATAGGACGTCACCTTGTGGTTGAGGACAGAGAAAACAGAATGGCAGAGGATGCAGCCTCCTTCCCCATCAACAGAGTGGAAATGGGAGATAAGAAGATAGGCTTCATTACCTCGGGTATAGCTTATCAGTACGTTAAGGAAGCATGCCCCGAGGCGAGCGTTCTTAAGCTCGGTCTTGTTAATCCTCTCTCAAAGAAGCTCATCGAGGACTTTGTCAATTCCGTAGAGACGGTATACGTCTTTGAGGAGCTCGAGCCTGTCATCGAAGAACAGGTCAGAGCATGGGGCTTTGAGGTAAAGGGTAAGGAATGCTTCACCCGTCAGGGCGAATATTCGGCTAATCTTCTTAAGAAGGTTATATACGGCAAGGACGACATGGTATTTGAGAAGAAGGAGTCTCCCGCAAGACCCCCTATCCTCTGCCCCGGCTGTCCTCACAGAAGTGTGTTCTCGGTTCTTAACAAGCTAGGGATACACGCCTCCGGCGATATCGGTTGCTACACTCTCGGTGCGGTAGCTCCCCTCTCGGTCATTGACACCACAATATGTATGGGTGCCAGCATCTCTGCTCTTCACGGTATGGAGAAAGCAAGAGGCAAGGAATACATAAGAAATTGGGTTGCGGTAATTGGTGACTCCACCTTCCTTCATACGGGTATCAACTCGCTTGTGAATATGGTTTACAACAAGTCAACCGCCACCGTAATGATACTCGATAACAGAACCACCGGTATGACAGGACATCAGGAGCACGCTGCCACCGGTAAGACGCTTAAAGGCGAGGATACCTACGCAATCGACCTTAAAGAGCTTTGTCAGGCAATCGGCGTAAAGCGTGTTCTCGAGATCAGCTCCTTCGACACCGTAGGACTTGGGGCGGCTATCAAGGAAAGTGCTGCCGGCGACGAGCTCACCGTAATCATCTGCAAGGCTCCCTGCGTGCTTCTCAAGGGACAGAAGTTCCCCGACAAGTGCTACGTTGAAGAGAGCGAGTGCAGAAAGTGCGGTATGTGTATGAAGATAGGCTGTCCCGCTATGACAAAGGGCGAGGACGGCAAGGTCAGAATCGACGCAACCATGTGTAACGGCTGCGGTCTTTGCAAGACCTATTGTAAATTCGGTGCAATCAAAACTGTCACGAAGGCTTGAAGGGAGAACTGAAAATGGAAAAGAATATAATGATAGTCGGCGTTGGCGGACAGGGCACCCTGCTTACCAGCCGTATCATCGGTAAGGTTGCTCTTGAAGCAGGACTTGACGTTAAGATCTCCGAGGTACACGGAATGGCTCAGAGAGGCGGAAGCGTAGTTACCTTCGTTCGCTTCGGTGACAAGGTTAGTGAGCCTGTTGTAGAGGAGGGCTGTGCCGACGTAATAATCGCCTTTGAGCGTCTTGAGGCACAAAGGTATGCCCACTTCCTCAAAAAAGACGGAGTTCTCGTAGTAAACGATTGTAAGATCGAACCTATGACCGTTGTTATCGGTGCGAAGAAATATCCCGAGAACATTCTTGAAGAGCTCTCCTCTGAGCATAAGGTTTATTCTATCGACGCAGGAGCGGTTGCACTTGAGCTTGGAAACAGCAAGGTTCTCAACTCCGTGGTTCTCGGCTATGCCGCAAGTGCTATCGGATTTGATAAAGACACTTGGCTTGACGTGGTTTCAGCCACCGTTCCCGCAAAAACCGTTGAAATAAATAAAAAAGCCTTCATATACGGATATGAAGCAAAGAATTAAGGGGGAATTATTGTGATTTGGAATGAAACCAAGGAATGTATGAGCCGAGACCAGATGACAAATCTGCAAAGTGCAAGACTCGTCAAGCTCGTGGATTATATGTACCACAACGTGGAATTTTACCGCAAAAAGATGCAAGCTGTCGGTCTTATGCCCGGTGACATAAAGGGTATCGATGACATTACCAAGCTCCCCTTTACCACTAAGGACGACCTCAGAGATAATTATCCCTTCGGTTTGTTTGCAGTTCCTAATTCTGAAATCGTAAGAATCCACGCATCCAGCGGAACGACGGGTAAGGCTACGGTCGTAGGATACACCCGCCGCGACCTTGATATTTGGGCAGAGTGTGTTGCAAGATGCATGACTATGGCGGGGGTTACCAAGAACGACGTCATTCAGGTAGCCTACGGCTACGGACTGTTCACGGGCGGTCTTGGTGCTCACGACGGTGCACAGAAGATAGGTGCAACGGTCGTTCCCATGAGTACGGGTAACTCCAAAAAGCTTACCACTATGATGGTGGACTTCGGTGCTACTGCTATTGCTTGTACGCCCTCCTACCTGCTCCATATTTCCGAGGTTCTTGCGGAAGAAGGTCTGCTTGACCGAATAAAGCTCAAG
>JAZRMT010000065.1:0-2012 GCA_045647805.1 Eubacteriales bacterium | reverse complement strand
CAGTCCATCTTCTGCCACGGATCAAGGCAAGCCGCGCCCACCTCGCAGGCAGAGATCATTCCTCTTTGAACGAGGCTTTCCACAAGAGAACTGTCGGCTATCTCGGTCTGCCCGTCACAGAGCGATAGCAATTCAAATTCTTCTTTTGTCAACCTCTGCGCGTCGCGCCGACCTTTTACGTAATAGGCGTAAGGCACGCGCCACCAAGAACGTAGGGCGATGTTTTTGTTCAGTATAAACGTCATACCCACCTATTATCCGCAATGACTTTTTTTGCGTTTTTCATCCTTGTCTGCCTCAAGATTGTAATTCATTATAGGCTCACTCACAATCGCACCGCCCGACACCATATCGAGAAGTTCATCGTCAAGATCAGGCAAATTGATCTGCTCAAAATATTTCCTTGCTTCGTCTTCGGTTATATCGATTCCCTCAGCCTTTGCAAGCTCAAACAGTTCTTTTGCAGACTTTGCGCCTTTTGCCTTTTGAATCATTTCGGCACTAAAGTCAGTCATATCTAAAACTCCTTGTTATGTTATTTACCCATCTTCGGGTTGTTACAGTACATTTTACCGCCCTCAAAGGACACGGAAACGCAATTATAGCATCTCCATTCTTCACCGCAAATACGGCACTTTTCTGTGCCCATATCCACATTGTTACCGCATCCGTTTTTGCATTCAAAAGAGGTGTGACAACGACCGCCCATATCGACAATTCTTCTGCCGTCACTCGCATAGCCGCATGCACCGCCTGCAACTGCATCGAGCTCATCATCGTCAATCTCGCCACTCTTGGGGTTAAGCTGTGCGAAGTAGGTAGCCGCCTCGTCTGCGGTCATTTCAACGCCGTTGTCTTTTGCAAGAGCAATAAGCTCCTCTGCGGACTTTACCGCTTTTGCCTTTTCGATCATTTCTGTATTAAAGTTTTCCATTGTTTTTCTCCTAACTTTGTATTTGAATTACGAGTTTTTCATTGCAAGCCTCAGCTTGCCAATCGCTTGGTGTTTAATAAATTTCGCGTTTGTATATGTAATACCCATTTTTATAGCAATGTCCCGAAGGGGAATTTCGTGATAATAATAAAGTACGATGATATCCTGCTCACGCTCGGAAAGGGTTTCCAAAGCTATGGCAAGGTTCTCCTTCGTGATCTCGTTTTCAATTTCAGCCACCACGCCGTCGTCTGTATCATAGTAGAGAGCGTTCTCATCGAGGGAGAGCGCACATCTCGACTGCTCACGGTAATAATTGCATACCGTATTGTGGGTGATGGTATAGATCCAAGTGGAAAGGGTGGCTTTTTCCTCGTTGTAGGAATCGAGAGCGGTCTGCACCCTCCAAAAGATCTCCGAGGTGACGTCCTCGGCATCTGCCAAATTACGCACCTTTCCTCTGACGTAACGAAAGACCTTTTCTCTGTATTCAAGATAGATTTTTTCCATTACGTCCACGTTATTCATCCTCGTCCTCCTTTTTGGAGAGAGGAATATTTTGCTCTCCGGCAGCACTGACCCAGCCGAGCGCTTCGTCATCGAGCTCGGCTGAATCTATGCCGTATTTCTTTTCTACTCGAGAAATAATGTCGGAGAGGTGCTTGTTAGGCACTTTTTTTTGTGAAGCCATCGCCCGTCTGATTACTTGTCTCATAAAATATTTGCATCTGCCTTTCGGAGCATAACATTTTCAAAAAATCGCAGAATAATTTTATCTGCTTTTTTATAGAAGGAGCACCATTAAAGATGCTCCTTCTCATTGGCATATACAGCTATTTTAACAGCTGAATCAGAACTTCATTTTTGTGCAAACGTCAGCGCTACGAACCTGTCTGCAGTGTTTGCATGTACCGCAGTGACGGCCATCCTTGGTATTGGAATGAATAGGAGTTGCCGAAGATTCATATTCTCCGCAGAGACATTCATCATTCTTACTAACTTTAACGTAACCTTCCTTGTTCTTGTCGGTACCACCTGCAACTGCGTCAAGATCGTCATCGTTAATTTCACCGCTCTC
>JAZRMT010000064.1:0-11677 GCA_045647805.1 Eubacteriales bacterium | reverse complement strand
AAACTGCGAGGCGGCAGGAAAGCAGGGTGCGTTATTCGGACTTGAATCTATGCTGACAATCAACGGAGGAAAAGGGGTATTTGCAGGCGGTTTTGCAGGTTCACCCGCAATGAGAGCTCTGATTCTCGGCGGAGGTCTTGTCGGCAGAGGAGCGTTATCGGTTCTGTATGCCCTTGGTGCTAAGGTTACGGTAATGGATATCAATTACGGAGTGCTGAAGGAGCTTTCGGATAAATACCCCGGCATTGACACGTTGTACTGCACAAAAGAAAGCATAAGGAAGCTTCTCCCCTACACCGATATGGTCATCAACTGCGTCAGGTGGCAGAAGGAACGCACGGATTTTCTGATTGACAGAGGAATGCTCGGGCTTATGGAAAGAGGATCTGTGCTTGTGGACATTTCGGGTGACTGCCCCGGTGCGATCGAGACGAGCCGAGAAACAAGCCACGCAAGTCCACGTTACGTAGAGGAGGGCGTGATACACTATGCGGTAAGCAATATTCCTGCGGCGGTAGCCCGCTCGACCTCTGTTGCCCTCGGCTCGGAAACCCTGCCGATCATTTTAAAGCTTCTTAATCTCGGGATAAAGGAGGCGTGTGTAAAAGACGGATATATAAGACGGGCACTTACGGCATATAAAGGATATCTTACCCATGAGGAAACGAGTGCGGTTCAAGGGTTGCCATGGATAAGACCGGAGGAAATTCTCGGAATCAAAGAAAAAGAGCTCGAAAAAGCACCGCCCGCAACGAGAACGAGAAGCGACAATTTCATCAAACTCTGATAATTATTTACGGCGGACATAGTCCTTCGGGCTGACGCCGTATTTTTTCTTAAAAGCGGTGAAAAAGCATTTCTTTAAGGAATAATATTTAAAAAGGCCCGTTTTCGTTCAGCTTTTTACCCGTTAAGGATACTTTGCTGATCGAAACCGAGCCTTTTATGATTTTTTTACTTAATTTCAATAAGATAGGTTGAGAAGAGAGTCATATTAAGATAAAGAATAGCTTCGTCCGACGAAAGAAACTCTGTTTTTACAAGACGCATATCGTTGCTTTCATCGAGGAGATAAAAATCGATCTTAACCGTGTTCATCGTTATTTCTCTTCGATATGTAAACAATCATTTACTTATTCGGTTGTTATTTGGCGAAATTAGGGTTATTTTCGTCAATGTCAACTTCACCGTTATGAGCCATTCCTTGCTGTATATATTCAAGCTCCCCTTCGATTATGCGGTTTGCATCCGCCACGTCATCGAGGTTGTCAACATACGGATAGCCGAGAGATGCGTATCCAAACGACCTGAGGTTCTCTCCCACCTCAATGAGTGAGAGCTGACCGAGGTTATCCATTCCGCCAAAGGCGACGTACAGGACGCTGTCGGGAATAACGTAGCTAGAACCTGTCTTATTCTCCGGATACTTTACAAGAGTAAGCATATTCTTAGTAAAGAGGATACCGTCGGAGGACGCAAAATAAGGATTATTTTCATCTACGGTAATTACACCGAGAGTAGATATTGCGAGCGACCTATCTGCTATATATCTGACCGACGAGGGAATGTGAACAGACGTCGTTACCCTTCCGACCGACTGCGTTCCAAGAATGTAGGTATCATCCAAGGAGCCGATAGCCGCAACCTTGTATTCTCTGCCGCCATAGGTCACCGTCTCGGGAATTACTGCGTCACCGCCCGGAAGAGCGATAACCTGAACACTGTCGGCAGATATGCGTACGTACGAGATTCCGTCAATTGCAAAGGTTATTCTAAGCTCAGAAAGAGCCATGGGTGCATCTGCCCTATCGGGAAGAGCGTAAAGGAATGAGAGCCCCTGCTCGGCGGATTCCACCGACTCGCTCCCGGTAGGAGTATGAGAGGATATAAACGTTAGCTCCTCTGCCACCGTCCAACCGAAGTCACGCCAGCTCAGGATGCTGTCATCATCAACAGCGAAATAGTTATAAGAGATGCCTAGCATATACCCGGGTGTATCATCCCAGGTAAGATCGTACCAATAATACTCACCGTCATCAAGCTTTACAAGATTCCACGCATGTGCCTCGCCTCTTGAATCACCCGAGACAAAGATATTCTCAATTCCCGAGTAGTTCAGAATCAACTGAAAGGCTCTCGCATAGCTTTCACAAACGCCCTCACCCAAAACAAGAGTACCGAGAACGTTATGAGCAAAGGAGCCGTCCTTCGGAGTTTTTCCATCCTCCTCGTAGGCATAGTCTGCCCCATTAATTATTCCGTCGTGCAGAATAAGCGTAAGGTGGTAGATGCTTTCGTAGCCCTCGGCAAGCTCGGTGTATTTTTTTACTGCCGAATAGACAAGATCGTTATACTCCGCTCTCACCTCGCCAAGGCGGTATTCCTCCTCGGTAAGAAGGCGGAACTCTGTTTCCGTGTAGCTTACGGAGCTGCCAAGCCAATAATAAAGGGGATTATCATTTCTGTAAGTAGAGTAGACCATAAGAGCCTCTGCCGAGCTGATTCCGTATTCACCAAAGCCGATCACAGCAACGGTGTTGTCGGAAAGATCGACGGTAGAGCTATGGAAATCCTCCGCAGCATCGTCTATGTCCTTGTAAAACGCCTGAAGAGCCTCACCGCTCTCCATAGTGCCAAGATAGTCGTAGCCATAGCTGCCGGAATAATTATCAAGCACTCCGTAGCCAGTAGGAAGAAGCCTGCGCTGAGCCGTTATTACTTCAAGACAAACCGAGCAATGCGAGCCATCCGAAAGACCGTACTCGTTTTCGGTAGGGGGATAGCCCTTATCTTCAACCAAAGTATGAGAAATCTTTTCTATTTTTTTATAGGTGGTGTAATCACAGCTACCACAACTCAGATACGCCTCGTATCCGTCCTCCTTGCAGCTCGGAGCCTTTTCGGGGTGGCTTACGACGTCGTGTCCGTCGTATTCCTCAACACGCTTCTCTGAGGTGCCGCAATCCTCGCAATAGCGGATATAATTCTTCTGCGTGCAGCTCTTACCCGTGAGTGACCAATCCCCAAAGGAGCCGTGTCGGCAAACGAGCCTGCCCACGCAATCAAACCGCTCCTCACCGACAAGGATAGTCAGTCCACCCTCGCCAAGAACCTCGAATCCGGTAATACCGAGAGCCGAATAGACAGTCCCCTCGTACTCGACGTTAAGCTTGCCGCCGTCGTAATAGCGTAATCTTCCAAGCTCGGCGGTGCTTCCGTCGGTAACGGTTACCGTAATTATACCGTCGCTCGAAAGCAAAGCACTGACGATCCTCTGACCGCGTAGCTTATTTGGATCGGTAACCGATGAGCCACTAGCGTCACCACCGTTGTCGATGCCGTCATCATCCTCATCGGAGGAGGTGCCGTTATCCTCTCCTTTATCCGAGCCGACATCGCTTTTTTCATTCGAATCGGCATTGCCGCCCTCATCGTTTCCCGATATGATCGAGCAGGCACAAAGAGTGAAAATACTTAAAGAAAGAATAAGCAAAAGCAGAAGTAACCTCTTCATAAATTACCTCTTTATCAATTTTTGTAAAAACAACTGCTAACGTACTCGGTTATGATCAAAGCAACGTTAGAGGTCGGGTTACTCACGTCGATCATTTCGCCGTTCACCTGATCCATCATATCCTCACTTTTTTCTGTTACATACCATACAGAAGGATCTACAAAGGTAAACGAGGTAAGACCGGTGCAACCGCTAAAGGCATTTTTTCCTATTCTCAAAACACTTTCGGGAATCGCAAAGGAAGAAAGCGCGGTACAGTGAGCAAAGGCAGAATCGCCTATTAACGTTGCCGAGCCGAGAGAGGAGACCTCAGAAAGAGCCGTGCAATAAGCAAAAGCAGACGGACCGATGCTGCTCACGCCGCTTCCGATACTTACGCTCTTAAGTGCAGAGCAGTAGTAAAAGGCTCCGCTCCTGATGTTCTTAACACTGTCGGGGATAATAACGCTCTCAAGGCTTGCAGAAGAGCCGAATGCATTCTGAGCTATGAATTTAACGCCATTTGGAACAGTAAATGAGGTTTCGGTCTTGCCGACTGCATATTTTACAAGCGTTTCTCCGTCCTTGCTGTAAAGATTACCGTCGATGAGCTTATAGCTGCCGTTTTCCTCGGATACTCTTATTTTACTAAGGTTTTTACAACCCGAAAAGGCATAATCGCCTATCGAAGCAAGGCTGTCGGGAAGGATTATCTCGGAAAGAGAGGTACAGCCATCGAAGGAACGAGCGCTGAGCTCGGTTATTCCCTCCTCGATCATAACAGAACTAACCGAAGAGCATCCCGCGAAGGCTCTTGCTCCAACCGAGGTAACAGGCAGACCTTTATAGTATGCCGAAATTATCAGCTCGGTATCGGTACAGTTTCCTATTCCCACAACCGAATAGGATTTCCCATCCTCGGAAAGAGCGTACTCAAAGCCGAGAGAGCATTTATATTCGCATTCGTCACAGACGTTATCATCGCCAAAGCTATGACGTGCATACAGAACCTCCTGAGGAGTGATCACGGTTTTGCAAACCAAGCAATGCAAGCCCTCGGTAAGTCCGGAAGTCCCACAGGTAGGAGCAACCGCCACATCGATTGCGAGAGAATGAGCGGCAGGAATGATTTGCTGAGCCGTTAATATCTCGCTGCAAACCGAGCAATGCGAGCCCTCGGTAAGTCCGGTTTTAGTACAAGTGGGGGCAACCGCCGCATCGGTTACGGGAACATGAACGTGGGGATCGGGCTCACCGTCGTCATCCTCTCCGCCGAAAAATACAAACCCCAGCACCGTGAGTGCCGCTATAAGCAGGATAGCAACCAGCGAAATGATCAGGACCTTTTTGTTTAGCTTTGATAAGAACTTTTTCATAAACAACTCCAATCTGTCACCCTAAGTAACAGCTTAATATTTAAGTACATTATAACATTTTGTATTTGGCTTGTCAATATTTTAATAATCTCAAAAAGCCAGAAAAAAGAAATGAGCTGTCTCAAGCGAAAATTGAAACAGCCCATTGAATTATACAGTCTGATATATTTTTATTTTGCCGCTTCCTTAAGAGCCGCACGCTTCTGTGCCTGCATTCTCTTACGGGCGGGGGTGTCGAGAATAACCTTACGAAGTCTTATGGACTTAGGTGTTACCTCAATAAGCTCCTCGTCGGTGATAAACTCGATAGCCTCCTCAAGAGAGAGCTGAATAGGAGTTATAAGGGTAAGCTTTTCGTCTGCTCCGGAGGAACGGACAGCGGTAAGATGCTTTTCCTTACAAACGTTGACCTCGATATCGTCGGGCTTAGGATTCTCACCAACGATCATACCCTCGTAAACAGGAGTTGCCGGGCCGATGAAGAGAGGTCCTCTGTCCTGAGACTGATAGAGACCGTAGGTAGTGGAAATACCTGTCTCGGATGCAACGAGAGAGGAGGTAAATCTGGTCTTGATCTCACCTCTGAATGGCTCGTAGCCCGCGAAGATCGAGGAGATAAGTCCCTCGCCTCGAGTGTCGGTAAGAAGCTCCGATCTATATCCGAAGAGGCATCTTGTGGGTATGGTATAATAGAGCTTCTGACGTCTGCCGTGAAGCTGCATATCATCAAGAGTTCCCTTTCTCGAACCAAGCTTCTCCATTACAGAGCCAACGTACTCCTCGGGAACGTCTATTATAACCTTCTCGATAGGCTCACACTTAACGCCGTCGATATCCTTGTAAAGAACTCTTGGGTTGGAGCAGCAAAGCTCATATCCCTCACGGCGCATATTCTCGATAAGAATAGAGAGATGCATTTCTCCTCTTCCCGCAACACGGAAGGAGTCGGTGGTCTCACCGTCGGTAACCCTGAGAGAAACGTCCTTGAGAAGCTCCTTATAGAGCCTTGCGCGAAGGTGTCTTGAGGTAACGAACTTGCCCTCCTTACCTGCGAAGGGGGAATCGTTTACCGAGAAGGTCATCTCCATTGTAGGCTCACCAACCTTGACGAATTCAAGGGGCTCGACCTTTGCGGGAGAGCATACGGTATCTCCGATAGAGATATCCTCACAGCCAGAGAAGCAGATAATGTCTCCAACCTGAGCCTCTGTTACGGGAACTCTCTTGAGTCCGTCGAACTGATATATAGAAACGATCTTCGCCGGCTTGGATTTACCGTCACCGTGGAAATTACAGATAGAAACGCCCTGGCCCTGCTTGATAGAACCGCGCTCAATGCGTCCGATACCTATTCTACCGACAAACTCGTTGTAGTCGATAGAGGACACGAGAAGCTGCAAGGGCTCGTCCTCCTCACCGTCGGGAGCGGGCATATATTCAAGTATTGTGTCAAGAAGGGGAGTAAGATCAGTACCGGGAGTATGAGGATCAAAGGATGCGGTTCCCGCTCTGCCCGAGCAGAAGAGCATGGGAGAGTCAAGCTGCTCGTTGGTGGCGTCAAGCTCCAGAAGAAGCTCAAGCACCTCGTCACCGATCTCGTCAAGTCTTGCATCGGGGCGGTCGATCTTATTAACGACTACGATAACTCTGTGGTTAAGGGCAAGTGCTCTCTCAAGAACAAAACGTGTCTGAGGCATAGGTCCCTCTGCTGCGTCAACCAAAAGAATTACTCCGTTTACCATTTTGAGTATACGCTCAACCTCACCGCCAAAGTCAGCGTGACCGGGAGTGTCGATAACGTTGATCTTAACGTCCTTATAGTGGATAGCCGTATTCTTTGCGAGAATGGTAATACCTCTCTCTCTTTCAAGATCACCCGAGTCCATTACTCGGTCCGCCATCTCTTGGTTTTCTCTGTAAATACCGCCCTGACGAAGCATTTCGTCAACTAAAGTTGTCTTTCCGTGGTCAACGTGGGCAATTATTGCGATATTTCTCAAATCGGTACGCTTCATTTTCTACTTCCTTTCATCACTCTTCAAATTCACTTTTTTCAAATTAACCATACTATTATATCACAAGAGTGAGGAAAATGCAATATTTCAGAGAAAAAAATATTACACAGCAAAATCCGGTCTTATTTAATGATAACAATTACCGGATACATCGGCTCTACTCTTACGTTGACCGAATAGAGATCGCCCTCGGTACAGGTGAAGGAAAGAGGGATCTCGCCTCCGTTTTTATCAAGCAAATTAATGCATTCGGGAGCCTTCTCCAGATGAAGCTCAAGAGTTTCGAGAGGATCAAAGCCGAGATTAAATACTGTGCAAAGAAGCCTTTCGTCGGAAAGATAACCTGCTCTTAGACACAATTCAACGTCGCCCTCGCACCAAACGGGAAGAGCGCCCGCTCTCTTAAGAAGTGTGACGAACTGTCTTTTTCTCGTCTCATTAAGGAAGGCAAAGCCCTCGCCGTAGGTGTGCTGGGCATCGGGAGTTCCACAGTAAACCACCGACAGCTTCCCCGGCTCTCTCTCAAAAGCAGTGACCGCGGGGAACAAAATCTCACGTTCCTTGCCGGATATGCGGTGGAAGCAATGGGAAAGCTCCTCTACTCTTCCATCCGTAACTGTAAGCTTCATTGCATTCTTCTGCTTGGTGGAAGTAAGCGAGGGTTCATCGTAGACCTCGCCGGATATATTAGCACCGTCCCACTTCTCTACCCCGACTCCGAGAAGATCCCCGTAGCCTCGGTCGATAAGATCGCTTGCCGCCTCTGCCGTCATAAAGACCGAGCCGTCGAAGAGAGCCTTTATCTGCTCATCCGTCATATCTTTTGCGATACTTCCTTCGAGGAAGGTCGCCTCACCTCTCTCGTCCGAGAAATAGAATGGGAGACCGAGCCGCTCGAACACCTTGGTTGCCCAGCAGTTCGGGTGATACTCCCATGGGTTCGGCAAATGATAGCCGTGGTGCTCCTGAACCATAAACGTAGAGTTGGCTCCTGCCCATTTTATTTCCTTAGCAATTGCGGAAAGTCGGTCATAAAGAGACCTATGCTCTGCAAGGATTTCTCTGAAGGCAGCTCCGCTTTTCGGTTCAAATGAAGCTGTTCTGGTTATCCAATGCTTAGCTCCCTCAAGTCCTTCAAGAACAGAGGCGGTGAACTGAGAGTGCAGATACCTTGCATTCTTGCCGTAACGGTTAAAGGGTATCGTGTCTGTTTCGGCAAGCACGTGATCCACACCGTGATTCTTTAGTTTTTTGGCACAGACAGCTCCTCGACGCATAATATCCGAAAAGCCCTTGGTGGTAAGCGGTGCGTAGGTGCCGTTAGGCACTCTTACGATGCTGGGATTACCCTCACCGCAGAAAATCTTACAGGTGTCTACAACAAAATCACAAACGTCACCGCTTGTGCAGTTGATTCCTTGTATTGTCGGATCGATCTCATCTATCGCCGCTCTGAACTCGGTGGCGGCATAAACGAGAGAATCCCTCTGGGTATCAAGAAAGGCACGGGTGATAGGATCATCATCGGGGTTAGCCATTATGTGATCCCAGAGAGTGTCACGTGTGAACTTCTTTCCGGTCCTGTTCTCAAGCTCTTTAAGATGAAGCTCACAGGCACAGCCCTGCGACGGACGCATTACCATACGGAAGTCGTCGTCAAGCATTATAGCCGCCGGCTTTTCCTTGGCAAGCTGACGAACAACGTCCTTAAAGTGCGAGATGAAATTCTTATCAAGTGGACAGTGGACCGGTTGTGTCTTACCGTCCTTTATTCCGACGTATTTTGTAAAAGGTGTGGGAGTCAGCGGATAACCGTGGCCGAGAGATGCCTGAATCAGTATTCCTACGGGGATTCCCTCGGGGGCGAGAGCATCGCGGAATTTGGCAAACTTCTCGCACATCGGACCGACCTTATCCCATACCGGAGTTCCTTCCGGCACAAGTGTCATAATAAACATCGGACAAGTGCTTATACCTCTTCTGTACTGATCCTTAATATCCCGAACGTAATGTTCAAGATGATCGGTGTCAAGGGGCATCATTGAGTAGGTGAACATTAGATTTACCTCCGTGAGATACTTTGAGTCCATTTTACAGCAAAAAAACCTCTGTGTCAATAGATATCATAAATTACGAATTTTTTTCATAAAAAAATGTTATCCCTTTTAGTACACGCTTTTAGCGCAGGGATAACACTTTTTATATATTTTGCTAACCGACGGTTTACATTACTGTATAACTCTTACCTTGATAACGCCGTCGATTGCCTCGATCTTCTCCTTGATCCCGGCAGGAACCTTTACGCCTATCTCAACGATAGTGTACGCGAAGTCGCCCTTAGAGCCGTTGGAAAGATTCTCAATGTTGATGCACTGACCGGATACGATAGAGGTTATCTGAGAAAGCATATTGGCAACGTTGAGATGCTGGATGCATATTCTTGCGGCACCGGTGTGAGGAATAGAAACTGCGGGATAGTTGACGGAGTTGCGGATATTACCGGTAGTAAGGAACTCAACAAGCTCCTGTGCCGCCATAACCGCACAGTTGTCCTCACTCTCTGCGGTAGATGCACCGAGATGAGGAATGTTGATCACGTTCTTTACGCCAACGGTTGCCTGAGTGGGGAAATCGGTTACGTATGCCGCAACCTTGCCGGACTCGAGAGCCTCCTTCATATCCTCAGCGTTTACAAGATCAGCTCTTGCAAGGTTGATGATACGAACGCCGTCCTTCATCTTTGCGATGGTGTCCTTGTTGATCATTCCCTTAGTGTCCTTGGTAGCGGGAACGTGAAGAGTTATATAATCCGACTCAGCATAGATCTCATCATAATTCTGAGCATGGCGAACAGCTCTGGACAGGCTCCAAGCAGCGTGAACGGTAAGGAAGGGATCGCAACCGATAACCTCCATACCAAGCGAACGAGCGGTATTTGCAACAAGACCGCCGATTGCTCCAAGACCGATAACACCGAGAGTCTTGCCGAGGATTTCGCATCCTGCGAACTTGGACTTGCCCGCCTCAACAGTCTTGGCGATCTCGGGATCGTCACCGAGAGTCTTTGCCCACTCGATACCGCCGACAACGTCACGGGATGCAAGGATGAGAGCCGCAACTGCAAGCTCCTTAACACCGTTAGCGTTAGCACCGGGAGTGTTAAATACTACAATACCCTGCTTTGCGCAATCCTCAACGGGGATGTTGTTAACACCCGCACCTGCTCTTGCAATAGCAAGAAGATTGTCGCCGAACTCCATATCGTGAAGGCTCGCAGAACGAACCATCATAGCATCGGGATTTTCTACCTTATCGGATACCTCGTACTCCGCCTTATCAAACACGTTTGTGCCGATAGCGGCGATCTTATTCATTAATTTAATCTTTTTCATTTTATTATTCTCTTTTAATTCTGGATTTTGGGATTATCAATTGCGAACTGCTTCATAAATGCGACGAGCTTCTCAACGCCCTCGTAAGGCATAGCGTTGTAGATAGATGCTCTCATACCGCCAACCGAGCGGTGGCCCTTAAGGTTCTTAAGTCCTGCGGCGGATGCTTCCTTTGCGAACTTCTTGTCAAGCTCGGCATCACCCGTAACAAATACAACGTTCATCATGGAACGGCACTTCTTGTCAACGGTAGCAGTGTAATAGGTCTGGCTGTCGAGATAGTCGTAAAGGAGGCTTGCCTTTCTCTCGTTTCTTCTCTTCATTTCCTCAAGGCCGCCGATGGAAAGTATCCACTCGAATACCAGCTTAGCCATATAAATGCACCAGCAGGGAGGAGTGTTATACATAGAGCCGTTCTCCACCTGGAGAGCGTAGTCAAGCATTGCGGGTGTATCCTCTCTCGCGTTGCCTACAAGATCCTGACGAACTATAACGATAGTAAGACCTGCGGGAGCAACGTTCTTCTGAGCACCTGCGTATATAAGTCCGAACTTAGATACGTCAATAGGCTCCGAGCAGATGCAAGAGGACATATCGGCAACGAGGGGAATGTTACCGGTATCGGGAATGTAGTGGAACTTAGTTCCGTAGATAGTGTTGTTGAAGCAGATGTGAACGTAGTCAGCATCAGGACGGAAGCTCGAGCGAGTAGTGTCGGGAACGACGGAGAAGGTAGGTGTTGCACCTGCGGAGGATGCAGCAATTACGATATCACCGTACTTTTTAGCCTCGCTTGCAGCCTTTTTGGAAAACTGACCGGAGACTATGTAATCGGCACACTTGTGTTCGGAAAGCAGATTGAGCGGAACAGCAGCAAACTGAGTTGAAGCGCCTCCCTGGAGGAAGAGAACCTTGTAGTTTGCGGGGATATTCATAAGCTTTCTGAGAGCTTCCTCTGCTCCGTTGATAATTGCCTCATATTCGGGTGAACGGTGGCTCATTTCCATAACGGACATTCCTGAGTCTCCGTAACAGAGAAGCTCGGACTGAGCACGCTCGAGAACCTCGAGGGGAAGCATAGAAGGACCGGCAGAGAAATTATAAACTCTTTCCATTGTGTTTGCCATAATTACCGTTTGTCTCGGTAACCCTTTCATTAAAAAATAAATTTTAAATAAAATTACTCCTATTATACTACAATGACAAAATTTTGTCAATAGGAATTATTAGTAAACGTCTAAATTTCGTAAACGTCTGAATCGATAGATTTATTTATTATAGTACACCTCATCCACCACTACGTGGTCCCCCTTCCCCAACACGTTTCGCTCTGCTTCACTGGGGAAGGCTATATGGGGCTTCGATGCTCGTTCTCTTTCGTGGGAAAGCCTCGTTAGCCTT
>JAZRMT010000063.1:0-6337 GCA_045647805.1 Eubacteriales bacterium | reverse complement strand
GAAGACATAAGGCTGCCCATCATCTTAGCGATAAGAACTTCCTTAGAAGGAGTTGCTGCAAGAGCCTCAACACCTGCCTGGTCAAGTATACCGCCGTCAACGAAGCCTGCCTTGATCTCAAAGCAATCGATCTTATCTGCGAACTGCTTGATAATCTTTGCGGGAGCAATTGCGTCATCCTGGCTGAATGCAATAGCAGTCATGCCGGAGAGGTACTGCTTCATATCACCGTAGCCTGCGATATCGCATGCTCTGCCGGTAAGGGTGTTCTTCATAACGGTGTATTCTACACCTGCCTTACGAAGAACCGCACGAAGCTCGGTATCCTCAGAAACCTTAATGCCCTCGTACTTTACAAGTACGCCTGCCGCTGCGGACTGGAGCTTAGCCGCAAGGGTCTCAACGACTTGCTTCTTTTCTTCAAGAATCTTGTTGCTTGGCATTTTTCCACCTCCATAAATAATCAATAAAAAAATCCTTTTCCGATAGGCGCAAGACACCCCGAGAAAAGGACAACATAATAATCAAATATTAAAGTTATTCTCACCTCGGCAGGAAAGCTTACGCTTTTACCGGAACCTGCTGTCTTCGGACTTAAATATTATACACTATTAATTTCTGTTTGTCAATAGGTTTTGTTAAAAAAGTTAGATTTTTTATTTACACTTGTTTTTTCATTGACTTTGCTACATTTATATGATATAAATATATTACGCAGAGGAGACTTTAGCGTGAAAGTTTGGTAACATCTGATTTGTCGCTTAGTACGTTTCACGCCTCAAATTTTCGCATTTTGGAGCCTTATTCCAAAATGCCACCGAAACAGCGGTACCGAAAATTAGTTAAATATTTGTGCGGTCGCCTGACAGGCGACAGAAGGAAGACTTATATGAAAATCGGATTAGGTAATTATTATTTAGATAAATACGGGCTCGATGAGGGTGCAAAAAGAATGGCAGAGCACGGATACGAGTTCGTTGACCTTAGTTTTACAAACACCGAGACCAAATATTACGATGCGAGAGAGGAAGATTTCCTCGAAGAAATGTTCGGAATAAAAAAGACTCTTTTAAAGCACGGAATTAAAGTAAATCAGATACACGGCCCTTGGCGTTTTCCACCAAATGACGGCACCGAGGACGATCGGGCAGAGAGATTCGGAAAGATGACTAAGGCTATGGTCATGGCAAAGCATCTCGGAGCAAAATATATGGCGGTACATCCGTTGATGCCATTCGGCATCGACGTCTCTGACGATCCCGATGCGGTCTATGAAATAAACAAACGCTATTACGAGGCTCTGGCGAAGGTGGGTTCGGGACTCGGAGTAACCGTGTGCCTTGAAAACATGCCATTCAAGAATTTTCCGCTTTCAAGAAGTGAGGATATACTCAGATTAGTAAAAGAAATAAATTCATCGCATCTTAAAGTGTGCTTTGACGTAGGTCACGCAAATCTTTTAGACGAGCCCCTTGGCTATACAGTGCGAATGCTGGGAGATTATTTAAAGATAATTCACGTTCATGACAACGACGGTGTGGTTGACGATCACCTGCCGCCTTACGACGGCAACGTAGATTGGGCGGATTTTGCGGAGGGACTTTTCGACATTGGATTTGACGGTGTGTTCAGCCTTGAGGTCACGCCTTCCGGCGTCTCGGGCGAACCCTCGGAGGACAAAGAAAAAGGATTAGCTAAAATCGCAAAGCTCATAGCAGGATAAGTGAAAATTATATTTTAAAAGCCTTATACGCAACGTTTTGTTTGCATATAAGGCTAATTTTAATAGTTATTCTTTTCTTTAAGTACTTTGTATATCGAGCGATAGGACTCAAGACGAGACTCGGATATCTCACCGCACTTTACCGCGGCGGCAACGGCGCATTCATCGGCACTTTCACCGAAGTGAGCGCAATCCGCATATCGGCATTTACCGAGATACGGTAAGAATTCACGGAAGGTGGGCAAAAGCTCCTCGAGAGAGAAGAAATCGAATCTTGCGAAATCTATCAATGAAAAGCCGGGGGTGTCGGCAAGAAAGCCCGTACCGTCGTGACTTTCAACATCAAAAATCTCAACATGCCTTGTTGTATGCTTGCCTCTCTCGATCTTCCTTGATATTCCGCCTATTTCAAGCGAAAGGCTTGGGAACAACGCATTCATAAGTGTGGACTTGCCAACGCCCGATGCACCTGCAAAGGCAGCCGTCTTTCCGCATTTCAGATTGTTTTCTATGTATTCCTTCAGTTTCAGAACACCGTCACCCGAAAGCGAGGATGTAACAAATGTGTTAAGTCCCACCTTTCTGTATAGCTCCTCATACTCCTCGGCAGAATCAGATAGATCGGATTTGGTGATCACTATCACCGGCTCAATAGAGTTATGCTCTGCAATGGATATCAGCTTATCCACGGTTTCGATCACAGGAGAGGGCTTTGCCGAGGCGAAAACGATAAACAGGTAATCAAGATTGGAAAGCGGGGGGCGTATTAAGGAATTTTTCCTCGGCTCTATCTCGGAAATAACAACGCCGTCGGGAGTGGAATCATCCACGGTTACCTTGACGTTATCACCGATAAGAACCTTCTCCTCGTCACGCTTCAAAATTCCCTTTGCACGGCATACGAGGCGTTCTATACTTCCATTCTCTTCAATTCTTACTTCAAATAATCCGCCAAGTCCCTTAGTGACCTTGCCTTTTTTTGTAATAATCAAGTATCTTCCTCTTTCGGTTGATTTTTTTGTTTTCCTTGACGTCTGAGCTGACCGCAGGCGGCATTAACGTCGGCACCGAGCCTTCTTCTGACGGTTGCTACAACACCCATATTTTCAAGTGTCTTGGCAAAGGCGTTTGCCGATTCGGCACTTCCCTTTTTAAAGCCTGTTTCCTTGACCTCGTTAACTCTTATAAGATTAACGTGAAGGGGCGCTCCCGTACCTTTGAAGGCATCCTTTAGCAATACCGCAAGCGACTTTGCATCGGCTTCGGTATCATTTTTACCTGAGATGAGGGTATATTCAAAGGATATTCTTCTTCCCGTTTTCTTGTAATAATCCACGCAGGCACAAAGAAGCTCGGGTATCTTCCATTTATTGTTTACGGGCATTATCTGCGAGCGTTTTTCGTCGGTTGAAGCGTGAAGAGATATCGAAAGCGTTATCGGCAGATCTACCTCGGCAAGCTTATATATACCCGGAACAACACCGCAGGTGGACAGAGAAATATGACGGTAGCCGATATTAAGCCCCTCCTCGTTATTGACAAGGCGAAGAAACTTAATTACGTTATCAAAATTATCAAGCGGCTCGCCTATACCCATCATTACTATATTCGAGATTCTCTCACCCGAATCCTTTTCTGCGGCTATTATCTGACCGAGAAGCTCGGAAGGGAGAAGATCTCGCACCTTGCCGCCTATTGTAGAGGCACAAAAGCGACATCCCATATAGCATCCGACCTGACTTGAGATGCAGAGGGTGTTGCCATGCTTATACTTCATAAAAACGCTTTCGATGCATTCCCCGTCGTGAAGTCGGAAGAGGTATTTTACCGTACCGTCGATTCTCGACGTCAGCTTTTCCTCCACCTCCGGTAAGGTATCAATAGTTTCGGATTCCAAGCGTTCTCTGAGGCTTTTCGAAAGATTGCTGATCTCACTGATCCTTTCGCCTCTGTGGAGCCTCGGAAAAACCTGCTTTGCTCTGAACGCTTTCTCACCGAGAGATACAAAATACTCGGAAAGCTCCTCGGGAAGAAGCGAGCGTATGTCAATTTTTTCGGTCATATGTTCACCATTATCTAAGTCGTTTGATCTTTGCCATAAAGAAGCCGTCGCACCTCGTTTTATGAGGCAGAAGAGTTAAAGAGCCGCCATCGGAGGCAAGCTTTCCGACGGTGAAGTCCACCGATTCAAAATCGGTATTATCATTAAGGAATGTGGATACTATCTCACCGTTTTCAGCAGGATTTAAGGTGCAGGTAGAATATAAAAGCTCGCCTCCAACCTTAAGATAGCGAGAGGACGCCCTGAGTATCTCAAGCTGAAGCCCTGTCAGCTCACGCGTATCGGTTATATCCTTATATCTGAGATCGGGCTTCTTTGAAAGCACACCAAGTCCCGAGCAAGGAACGTCGCAAAGCACCTTATCGGCAGTACCAAAGAGAGATTCATCAGGAATTCTCGCATCTCTGTCACTTACTCTGATTATATCAAGCCCGAGTCTGTCTCTGCCACCCTCGATAAGCGAGAGCTTGCTTTCGTGAAGATCAAAGGAGAATATTTCACCCGAGTTTTCCATCATCACGGCAGAGGAAAAGCTCTTACCGCCCGGAGCCGAGCATACGTCTATCAGTCTATCACCTTTTTTAGGAGAAAGAGCCGTCACCGCAGTGGTAGATGCCATATCCTGAACGAAGAATTTGCCTTCCTTGAAGGAGGAGAGCCTTTCCACGTTGATAGGCTCATTTATTCTTAAAGAAAGGTCGGATACCGAATTGTTTTCGGCAGTAATACCAAGCTCGGAGAGCTCTTTTACAAGCTCTTCCCTGCTCGTCCTCAAACTGTTAACGAAAATGTCGGTATATTTTTCGGTATTATAATATGTAAGGAGCTTCTCGGTATCCTCCGTGCCAAAAAGCGAGTCAAAAAGCTTTACCGTAGCCAGGGGGAAGGAATACTTAACCGAAAGATAACGTCTGTAATTCTTCTCCTTATCGGGCATAGGAAGATCCTTTTTCATTTTCGCCGCAGAGCGTAAAATTCCGTTAACGAAGGAACGCTCGCCCGGATTTCTCGCAAGCTTTACCGTTTCGTTTACAGCGGCAAAATCGGGAATAGAATCAATATCAACAAGCTGACAGAACCCAAGTCTGAGAATATTTTTAGTTACCGTATCAATCTTAGCAATATCTCTTTTAGACAAAGCAGAGATATAATAATCGTAGGTAATTTTATGCTCGACGGCGGTGTAAAGAAGCGAGGTAATAAGTCTCCTCTCCTCAAGAGAAATTCCGTCGAGAGAATGAGCGGAGAGCGAAAGATTAACATACTGTCCGCTCATTTCGTACTTGTTTAAAAGCTCAAGAGCCGTTTTTCTGATATTCATCGTCTTCTGTTATTATTGCCTAAAAATCTGACTACAAGGCGGATAAGCTGAAGCAGCGACACAAGCATTGCCGCAACGTAGGTGAATGCCGCAGCAGAAAGCACCTTGCGTGAAGCGGAAAGCTCATTTTTTGAATAGAATCCCATACCGTCAAGAGCCTTTAACGCTCTTCTCGAAGCATTAAACTCACAAGGAAGAGTTACGAGCTGGAAAAGGGTGGTGACAGCAAAAAGACCGATACCTGCAAGAACGACGTAATAGCCGAGAATTCCGTCGAACATCATAAAAAGAGCACCGAGGAAAATGATTATCCAAGAAAACCTCGAGGCAAAGCTCGTTGCAGGCACAAGAGTCGATCTGACTCTTAAGGGAAGGTATCCGACCGCATGCTGAATGGCATGGCCTGCCTCATGAGTAGCGACACCGATAGCCGATGCCGAGGAGGAATCATAGACCTCCGAGGAAAGCCTGAGAACCTCGCTTCTCGGATCGTAATGATCGGAAAGATGACCGCCTACACGCTCTATTCTGACGTGATAAAGACCGTTATCATCAAGCATCATTCGGGCTACCTGAGCCCCCGTTCTGCCGGAGGCGGTATATAAATCGGAATATTTATTGAACGTGGAGCTTACCTTGATCTGCGAGTAGATTGCAAGTATAAACGCCACAATGCAGGCACCGTAAATTACGTATTCAAAGGTCAGCACAATACATCTCCTAAGTTAATTTTTCTTCCGCGGACAAAGTCACCCGCAGACATTTTACCCTTGCCCTCGGGTATCACGGTAAAGACCTTAAGAGCACCCTCACCGCAGGCAACAACAAAATAACCGTCGCCCACACCGCTGATCTCTGTAACCTCACCGCACTTACCCCTTCCGGATATTGGCTTTGCCTTATTTATCTTTAGCATTTTACCGTTAAGATATGCAAAGGCACCGGGGATAGGCGTAACACCTCTTATGATAAAATCAAGTTTTTGGGCAGATAATGTAAAGTCAAGCTTACAATCAGCCTTCTCAACCTTCTTAGCATAACTTGCAAGACTATCATCCTGCCTAATTCTTTCTACCTCTCCCTTTTCAATTTCCGGAAGGATTTTCGAGAGGAGCTTTCCGCCAATTTCAGCCGAACGATCATGAATCGCTTCAAAATCATCCTCCTCACCGATCGGGAATTTTTCCACAGCAAGGATATCTCCGGTATCAAGCCCCTCTGCCATATACAT
>JAZRMT010000062.1:0-3992 GCA_045647805.1 Eubacteriales bacterium | reverse complement strand
GTTGGTGGCTATATTAAGTGCAAATGACGTCTTACCCATACCGGGACGTGCTCCGACTATAACAAGGTCGCCCTTACCCATTTGCACGAGCATTCGGTCAAGCCCCGAGAAGCCCGTTTTAGAGCCGTCAACGGCACCTTTATTTGCCGCAGTGGTCTCAAGATCTTTATAAACGTTCTGAAGAACGTCGCTGATATGACGGAATTCCTTTACGTCACTATTGTGTGAAAGCTCGAAAATCTTCTGCTCGGCATTGTCTACGACACGCTTAACGTCGGTTTCGTTATAGGCTTCGTCGTTTATCTCGTCGCATATGCCGATAAGCCTTCTGAGCATAGACTTATCCTTGACAATTCTGGCATAATCCTTTACGTTCTTGGTAGAAGGGGCGGATTCGGTTATAAGCGAGATGTACTGTACCCCGCCTGCCTCATCTCTGTATCCCGCCTCAACAAGAGCGTTTACAAGAGTTACCGCATCAATAGTCCTGCTCTGCGCATACATCTTAAGAAGGGTTGTGTATATATGCTTATGCTCTTCAACGTAAAAATCCTCAGCCGAGATCTTTCCGCCAACCTGGTCAAACGCCTCGGAATCCGAAATTATTGAGCCGAGAAGCGCCTGCTCTGCTTCAATAGAGGCAGGCATTTGCCTGATAATACTGCTATCCAAAGAGGTTAGCCTCCCTTTCAAAATGATTTAATCGTGAACGTAAACAACAAACTTTGCCGAGATGTCGGCAAGTATCTTAACCTCAACAGAGAATTTACCATATGCTTTGATAGTCTCCTTGAGAGTGATCTTACGCTTATCAACCTCAACGGAAAGCTTATTTTTAAGTGCCTCGGCAATATCCTTGGCGGTTACGGAGCCGTAAAGTCTTCCGTCCTGGCCGTGGCCCATTACGATCTCGACCTCGGTGTCCTTGATTCTGTCGGCAAGAGCCTGAGCAGCCTTTCTGTCCTCGCTGATCTTAAATTGCTTTGCCTCTTCCTTATTACGAAGCTCGTTGGTTGCCTTAGCATCGGCTACTACCGCTTTTTTCTGAGGGAAAAGGAAATTGCGTGCGTATCCGTCGGATACATCTACGATCTGATCCTTCTTTCCGTGTCCCTTAACGTCACAAAGTAAAATTACCTTCATTTTTATTTCCTTCTTCTATGAATCTAAATAATTATCAATACTGGTCTTAAGCTGTTCAAGAACTGCGATTATCGAGTCGGAAAGCACCTGAGCTCCCGCAACGTCGAAGTGACCGCCTCCTCCGAGCTTTTCAAGTATAAGCTGGACATTTACCGTACCCGAGGAACGTCCCGATATGTGTATCTGATCGCCTATCCTTACAAGAGCGAACGCCGCCTCAACATCACGAAGAGTAAGCATTTTATCTGCCGCCTTGGATGCAACGATACGGTAGGATTCATCGGTCTCTCCCTCGCAAGAAGAAAGAGCGATCTTATCCCTGTAAACAAATATAGATGTATGGAACCTGGCTTCCTTGGAAAGATCCTCCGCGCTTGTCTTAAACAAACTGTAAACGTCGGTGGGATCGGCTCCCGCTCCTCTTAAGTACTGTGCCGCACCAAAGGTTCTTGTTCCGGTGTTTCTTGTAAACTGCTTCGTATCAAGAAGAATTCCCGCAAGAAGTATGTCGGCCTCTTCCTTGTAAAGATTTCTGGAGCTGACGGTGCTCTCAAGCATCTCGGATACAAGCTCGCAGGTGCTGGATGCCGAGGGCTCGATATAAGAAAGTTTTACCGACTCCGAAAGTGCTTCGATCTTTCTGTGGTGGTCGATAACCACAACTGTACGGGCTCTCTCGGCAATATCCGAGAACTGAGCTCTTGCAATTGTTCCGTGGTCAACGAGGACAACCAGAGTATCCGGACCGAGAAGATCAAGTCCTTCCGCATTATCGATAAAGGTCTGCTCATACATATCAATACGCTGCATCATTTCCACGCAGGGCTTAAGGTTACGGTCACGCATATCAATTGCGATATTAGCCTTAATACCGCAAAGAGATGCAAGTCTTGCAACACCGACAGAGGCGCCGAAGGAGTCAAAGTCACCGTATCTGTGGCCCATGATAATGACGTTATCCGAGCGTGCGATCATAGCCGCAAGCTGATTTGCAAAGGTTCTGGAGCGAATATTAGAGCGTTTATAAACCGATTTGGTTTTACCTCCGTAATACTCTATACCGTCAAGCGACTTGTAAACGACCTGGTCTCCGCCTCTTGCAAGTGCCATATCTATGGCATCCTTGGCATCCTGCTCTCTGTCAAGAAGCGAGCCCTCTTTTCTGGAAATTCCGATAGATACGGTAATGGAAAATCCGTCTCCAACTCTCGTTCCTCTGATCTTGTCAAGAATATCAAAGCGAGATTCAACGCAGGAATCAAGATAATAGGAATCGAAGAGCATGACGTATTTATCGTTATCGTAGGATTTGATGATACCGTTCATCGACGCCGCCCATTCCTTAAGCTTGTCATCGATCTTTGATACCTCGTCGGCAAACTTCTCGTGAACGTACTCGAGAACGTCCTCGACATTATCTATTGCAATATAAGCAATAGCAACGCGCTCGTTATTATACTTTTCTTCGGTCTTGGTAAGCTTGGTAATATCATTGAACAGAGCAAGATACAGACCGTTGCCCTTCTCGGATATTACGAACCCCTCAACATCATAGATAAAGCCGCCGATGCTTACTGTACGGTTCCCCTCCGTCACCTCACGTGAATTAAGCTGGAAGATATCCGTAATATTTTTCTCGATAAAGTTCTCGTATGAGCCAAGGGATTCACGCATAGAATCGTTATACCAGAGAACGGTGCCGTAGGAATCAAAAACTACAACGGGGGAGAGAGAATTTTTGAAAACTATACTTCCCTCCTCCTCGAGAAGCTCAGTGATATTTTTTGTTGGAGAAACGCGGGCAACTCTGACTCTTCTCAAACCTACGAGTGCGATCTCAGCAAGGTATATAAATACAACGGAAACGGCGATAAGCACCTCTTCGATGTCAACGTACTTAAGCAAAAGTGCGAGAAGAATTATGTTCAAGCATCCAAGTGCTGCAAAAAGAACCATCTCGATCCTTGAAGCAAACGGAATACCTATTCTGCTACCGCTCTTATCGTTATCGTTCATAAACGTTACCCTCCCTTTCATTAGATTTTATAAAAGTGAATTTTAAAGATTTACAAAGGATTATTATTGTTGTTATTCCCTGTTACCTTGTTTTTAGCGATGGTGAAGTAAAGTCCGAGGAATGACAGTATTGTCACGGAGAATGCCGAAAGCAAAACTATGAGGAGAATAAGAATAAAAGTAGCAAAAGCATAGCTTTTTCTCTGCATAAGTATCGCTCTGGCAAAATTAAAGCCGATATAGGCATAAGCAACCATAAATACGTTATAGACGTTGTTGACTGCTATACCGAATACGTCGGTCACCCCGGCAAGTGCAGAAAGTATTACAAGTACAATATAGAAATATGCGAAAATATTGTTGGTGGAAAAACGCCAGATGAAGACAAGCTCAGGCCTGTCACTAAGTCTTGAAACGACCGCCGAAAATACCTTAAACGCAATACCGACAAGGACAAATCCGATAATAACGATGATCGAGGGGATAACCGCCACAATGCTGTCAAGATAGAGGAAGATCATTTCCTCTGTTATGGGCTGAACCGTCTGAGAATCGGATGAAAGATTGATGTTCATTTCCGAAACATATTCGGAAATCGAAAGCTTGATCTCATCGTAAAGCTCCGAATAATAGCTACCCACAGCCTCAAAGGAAAAGCTGTCCTTCGCAAAAAACGCAACGGTGAGCAGCGAAACAAGAAGCATCAGAGCGGCAATTGCCGTAGTATATCCGACACACTCGCCCTTTGACATTCCTTTAGAAAACATAAAATATATCACAAAGGCAATCACAGCCGAGAAGATCTCGACTGAGGAAGTCGGATCGTAGCCATG
>JAZRMT010000061.1:0-13113 GCA_045647805.1 Eubacteriales bacterium | reverse complement strand
CATCCTTTAAGGCTGCAATATCATCTTGCGAAAGCCTGCCGTTCATTTCGGTATTGATTACCCCCGGGGCTATTGCATTAACGGTTATTCCCGACGGACCAAGCTCCTTGGCTAGAGCCTTAGTCATTCCGATCAGTCCCGCCTTCGCCGTGGAATAATGAACCTCGCAGGACGCACCCGAAATACCCCAAACAGAGCTTACGTTGATGATCCTGCCCTGCTTTCTTCCTATCATGTCACGAGAGACGGCCCTTGAATAAAGAAAGGCTCCGGTAAGGTTAACCGCAATTGTTTCATTCCAAAGCTCTAAAGTAATATCGGTGAAAAGAGAAAAGGACGAAACCGCTGCATTATTAATAAGACAGTCTATTTTACTAAATGCCGAAAGCGTTTGATAAACGGCATTTTCAACATCCTCGCATCGAGCGTTATCTGCCTTTATCGCCAAGGCTCCCGTCTTTTCTGCCAAGCTTTTTGCTTCGTTTTCAGAATTTTTGTATGTGAAAGCAACAGAATATCCGTTCTCGGAAAACAGCTCAACCATAGCTTTTCCGATGCCTCTCGATCCTCCTGTAATAAGCACGGTCTTCATAAAATTCTCCTTTTTTATCAAGTGAAATTATTATACAATACTTTTAACGACTTGTCAAGGAATCGAAAAAAGTATTGACCAAAGTATAAATAAAATGTATAATTGAATTATCAAAACGAGGATAATAAAAATGCTACTGATCGTTTCAAGAAAGAAAAGCGATGCAACATCTATCGCAAACATGATAAGATTTTCGGGAATTCTTTGCTACCCGGCCACTCCGGCAGAGGCCTTCTCCGAGATCGGTACGATATACCGAGCCGTGGTGCTGTTAGATCCCGACACTCTTGCCGATGCACGGGATTATGTAAAAAGACTTCATTCTTACTTATCAAATATTCCGGTATTTGCTTTATATAGCGACAAGGTCTTTTATCCGCTTGATTGCTTTGACGCTTCATATTCATCCGCCGCATATTCTGCCGGATTTGCATCAAAACTTGCAGAGTATGCAAAGGCAAAGGGCTATGAGCATATAGGCGATTACAGACTTGCGGGAATAAATGCCTCTCCCGACCTTCCGACAGTCAGTTTTTTCGACCGTCCTATCAACCTCACAAAAACCGAGGCGATGATTCTGCGTCTGCTTATGCGTTCATATCCATTGCCCTTAAAGCCTAAGGGCATAATCAAATACGTATACAAGCCCTCGGATGCTCCCGAATTATCCAGCATTCGGGCTCATATATGCTCTATCAATAAAAAATTCAAGGAATATACCGACGGAAATATCATCAGGGCTGTTGACGATTCGGGATACGTGATCTACACTCCCGAAATTCGAGAAAGATACGGTATTTGATTTTTTGTCAAGGGTACAAGCCGAGCCTTCATATAATTCAAATAGTAATTTGAAGGAGAATGGCTTATGCTTGATTTTGGCAGAATAATTGCAAGATTTATTTCACTTATCCTCGGTCTTGAGGATGCTACCGGTTTTCCTCCCCCCTTATCAAAGGAAGAGGAGCGCATACTCTTTGAAAGAAAAAAAGCCGGGGATTCTTCGGCCAGAGATAAGCTGATCGAACACAACCTCAGACTTGTATCCCATATTATCAGAAAATATTATGCTTCATATGAAAATCCCGACGAGCTTTTATCTATCGGAAGCCTCGGACTTATTAAGGCAGTGGATACATTTAAGGCAGATTTTGGTACTCGGTTTGCAACCTACGGTGCAAAATGCATTCAAAATGAAATACTTATGTTTTTCAGAAGCAAAAAAAAGATCTGCTGTGAGGTTTCGATAAACGACACCATCGACGTTGATAAGGACGGAAATCCTTTGACCTATCTTGACATAATCAGCGTGGAGGAATCAATAGAAAGTCAGCTTGATCTCAAGGTACATATAGAAAGGATAAGAGAGCTGGTTGACAGGGTTCTCGACAAAAGAGAAAAGGAGATAATCGTCCTACGTTACGGATTGAAGGGTTATCAGCCAAGAACGCAAAGAGAGGTTGCAAATCATCTTAATATTTCACGCTCCTACGTTTCAAGAATTGAAAAAAAGGCGCTTGAAAAGCTTAAGGAAGAATTTGGAGGAGATATTCCCTGCTTCGATGACTGAATCACGGTATAAAAAATGGTTCTAAGAGAATAATAATCGTGGGCCGTGCCGTTTTTGGATACGGTCCAAGACGATTAAAATTCTTAAAAGAAGGATGGCACGGTCATAATTATGATGATTGTAAATAAAATCGCTCTCGTACTTGCAATTCTCGGAGCGCTCAACTGGGGTCTTGTCGGTCTGTTCTCCTTCGACCTCGTAGCGTGGATCTCCGGCGGTGCAACATCCGTACTTGCCAGAATCATCTACGTTCTGATCGCTCTTGCGGGTATTTGGTGCATTTCCATGCTCTTCATGAACGATGAAGAGGTCAACGACGGACACTCTCACGCATAAACCATAAGAAATTTCTATCCCCTAAGAAGGGGCTGTCTTGAATGAAAATTCGAGACAGCCTCTTTTTTTCAGGAGAGCATTTTCTTCTTTTGCATAAAATGAAAATAAGAGAAAATTCTTCAGCACTACTCTGTTTAAAAACGGCAGAAACGTGCAAAATAAGTATGTAAAAAATAAAAGATTTCCTCTGATGGGAGAAAGAAGAAAAATGAACATAAAGCGCGGTGACATTTATTACGCAGATCTTAGCCCGGTAATAGGAAGTGAGCAGGGCGGACTCCGACCGGTACTTATAGTACAAAACGACGTGGGAAACAAATACAGCCCCACCGTTATTGCTGCTGCTATAACGTCCAGAATGAGTAAAACAAAGCTTCCTACACATATTGACGTACCCTGCGAGGATGCAGGACTTGCAAAGGACAGTATTATCTTGCTTGAGCAGATAAGAACTATCGACAAAAAAAGACTTAAGGAAAAAATGGGACATCTGGACGATGCTACCATGATAAGCGTTAACAGTGCAATTCAAGTGAGCTTCGGTCTGTTGGGAACTCCCGCAAAAGACGAAGAACAGGAGCAACAGTGAATATTTCGGGATGAAGGTTCATATGCTTAGATAGCCCAACTAAAAAAACAGTAAAAGGGGCAAGCAAAGGAAGGAAAGGAAACGGCAATGAACCAATACGTGCCCGAAGGAAATCTCATAAATACATCAAAAAATTACGAATATTGTGCCACTGTTGACGGTCTTTACAAAGCACTGGAAAAAAGAATCATACTCGAGGCTCCGGTATTGCTTTGCGATCATAAATTTAATTTGCACGTTGAGCTACCCGGTATAAAAGGAATAATTCCCCGCGAGGAGGTCGGAATAACGCAGAGCGGAGAGACGTTAAAGGATATCGCAATACTTACAAGAGTGGGAAAGACGGTCTCTTTCAAGGTTATCGGCTTTGAGGACGGGGTGGACGGCAAAAAAAGGGCCGTTCTCTCAAGAAGAGCGGCTCAGGAGGAATGCCTTGAATGTTACATTAACGGTCTGGTTCCGGGTGATATAATTCCCGCAAGGGTGACACATATAGAGAATTTCGGCGCATTCGTGGATATAGGCTGCGGAATTATTTCCCTCTTATCAATTGATTCGATATCAGTTTCAAGGATATCACACCCCAGTGCAAGAGTTTCGGTCGGAGATAAGATACACACGGTTGTTAAGGCTATTGACGACAGAGGGCGTGTCTACGTTTCAATGAGAGAGCTGCTCGGCAATTGGCTCGAAAATGCCGAAAGATTTGCCGAGGGGCAGACGGTTCGAGGAATTGTGAGAAGCGTTGAGGACTACGGAATCTTCGTCGAGCTGACGCCGAATCTTGCAGGTCTTGCGGAATACCGTGACAACGTACGGGAGGGACAATCCGCCGCAGTTTACATAAAGAGTATTCTACCCGACAAGATGAAGATCAAATTGATAATAATTGATGCCTGTGATGCTCCGGAAACAAAGATGCCTCTCGAATATTTCATTGACGTATGCAATATCAGTCATATTGATTCGTGGACTTATTCTCCGAGGATGTCCAGAAAGCTAATAGAAACGGTATTTTAATGGAAAACGCCGATGCGCCCGCCTTACGGCAGTAACGCATCGACGTTCTTTTTGTTTCTTCTTCTCATGATGATCTCTATCGGGCTTAAAGCAAGAAGAGTTTGAGAGGGGACGTAGAAGAGCCAGATAAGATTCAGCTCCGTATGAGTTAATTTATAAATGAGAGAATCCTCTGAAACGTTCAGATAAAGCGATCCGAGCTCGGAAAGTCCGACAAGCGTATCACAAAGAATAAAGCACAAAAGTCCGATCGGTAAAAGCAACGAGCTCTTGAAATATCTTACGGAGTAAACCAAGTTTATCAACAGATTGGCGTAATAGAACATTGAAACGAGACTTAATGAATCCGTCTTATCGCGCAGAACAATTGCCGTAAGGATCAAGGCAACGGCTATTGCAGCTAGTCTGCACGCGAGATGGATAATTAATTCTTTTTTACCCTTTCCCAACATACATAGCCTTGCAAAATACAAAAGCTGAACCGAGGAGAAGAAAATCATTGACAAAAGCTGTTCTCTTGGTTCCATTATAACCAGACAAAAATCCGCACAAACGGTAAACAGAAGTGCAAGGGTGGTAAGAGTGCCGTCGGAATTTCTCGAAAATACGGCAAGCGAATACAATGAAAACAGCAGTGCGAGAACTACCGATGAAAAGCAAATCACACTTCCCCCGACAGCCTGTATTACTATCCCGAAAATGAGCTCGGAGAGTATGAATATAATTGCAGGAATAAAAAGAGCTTTATTATTCTTTATCATTTTTTAAATTCCTTACGTTTTAGGTGTTTATTCCATTTTAACACCTTTTTTCGGATTTGGCAAGAGCCAATTTTTATTCCGTTTCTTTTTGGAGTAAAAAACAAACCCGAGCAACTTAATATATATATTGACAAATTACCACTGTTATGATAGAATGTTTTCGTGGACTAATTAATTATCCCGATAAGGAAAAATATATGCGTTCTATAAGTTACAGTGCATTTGAGGATCATTTCAACGGAGGCTTGAACAATTGCAATCGCGCCTCGGCAGATCTGCCGCTTATTATTAATTGTACGGGTGATTTCAGTACAAAAGAGGAGTTCACCACCAATAATCAACGCGGACGTATTGATTATTATCTGATATATATCGTTTCCGGGGCTCTTCGTATTGAGGTGCCCGACGGGTGGACTATTTGCGAGGGCGGCAACTTTGTTATCTTTCCTCCGGAGACAAAATACGTATATACTCATCGGAACAAGGACGAGCTTGAGTATATGTGGGTTCATTTTACCGGCTCGGACGTTGAGAAAATATTGTCGGATTACGGATTCAAGCTTTATCCCGAAATTAACAGTTTGAACAACGACGAGCAGATTGCCATTCGATTCAGAAACATTTTTGAAGGATTTGCAAAGCAGGACAGCTTCAGGGACAAGGAGCTTTCGCTCTTGCTTGAGAGATTGTTCATTTCAATGGCAAGACGCAACAGCGACAGCTCTGTTAAGGAAAATCAGCTCAGAAAATCCATTGCATATATCAATTCAAAATATAATTCAAGCATTCGTATTCCCGAGCTTGCAAGGATCGAAAGTCTGAGCGTTTCAAGATACAACGCTCTTTTCAGAAAGCTGATGAATACATCGCCTACCGAATATATTACGCGGCTAAGGATCTCATCAGCCAGAGAGCTGCTCAGCGGTACCGATCTGTCGATTGCCAAGATCAGCAGACTTGTCGGTTATTCGGATCCGCATTTTTTCAGCAGAATTTTTAAGGCTACGACAGGTATTTCTCCAAGCTGTTTCAGAACAAGCTCGTTTTAATTAAAATATTTTTATATTATATTGATTTTATTGTCGATATGTGGTAAAATCATTTAGTAAAGGGGTTATTATGGTATCTCTCGGTAATGATTGGGATCATCTTCTTGAGGATGAATTCCGCAAGGATTATTATCTCGGGCCCAGGGAGTTCTTAAAGAGCGAATACAGAACACGAAGGATATATCCTCCGATGAATGATATTTATAATGCTCTGCGTTACACTTCTCTTGCCGACACCAAGGTCGTCATTCTCGGTCAGGATCCATACCACGGTCCGGGGCAGGCTCACGGGCTTTGCTTCTCTGTTAAGTCCGGGGTGGCACATCCGCCTTCGTTAAAAAATATATTCAAGGAGCTTTGGGACGAGCTGGAAGTAAATACTCCTGTGTCGGGAGAGCTTACCGGTTGGGCTAAGCAGGGCGTTTTGCTATTGAACACAACACTCACGGTTCGTGAGGGCTCACCGCAAAGTCACAAAGGTCAAGGGTGGGAGATATTAACCGACAGAATCATTTCAATTATAAACGAGAAGTCCGAGCCTACCGTTTTTATGCTGTGGGGCGGCAATGCCAGAGCAAAAAAAGCTCTAATTACAAACAGTGCACATTTAATTCTCGAGTGTGCTCATCCCAGTCCTCTTTCTGCTTATAACGGATTTTTCGGCTGCGGACATTTTACGAGGGCAAATCAATTTCTTTGCGAAAGCGGTCTCTCTCCGATTGATTGGAGCAGAGTTAACGATTAATAATTTATTTTAAAGTAGGTATTAAAGATGAAAGAACTCAAGGAAAAGATCTTAAACGAGGCGATAGTTCTCCCCGGAGGAGTACTCAGGGTTGACAGCTTTCTTAATCATCAGATAGACGTTAAGCTGGTTTCGGAATGCGGTAAAAGATGGTACGAGCTTTTTAAGGATGCGGGAGTTACCAAGATTTTGACCGTAGAATCGGCGGGCATCGGTATTGCAGCACTTACTGCTCAGTATTTCGGTGTGCCTGTTGTATATGCAAAGAAAACCAAAAGTGCATCTATCGGAAACGACTTCTATTCCACGAAGGTAGTTTCATACACTCACGGTCAGGTATACGAGATCGTAGTTTCCAAAAAATACATAAACGAAGATGACAAAATACTGCTTATAGATGATTTCCTTGCCAACGGAAGTGCTCTTAAGGTGCTTATCAACCTTGCTGAGATGGGCGGAGCGAAGGTAGTCGGAGCAGGAGTTGTCATAGAAAAAAGCTACCAAAAGGGCGGAAAAGATCTTCGGGATATGGGATACCGTATTGAATCCCTCGCTAAGATCGCATCTATGAGCTCGGACGGAAGCATTAAATTTGCAGAATAAGCTGATATCAAAAAAACCAAGAACTATTCCGTCTAATCAACAAGAATTTCAAGGAAAACAATATAGTTTTGCCTTATAATATTACAGAATAATGTGCAAAGAGGTTTTTGAAGGATATGTTTTTCGTTAATGCACGGGATCTTGGAATATTTGACGTTGCGGTATGCGGTGGCGGCATTGCCGGTGCGGCGGCTGCTATTTCTGCGGCAAGGGAGGGTGCAAGCGTTGCACTCATCGAGAAGGCGGGCAGCCTTGGGGGAACTCTTACCGAGGGATTTATGCCTATTATTCTCGATTCGGATAACAAGGGCGGTATAGTCAGAGAGCTTTTCGATTTCCTCAACGAGCATAATATGACCTGTACCAGATACGGAAGTCCTACCGATGAAAATGGCAAGAGAATTCCAGGATTCATGGTTGACACCGAGGGCTGCAAGTATTTCCTTGACCAGGCTTGTCGTGATGCGGGTGTTAAGGTGTTTTTCCATAGCCAGATAGCGGCAGTCAATATGAACGGAAACATGATCGACGAGCTTCTTGTTGCTACCGAATGCGGCAACTATTCTGTAAAAGCAAAAATCTTTATTGATTCAAGCGGAAACGGTATCGTTGCTGATATGGCAGGCTGTTCCTGGGAATGCGGTGATCCCTTTGAAAAAAGGCCCTCGCCTGCAAGCCTCGGCGTTTGCGTTGTCGGTATGCCAGAGGATTACAGCGGAACCGAAAAAGGTGAGGATAAAACTGCTTATTCTAATATGCTTAAGGACCACGGCATCACTATTTCCGCAGGTCAGGCATCGGTGAGAAAGCTTCCCTCGCTTAAGACCTGGTGTATGGGGATCAACTTCCAATACGACGTTATGCCCGACGATATTGTTTCTCTTTCCAATGCGGTTCTTGACGGCAGAAAAGAGGTCTTTGAGGTTATTGAAAATCATAAAATGATTCCCGGATACGAGAATCTTTACACCGCCTTTACCAGTTCTCATATCGGTATTCGCGAGGGCAGACGGATTTATGGCGAATACAGATTAAATAACGACGATATAATCGAGGGCAGACGCTTTGAGGACGGAATTTGTCTCGTTAAGTTCGGCGTTGACGTTCACAAGCTGAAAAGCGACGACACTCTCGATTGCAAAAGAGGAATTCACACTAAGCCCTACAATATTCCCTATCGCTGTCTCGTTGCCAAGGAATGCGGTAATCTTATGCTTGCGGGCAGATGTATTTCGGGTGATTTCTACCCTCACGCTTCATACCGAGTCATGGGAAATATGGCGGCAACCGGCGAGGCATGCGGCTTTGCGGCGGCGGGCTGTGTAAAGGGCAATTTTGCCCCGAAGGACTTCGACGGAAGGCTTGCAAAGGAATTTATGGTAAATAGGGGTTATACGGTTTAAACTTTATAACTAAAACGAGCGGCTCGCACTGTTCTTGCGAGCCGCTCGTTTTATACTCAGAGTGACATAAGATAAGAATAAATCTCTTTTATGCTTTCAACTTTTTGCCTTTCTTAAACAAGTGTTTTGATCAAGAAGTAACCAAGAACAAGTGCTCCGAGAGCTATACGGTATATGCCGAAGGGCTTGAAATCGTGGCGTTTTACAAAATCCATAAGGAATTTGATCGAGAAGAGCGAAACAATGAAGGATACAGCCATTCCTATAAACAAAAGACCTATCTCCTCACCCGTTACGGTATAACCGTCAAGAAGGAATTTCAGTATTTTAAGACATGATGCACCTATCATAATGGGAATAGCCATAAAGAAGGAGAATTCCGCACTTGCCGACCTTGAAACACCGCTCATCATACCGCCGAGAATGGTCGAGCCCGAGCGTGAGGTACCGGGAATGAGCGAAAGAACCTGAAAGGCACCTATTTTCAAGGCATCTGTATAGGTAAGATCCTCTACGTTCTCAACACGGAAGCTGGTGGCACTTTTCTTTTTCATATTTTCTACTACTATGAAAAGCACACCGTAGACTATAAGTGCAATCGCAACTACAACGTAATTGTAAAAATACTCATCAAAGAAGTCATCAAGAATGACGCCGATGATCGCGGCGGGTATCGCTCCGACAATAACCTTAAACCAGAGCGTCCACGTCGCTTTTCTCTGCTCCGGAGTTTTGGCGGCGGAAAAAGGATTCAGCTTACCGAAAAACAGCACCGGAACAGCCATAATCGCTCCGAGCTGAATTACGACCAAAAACAGCTCTAGAAAGTGCTCGGAAACATCGAGGCTGACGAACTCGTCAACGAGTATCATATGTCCGGTAGAGCTTACGGGAAGCCATTCGGTTATTCCTTCTACTATACCTATCAGTATAGCTTTCAGTATTTCAATAAATCGCATTTTATTTCCTCACTTATCCTGCACGAAGAATATCGCCCGCCTTTACAGCGAAGGGCATTTTCATAAAGAATTTCATATACGGATGGGGAGTTGCGGTTATTGGCTCTCCGTTTTCGTCAAAAAGCTCACCTATGGTGAGAGGAATTCCCGTTCTGCCGGGTGTAAGAAGCTCGGCGGAGTCTCCAAAGCACATTTTGTTACGCTGAGTGAGCTCTGCAATCCCTGTATTTTCATCGTATGATACAACGATAGCTAAAAATGCTTTATCTTTAATATAACCGGTAGTTGGAGTGAGGTTAGGATCGGTATGGGAATCGGAATAATAATATCCGGTGGCGTAATCTCTGTGACTTACAGATTCAAGCTCTCTGTACCAGGCGGGATCATAGGAATAATTACCGCCAAAATAGGAATCGATCGCCATTTTATAGGTATTCGTTACTACTGCTGTATAATATGCGGATTTCATTCTTCCCTCGATTTTAAAGGAATTGATACCCGCTTCGATAAGCTCGGGAATATGCTCGATAGTGCAGGTGTCTCGGCTGGACATTATAAAGGTCTCACCGTCTACCTCCTCAATGGGCATTCTGAGATCGGGACGCTTCTCCTCCTCGATTTCATATCTCTTCACCGTATAATTCCAGCGGCAGGGCTGTGCACACATTCCTCTGTTACCGTCTCTGTTTACCATATGACCGGAAAGAAGACAGCGACCGCTGTAAGAAACGCACATTGAACCGTGAATAAAGCATTCAAGCTCAAGCTCCTCGGGAATACCCGCTCTTATAGCCTTGATCTCCTCGAGAGTAAGCTCTCTGGCAAGAACAACACGCTTAGCACCGAGATCATACCACGCCTTACAGGCAGCGGCACTTGTTGCATTTGCCTGCGTGGAAATATGTATCTCCATTTCGGGCAAAAGCTCCTTTACCAGCATAAGCACGCCGATATCGGCAACTATCATTGCATCAAGTCCTACGTCGGAAAGCTCTGTAAGGTATTCCTTTAGCTTCCCGTATTCATACTCTCTCGGCATAGTGTTAAGCGTCAGATAAACCTTTACGGAACGCTCATGGGCGTAGGCAACGGCGGAGCGTAGCTCTTCGACGGTAAAATTATCGGCAGCGGCACGCATACCGAACACCTGTCCTGCAAGGTAGACTGCATCGGCACCGTAAAGTATTGCCGAGCGCATCTTCTCAAAATTGCCGGCGGGTGAAAGAAGTTCTGGTCTGTTCATTAAAATTTCTCCAAATTAAAAGCACTCTTTCGGTATTGCGATAAGGTCAAGCTCCCAGGCGGGAACACACATTGATCTTCTGAGATACAACTTGTAGTCATCAAGACTTTCGGTAAGAAGCAGCACAAGATCAAATATATCACGGCTTCTGTGATAAAGCGAAACGAGAAGGGCGGGACGATCGTTTTTTATTCTATTAAGCGAGCCTAGAATAGCCTCTCTTTCCGCCCCCTCAACATCGTATTTAATATAGTCTGTACCGGGCAGATCAAGGCTATCTATTTTGACCAGATCTACCCCCTCCTCCTTATGCTCAAAGGAGGCTGTGGAATTGACCGATGAATTGCGGTTTCCGCTTCCGTTAAAGCTACCCGTAAGGTTCTCGGACCAGGCAGCAGCGTTGATAGGATTGATATAAATATCCGTTTCTGCCTCGGAATATTTTGCAAGTTTCTTGAAATTGCGTTTATCGGGCTCCAAGGCGTACACATTCTTCAAGCCTTTAAAATATGCTTTTGCCTCTCTTGCGGTATCACCGTTATAGGCACCTGCATCGATCATATTTTCGACTTTTTTCAGGTTGAGAAGCGAGTACTTTTCATCCTTATGTGAGAAAGCTCCGACAAGATATTTCATCCTTCCCGTCAGCTTATAATTCACTATGGCAGAAAAGCAGTTTTTCGAGTCCTCGTCGGACAAAGATTCGTATGCTGAAAGCAGGCTTTCATAATTCTCATTAAAGAAGGTTTTATCAAAATATTCCTCTGCTCCCGCAACCGGCATATCGGGTATGAGCATATCAAATCTCATATCTAATTCACGAAGGAGGAAAAGAACCTCGTCACGACTTGTGGCGAAGGATAAAAGGATAACAAAATCCTCGTATTTTTCTCTGACCTCGGATAGCGAAAGCACTCGTTTGCCGTGGAAGAAGTGACCTCTTACAAATCCGTCCGAGGCGAAGAAATCAGCAATTTCAACTCCGTATTTCTCAAGTCGGGAAATCAGCTTATCGGCACCGTTGCCCATTCCGTATACGACGATCGGTCTTTTCTCAGCCTTTACGGCATCCCACATATCATATTCACACGGAAAACTCGGAAATTCAAAATGGTCGTAAGACATAATTCCCTCCTTTTATTTTTTATAATTATATCATAAGGTGCAGTTAATGTCAAGGCAACAGACTAGGCGTTTTTTATTATTTTAGTATTGAAATTTTATGAAATATGTGCTACAATAACATAAAAACAATCAGGAAGGATATTTATAAAATGGATTGCTTATTTTGTGCGATAATCAAAGGGGATATCCCCTCCAAGAAGGTTTACGAGGACGACTCTTGCTACGCTTTCCTCGACATTAATCCTCAGGCTCCCGTTCATTGCCTTGTTGTTCCGAAGGAGCATATTCCCTCTGCCGATGCAATAAATGCAGAGAATTCGGGTAATGTGGCGGCAATATTCGCCGCAATTCCCAAAATTGCAGCCGTGCTCGGTCTTACCAACGGATATCGTATCGTCTCTAACATCGGTGAGGACGGCTGTCAGTCGGTCAAGCATCTGCACTTCCATATACTCGGCGGCAAGAAGCTGTCAGAGAATATGGCGTAAGAGATTTGTTGGTCTTTATAAGTAGAATAGGAAAAATAAAAGAGCCGCATTTTGCGGCTCTTTTATTTCGGAAAGGAAATTAAACCTTTTCCTTAACCTTTGCTGCCTTACCAACCCTAGAACGAAGATAGTAGAGCTTAGCACGGCGAACCTTCGCCTCACGATAAACTACGATCTTGTCAACGTTGGGAGAATGAAGGGGGAAGGTCTTCTCAACGCCTACGCCGTAAGAAACTCTTCTTACAGTGAAGGTCTCGGAGATGCCGCCGCCGTGTCTTGCGATAACGGTTCCGTCGAACATCTGAATTCTTTCCTTCTCACCCTCGACGATCTTAACGTAAACCTTTACGCTGTCGCCGATGCCGAACTGAGGTACTTCGGTCTTAAGCTGCTCACTTACAAAAGCCTGGATCTTTTCCATTTTAGGGCCTCCTTTAAACTTCGGACGTTCATACAGAGCATCGCAGAGGACCGTCCTGATAATATTACTGTTTTGCCAAAAAGGCGCAGTCACAGTTGTAGCTATTATAACACATGCTTATGAAAAAATCAAGTAGTTTTTTAAATGTTTTTGTCTTTTTTTTATTTGCACTTGAAATAGAGCTTTCTTCGTGTTAAAATATGCTTTGA
>JAZRMT010000060.1:0-46775 GCA_045647805.1 Eubacteriales bacterium | reverse complement strand
GCCTCATAGCAAAATCCTTTGGTGGGATTTGAATCTACCGTATACAAGGTATTTCGCTTTGATGATATGAAAGAGTGCCGATCTTGATTTGAAGAAGTCGGAGGCCAAGCGGTCTTAGGAAGACAAAATATCTCTCCAACTCCTTGGCCCACAGAACGACATGGCTACGATCCGACTTGCTAGCCTCATAGCAAAATCCTTTGGTGGGATTTGAATCTACCGTATACAAGGTATTTCGCTTTGATGATATGAAAGAGTGCCGATCTTGATTTGAAGTGAGTAGAGTCATAAGCCTTATTCTCCTATCTTGCTATAAGTGCTATTGACATTGTCGCGGTGCTTTGTTATAATTAAAAAGGAAGGAGGCGGCAGTATGAATAGAATTGAAGCACCTATTATAGCACAAAGGATCGTTTTTCCCTCCGAGGATTTCAGAATAATGTGCGAGAAGCGTAGGTTTTGTGAGAATGACAGAGCCTTTCACGAGGAGCTGGAGATCAAGTATTACTATAACGGCAGCTCTGCAGTTATGATAGGCGGCGAGGTCTTTTTGGCGACGGAGGGAAATCTGACCGTTGTTAACCCTTTTGATATACATTCAAACCTTGATATTAAGGGCTATGAGGGCGAATACATCCTGCTTATGGTGGGGCTTGACTTTTTGAAGGAATTTACTCCCGGAGGTCTTGATCTTAGGCATCTGTTCATATCCAAGGGGAGGCGGATAAACCGCTTTATTAAAGAGGACAAACGCCTTTCGATTATTATGAGGCGGATATGCGAGGAGCTTGCCGATGAAAAGGAGAATTACCGCCTTGTCGTGCATAGCCTTGTGACCGAGCTTTTTGCCCTTCTTTTTAGGGATTATACCGACATGGATGGCTCCAGAGGCGATCTGCACGGTGCGGGTAAGTCTGCGGAGCTTATCGCTCCCGCTCTTACGGCGATTTTTGAAAATTATTCAAGTCAGATGAGCCTTGACGAGCTTGCAGGACTTTGCAATATAAGTAAATACCACTTCTGCCGAATCTTCAAGGAAGAGATGAAGATGACGGTTGTTCAATACGTTACCGCATACCGAATATCGCTTGCAGACGTTATGCTCAAGGAAAGTGACAAAAGCATTGATAGGATCGCGGTCGAGTGCGGATTTTCGGACATCAGCTACTTTTATCGGTGCTATAAAAGACTTAAGGGAGTGTCACCGAAGAAAGCAAGGATAAAATAGCAAGATTGTCCAAAAACATAGCAATATCGCCTATTGAAATAATAAAATAAATATCATATAATGAATTCACAAAGGTAGGTACAAGTTTATGAATAACGTAAAAAGTACAAAAAAGATCGACGTTCACGCTCACGTCTCTCCATTCCCGGAATTTGCGCCGCCTCTTCAGTCGGGCGCTCCTATGCTTACTGCCGCACAGCAGATACAGTTCTACGATGAGCTCAACATAGAGAAGGGCGTTCTGCTACCGCTGACGTCATCCGAGTATCATTACGAGCAGATAACCAGCCTTGATGCAAAGTACGTTGCCGATCAGCACCCTGACAGATTCCTTTGGTTCTGCGGAGTTGATCCCAGAGCTTCGGGAAATGATCCAAAGGCTGATCTTTCAAAGCTGCTTATGCACTATAAAAATCTCGGTGCGAAGGGGGTTGGCGAGCTTACCGCTCAGCTTTATGCAGACGATCCCCTAATGGATAACCTCTTCTATCATTGCGGCGAGTGCGATATGCCGGTCACGATACATATTGCACCTCAGTTTGGCGGTTATTACGGAATAGTTGACGAGGTAGGACTTCCGAGACTTGAGAAGATGTTGAAGAAGCATAAGAAGCTTAAAATTTTCGGTCACTCGGCTAATTTCTGGTCGCAGATCTCCGGTGATGTTGACGAGGTGACCTGGAATACCTATCCTACGGGCAAGGTTACCGACGGAATAATTGCAAAGCTTATGCGTGAGTATGATAACCTCTATTGCGATCTTTCTGCTACCAGCGGCTCAAACGCTCTTATGCGTGATCCGGAGTATGCCGCAAGATTTATCGAGGAATTTTCGGACAGACTTATGTACGGATGCGATATCTGTGCTACCTTCCAGCGTTTCTCCTTTGCCTTCAACGACTTCCTTGATAAGATGTATGATGACGGTATGATCTCGGCAGAGAACTATTATAAGCTCGTCCGAGGTAACGCCGAAAGACTTCTTGGCTTGGTCTAAAGGAGCTGAAAATGAAGGTCACTTTACTTGGAGACTCTATCCGACTTATCGGATACGGTACTAAGGTTCCCGAGCTTCTCGGAGAGGGCTTTACCGTCTTTCAGCCGGAAGACAATTGCAGATATTCCGCCTATACCCTGAGAGGACTCTTCGATTGGCGAGAGGACATCGAGGGCAGCGACGTTATTCATTGGAATAACGGACTCTGGGATATATGCTCTATCTTTGAGAAGGGCGAGCCCTTTACTCCCCTGGAGTTTTATCTGGATACAATGGAGAGGATCGCAAGGGAGCTGCTCAAGATTACTCCCCACGTCATTTTCGCAACTACGACTCCCGTGCTTGAAGGACACACATACAACTCTAATGCACTTATCGAAGAGTACAACGAGGCACTTGTACCAAGGCTTAAGGCTCTCGGGGTTAATATCAACGATCTTCACGCCCTCGTGAAGGAACACGCCGACGAGTACATTAAGGAGGATCTTGTTCATCTTAATGACAAGGGAATTGATGCCGCCGCAAGACAGGTCGTCCGGAGCATACTTCGAGAAATCAACCATAATTGACAACTTGAATTTACAAAAATAAACAAATTGGAGATATAACAATGAAAAAACTTGCATTACTCGGTGGTGAGCCTCTTATCAAAGAGCGTGCACCGGAAGAACTTTTCAAATGGCCTATACTCACCGATGAGGATAGAGCTGCGGCTATGGACGTTATTGAAAACAATAAGTTTTCCGGTATTGATATTACTCTGAAGTTCCAGGAAGAGTTTGCGGCGTGGCAGGGCAGAAAGTATGCTCTTGCATTCACTAACGGTACAATGTCTTTGGCGGCGGCTATGTTCGGTGTAGGACTTGGTGCGGGTGACGAAATTATTTGCCCCACAAAGACCTATTGGGCAAGTGTTTCTCAGGCTCAGACCTTTGGAGCAAGCGTTGTTTTCTGTAACATAAACGAAATGCTCAGCCTCGATCCCGACGATCTTGAAAGATGCATTACTCCGAAAACCAAGGCGATAGTTGCGGTTCACTACGTTGGTTATCCCTGCGATATGGACAGAATTATGGAGATCGCAGACAGACACGGTATTGCCGTTATCGAGGATTGCTCTCATGCTCACGGTTCTCTTTACAAAGGACGTAAGGTCGGTACCTTCGGTAAGGTTGCGGCTATGTCTATGATGAGCGGTAAATCATTTGCCGCAGGTGAGATGGGTATGCTCGTAACCGACGACGTTGAGGTTTACGAAAGAGCTATTGCTTACGGTCACTACGAGAGAAATAATGCACAGTATATTACAGAAACCGATTATTTAAAGGATTTCTTCCACATTCCTCTCGGCGGTGTTAAGGGCAGAGTGAACCAGCTTTGCGCGGCTCTCGGAAGAGGTCAGCTCAAGTATTACGATGAGAGAACCGAGGAGATCCGCCGTGCGATGAATTATTTCTTTGATCTAATTGAGGATATTCCCGGCTTTAAGCCCGTAAGAGTAGATGAGTCTACCGGCTCTACTATGGGTGGCTTCTACTATCCTCTTTGTGCATATCATCCCGAGGCATTCGGCGGACTATCTGCAAAGAGATTTGCCGAGGCGGTGAGAGCCGAGTTTGGCGGTGCATTCAGCTCATGGGAAGGCGGTAATTATTGCCTGCACACCCACCCCTACTTCAAGGGCTATGATTTCTTCGGGCTTGGTAAGCCCAGCCGTATCGTCTTCAATGACAGAGACGTCAGAGCGGATGACGAGCTTCTTGTTCCCTCCGAGGAGAGAAGCTGCTTCTCGGTACCGTGGTTCAAGCATTACGATAAGGAGTGGATCGAGAAGTACGCGGAGGTCTTCAGAAAGGTTGCTGTGAATTACGAGGAGCTTCTTGAAGGCGATAGCGACAAGGAGCAGGGCGGAAGATGGCACGGTCAGGAAAACGAAGAGGTGCAGAAGAAGAGGAACGAATGGTTAGGAACGGAAAAAAAGCGCTGATTTTAACAGATCTTGAGGGCATATCGGGTGTCAGCACCATTGATGCGATACCTGCCGAGAGTCCTTTATACAAGGATGCCTGCGAGAAGCTTGTAGATGATACGAACGTAGCGGTCAAAGCTCTTTTTGACAAGGGTGCTGAGACTGTATACGTTTTAGACGGACACGGCTCGGGGCATAACTTTATCAAGGGAATGCTTGATAGCAGAGCACATCAGGTGACTATTGCCGAGCTTTCCTCGGTGATAAAGGACATATCCTGTGTGGTTCTTATCGGAATGCACGCAATGGCGGGTACAATGACTGCCTTTCTTGATCATACTCAGAATTCAGCAAAGATACATAGATATTTCTATAACGGCAAGAGAATAGGCGAGATGTCTCAGGCGGGATTTTTCGCAGGTCTGTTCGGAGTACCCGTGGTAGCTGTCAGCGGTGATCTTGCCGCCTGCCGCGAGGCGGAGGGGCTTTTCCCCGATATACCAACAGCGGTTGTCAAAACTGCGATCAGACGTAATGTGGCGGATTGTCTTCCTCTTTCCGAGGCGAGAAAACGTATTTACGATGCGGTTTGCCGTGGCTATGAGCTGCGCGGGAGCTTTGCTCCGATGGAAGCGGGGCTTCCTCTTGTGGTTGAGGTGGAATTCAACCGCTGTGATTATGCCGACGATGCTCTAATCAATAATCCTTCTCTCGAGAGGGTGGACGAGTACGTGGTTCGCTCGGTAAAAACGAAGGTAGAAGGGTATCTTGACGTTCTTATTCTGTATTAACTGTTAAGGCGGATTGAAAGTGAAAAATATATTTAATTTCGGAATAGTCGGCTGCGGTGCGGCGGCAACAACTCACGCAAGGCTGCTTGCCGAGCTTCCTGATGCCGTTCTTGTCGGAGTTGCCGATAAAAATCCCGACTCGGCAAAGAAATTTGCGGCGGAGTACGGAGCTCGTGCTTACGGAAGCTACGAGGAAATGCTTGCCGACGAAAATATTGATATTATTACGGTTACGACACCAAGCTATTTTCACAAGGAAAATGCCATAGCCGCACTCGAGGCGAAAAAGCACGTTGTGCTTGAGAAGCCAATGGCACTGTCGGCTGCCGACTGTGATGAGATAATTGAAAAGATCAAAGAAACGGGAAAGCAGCTTACCGTTATGGCACAGATGCGTATGTCCGAGGACGTGGTCAAGGTAAAACGCCTTGTTGAAGAAGGTGCTTTCGGTAAAATTTCGCTTGTCGAGCTTACAATGAAGTACTACCGTGACGAGTCTTATTACGGCAACAGTAATTGGAGAGGCACGCTGAAATTTGACGGCGGCGGAGCTCTGATCAATCAGGGAATTCACGGAATTGACTTCGTAATGTATATTATGGGTGACATTTTGCGTGTAAAAGCTATGAAAAAGACTGCTTGTCATAAAATAGAGGCGGAGGATACTCTTACCGCTGTTGCGGAGTTTGAGTGCGGTGCTCTCGGAGTTATTGAGGCATCTACCTGTGCTTATCCCGGATTTGAGCGAGTTATTAAAATTCACGGCAGTGAGGGTTACGTGGAGATGACCGAGAATAACATCACCGCTCTCATGATTAAGGGTGAGGTTCAAGAACACGTTTCCGAAGTCGGCTATTTCAGCGGAGCAAGCACCAATACCGTTTCCAACGTTTATTATCACAAGGCACAGGTAATGAACTTCATCTCGGCAATTCGGGGAGAGGAAAAGATTGTGTCGGATTGCTATGACGGCAGGCGCGCTGTAAGAGTTATTGAACAGATATATAAAAATTCCTTAGAATAAAAAATAAAGCAGACGGTAGGGGTGTCTTACCGTCTGTTTTTCTATTGACAAACCAAAAATATTAGTATATAATTATTTAGGAAAAACATCTATACGGAGGAAATATGCTGACTTACGAGGATATTAAAGAAAACGAAGCCATAAGAACGTATATAAAAGCGGCTGACGCCTCTTTGGTCAGCCTTGGCTATACCGAGCATAGCTTCGCTCACGTTGAAAAAGTAGCCTTCGATGCGGCGAGAATACTTACGGCAACCGATCACGATGCTCACAGTGTAGAGCTTGCGAGAATTGCGGGATTTATGCACGATATTGGGAATCTCGTTAATCGCAGTGAGCATTCTCAGAGCGGTGCGGTAATGGCGTTCAGAATTCTTGATAATTTGAAAATGCCCGCAGAGGACATCGCCACAGTGGTAACGGCTATCGGCAATCACGACGAGGGAACAGGCGTTCCCGTAAACGATGTTTCGGCAGCTCTTATCCTGGCGGACAAGGCAGACGTAAGACGCACAAGGGTGAGAAATTCCGACGTGACAACCTTTGACATTCACGACAGAGTTAACTATTCGGTTGAGGAATCAAGGCTTGATATTGATAAGGATAAAAGAGAGATCCGATTGACACTTAAAATTGATACCGAAATAAGCTCGCTTATGGATTATTTTGAGATATTCTTGGTGAGAATGACTCTTTGCAGAAGAGCGGCGGATAGACTCGGACTTAAATTCAGGCTGACAATCAACGAACAGAATTTCATATAAAACGGAGAATTAAATGGAAAACAAATTAGATCTTACGGAATTAAGAAACAAAAAAGCCTTTATATGCGATATGGACGGAGTTATCTATCACGGCAATCGCATTATCCCTCACGTTAAGGAGTTTGTTGAATGGCTTGAAAAGGGCGAGAAAAATTATCTATTCTTGACCAACAGCTCGGAGCGCTCTCCGAGAGAGCTTGCACAGAAGCTTGGCAGAATGGGGCTTCACGTTGGAGAGGAGCATTTTTACACGAGTGCTTTGGCTACCGCATCATTCCTTAAGACGCAGTGTCCTCACGGCTCGGTGTACGTTATCGGTGAGCCCGGACTTACCTTTGCTCTTTATGAGGCAGGCTTCAGTATGAATGACGTAAATCCCGACTACGTGGTATTCGGAGAGACACGTTCGCTCAGCTATGAGAAGATAGAAAAAGCGGTAAGACTTGTTATGAACGGTGCAAAGCTCATCGGAACCAACAGTGACTTGACCGGTCCTTCGGAGAGCGGAATTATCCCCGCCTGCCGTGCACTTATCTCGCCTATTGAAATGACCACGGGTAAGCAGGCGTATTTTGTCGGTAAGCCCAACCCTCTTATGATGCGTCACGCTCTTAAAAAGCTCAACTGCCACAGAGCAGATGCGGCACTTATCGGAGACAGAATGGATACCGATATTATAGCCGGTATTGAGAGTGAGCTTGACACGGTGCTGGTTCTTTCCGGTGTGTCTACCCCCGAGACTGTGAATAACTTCCCATACAGACCGAAGTATATGCTTCGTGACGTGGGCGCTATCGCAGGGATTGAGGATTGAAATTCTCTTAAATGAAAACTATACGTTACATAACATAATAAAAACTTGCAGACTAGTATATTTTGTCTGCAAGTTTTTTGTTTAGCACTCTTGATTGGATAAAAATCAAATTCCGAACGCCTTTTTCAAAAGCGAGATCGACGGCTCCTCTCTGAAGGAGTGATCCTGTGGGTCACAGTAGCTCATGGCATAGTATTCCGCGGTGCTTAAGCCGCTTCTCGGAAGGTCGTCGTGATAGCTCCTTGAGTTCTCGTCGCTGTATTTCGGGTAATGAGATATCTGAAGCCTATCTGTGACTCCAAGGGTTGTATATGCACGTCTTACTGTATTAAACCATTCGTCGGCTCCGCCCTCGTTAAAGGCTATATGCTTTGGTGCAATAGCGGCACACAGATCGGGGAATCCGAAGTATTCCCAAGAGCCGGGAACCGTATGCCAAAAGCCGATTCCGAGCCCCATATTTCCTTCCTCCGACTCGGTGGTTGCACAAAATCTGACTCGGTCATCGTTTAAAAAGTCATTGAAAATTACAGCCTTGATTCCGTCACAAAGGACACCGAGGGACATTGCTGTCTCCGTGCCGAGAGAATGAGCCGATACGGCAAGTCTTTCGCAGTCCACGAAATCAAAGAGGGGAAGATACTGAATAAACGAGAGAATATTGTAAACCGACATTCCCGGATAGCTTACTCCCGCCTGAAGGTAGCCGTAAACCATCTCTGTCCTGGAATGGTAATTCCATTTATCGACGGTCTCGTTTGAGGTCGGAAGTCCCAGCTCCGCCGTTGCCGGGTTGTCAAAAACGAAGGCACACATACCGTTTTTTACGATATACTTTGCCATTCTGTTTCTTTCGGGGAATTTTTCAAAGCGACAGTTATAGGGAGAAAGCAGGGGCTCGTCCGAGATAAACTCCTTACTGTGCACAGAGCCGGGAAGGCAGATTACTCCCGGGACTCTTTCGTTACTTGATGCACCGTCGGGAATAAGCACGAGGAAGGGGACTACCGTATATTCGTCGGGGTAAAATTCCCATTTTTCTACCGAGTAGCCATCTCTTTTTTCGGCATATAGCCTGACGGGGTCCTCTTGGCGTTTTATCGGCGGAATACAGAGAAGCTCTTTATACCTCTTTCTGACCTCTCCCTGCCAGGAGTAAAAGACCTCGGGTGTCAGCTCTTTAGGTAGTGCAAGCTTCGGCACAAGATTTCGCAGCCTCTCGGTAAATGCCGCAAGAGATGCCGTGTGTCTGCCGTCGGCTCTTTTTGATTCAAAGTGAGTTTTATAGCTTATTCTGCCCATAACTTACCCCCTGATTTTAATATGATTATATCATAAGAAAGCTACCGAAATCAATAGGAATTTCGCACAATTGATAGTAAATCAATATTATTTTTGTTTTATAGTTGTTTTTTACTATCAATGTGCAATGTCTGCCTTTCAGTGCATAACTCAATAAAAAAATGTTTGCCCTTTCGTGCAAATATTGAGCTTTAATACCTGCTTTTTTGGGGGTTAGTATAGCAATAATTGCTTGTTTGTAAATGAAATCGGAATAGAGATGTTCGTCGGTGGCGAAGATTCGCACACTCTGCGTCCGGTGTGCAAAAATCCCAACCGAAGGTTGAGGTATGCGAACCCCGTGCCTTTGGCACTGTGGTGCGAGAGACTGTTCCTCTGCCAACGAACGAAAAAAGCCACCCTTATGGGTGGCTCGTTCGTTGTATAAAGGCTACGAAAAAGATATTTTTCGGGGTTTGCTACTAGGATTCGAATTCAAACGGGGTTTTATTTTATGGCTGCTGATATGACAGTTTTATAATATTTCGTCGGCCTTTTTCTTTAGAGCGAGCAAATATTTTTTTAAACGACCGGCCTCTTGAAAGGATATTTCAAAATGACCATCCATTCTTGACCAAAACGGATACATTAGCAAAACGGCACATTGCTCTGCATTCAATTTTTCCAAATCAACATCGTACGGGGATTCGTTCTGATCCCTAGGTATTGAGCTCCAAATTTTAGAAAGATATTGTCTATCATTCGAAGTTTTATTCTCTTTGCAAAAAGTATACCCACGGAAGAGGTCTGGCTCATTTTCCTGCATATAATTCATGTAATCTTCGGGAAGTGCGATATCCGAGTGAGCCCAACCGGCTGTTACCCCTCTTACAATACGAGCAAACCTGAAAAATGTAGGAGCTAATACTTGTTTACCATTTTCGGTTATCGTAAAAGTGTTGTATTCATCACTAAAATAATTTATGAATTCATCCTCGATGAATATTTTATACCACATTCTATGTATGTCTTCCTATGTATGTCTTCGAATTTTGAAACTTACTTATTACTTTGATTAGCCTTCGTTGTATTTAACGAAGAAATCAACATTCTGCGGATTTGACCGCATTGATTTTGCAAGGGCTTATATACATTTTCAGGGATATAACCTGTTTCGAAAAGCAATTCCAACCAATATTCCGTTTCGTAGCACTCTTTTTGCGCTATTTCCAATTTAGCTATAAAATCCTTTGTTCCTTGCGCATATTGTGCCTCGTGGATATTTGCGCCGATAGATGTTCCGGAGCGCAAAAGCTGATTTGTCAAAACAGACTCTTTCATGTTCGCTTTAACATCACGACAAAGAAAAACGATCTGCTTTGCAAACTCTTTGGACTTATCTCTCAAAATACTTTCTGCCATTGTCATCACCTCGAATATAGTATATCATAATAGTAACAAGTTGTAAAGAGCTTTAGTGATATGCTTTGCTTTCGCTCAGCGTGATATTTTTGCTCCGCAAAAGTGATATTGCTCCACTTCGTTCCGCAGTGATATTATATTCGCCTTGTAACTTTCAACGCACGAAGCGCATATCACGTCCGAAGGACATATCACGCACGAAATGCATAGAACTCGCCGCAAGGCGAATATAACTGAAAAAAGCAGATTGCTTTCGCATTCTGCTTTTTTCTTTGGCAGCGGAATAGGGATTCGAACCCCAACATACAGAGTCAGAGTCTGCTGTGCTACCTTTACACAATTCCGCTATATTTAATTATGTGCTTTTCACGCTCGTATATTCTAGCACAATTGAAAGCGTTTGTCAAGTACCTTTTTAATCTTTTTTTGGTTTTTTTGAAAAAAAGAGTAGCTTGCACTCTCTTTGTGGCGTTGTAAAATGAAACGGAGTTGTTTAGACTCTTTACATTTGGTGGATTTAGTGATATAATACCTTTAGAAAGGTGGGTATTTATGGCAAATTTGATTTTTCCCGAGGAGGGATATCTTTTCGATACTCACACCGAGCTTCAAAACACGTTTATTGAATTAATACGTAAACACGGAACCGCAAAGGCTCTGGATTGGCTCAAAACGGCAAAGGAGGATAAGGAATGCTCCTATCCCGAAAGACTAAAGCTTTGGTGGGAGTCCGACGGCTCGAAGGAATACACGGTTGAGCTCTCGGAGGAAGGGAGTTCTTCTCCGAAGGTCTTTCTGACCGATAAAAATTACACCGAGATAGATAACCTGAAGATAGGGCAGAGTTATCGCTGGCGTGTGAACGGTGGGCTGTGGCATCGCTTTGCGACAAAAGGCTCCTCGCCCCGATTCGTAAGAATTGACGGTGTTCTTAACGTTCGTGATATTGGCGGAATCGGAATAAAGCAGGGGATGGTTTACCGAGGCAGTGCCTTAAAAAAATCACGATCCCGGGAGGGGTGGGGAATTACCGAAAGGGGTAAGACGACCTTCACGGAAGAGCTTGGTATCAGGACGGATATTGAATTAAGGAAGGAAAAGACGGATTTTTCCGAGGTCTCACCCGCAGGTGAAGGAGTGCGACGTATACGCCTTCCTTACCGCCCTTACGCCGAGGTGTTTGAGGACGAGCATAGAGCGGGAATACGTGCAATTATGGAGTTCTTGTCCGACGAGAGTAATTACCCCATATACGTTCACTGCCTGGGCGGTGCGGACAGAACCGGCATGATAGCCCTTTATCTTCGTGCACTTTGCGGTGAGAGCGACGATGAAATACATACCGATTACGAGCTTACTGCTTTGTCCACCTATGCCGGCGGATCGGCAGAGGGAGCAGACGGATTCAGAAGCCGCGAGGAAGATTATTATGTGGAATTTCTCGCCATGCTCCGCGGGGGGGACAGGGATGCGTCTCTTTCCGTTGCCGTGCCGCAGTTTCTCAAGTCCTGCGGTGTAAGCGACGAGTGCCTTGATCGCATCCGCGGTATTCTTAAAAAGTAAAATTCTAATCTAAAAGGAAGAAAGTATTATGATCAGATCGGATTGGCATATTCATAGCGACGCCTCCTACGATTCAAAGCTCCCATTAAGGGAAATAGCCGAGAAGGGAAGAGCCATGGGGCTTAAGCGCATCGGCATTGCCGACCACGTAAACTATAACGAGCCCCTGTTTTTTGAGTCTCTCGAGAAGTCTGCGGAAAACGTTAAGGCGATGCAATCGGAATACCCCGAGATTATACTTGGCGTAGAGCTTACCCCCGTAAACAAACCGGAGTACGACTACCTTGCCATGCATGGCACAAGAGAGGGGTATGAGCACGTTATCTCGGATAAGCCGCTTGATATGGAGCTTGCGGTCAGCAAGGAGTATCTTCTTGCCCACAAGGTCCGTTATGCGGTAGGTGCGGTACACTGGAGGGTAGACGTGTCGGACAGAAGGACTCCCGGTTCAATGGACGTCTTTATCAGGGATTGGCACCGTCAGCAGCTCTATCTTGCCACCGACGAGCGTGTTACCATCCTCGGTCACCCGTGGTACATCGGCTCTTGCATTTGGTACGAGGATTTCTCGGTTATTCCGAGATCTATGCATGACGAGCTTTGTGCGGTACTTCTCGAAAATAAGAAGTACATAGAGTGTAACTTCGATGCATTCGGAAGGGCAAGTGAAAAATATCATTACCAGTATGCTGAATTCTTGCGCGAGATGTTTGAGCGTGGCGTGCCCGTAACCTTCGGCTCGGACTGTCACAACAGATACGTTGATAAGAGGGACGAAGCGGTGACATATCTCTCTTCTGCGGGATTTAAGGACGGCGACATCGTTGAGGTTGCGGAGAGCGATCTTTGGTGATTTTGGAAACTAAAGCTTACAAAAATGACAAAAAACGGACTTCCTTTAATAATGGAGGTCCGTTTTTTTTGCTTAACAACTTGCGAGAAAAGTTACTTCGGTTCTCCACGGCGGGCATAGGGCTTTTTGACGTCGGTGAGCCCCAAAATATAATCGGTAGAGGTTTTGTAAAAGCATGCCAGAAGTATTAAAAATTCGATGGGTAATTGCCTTTGACCGTTTTCGTATTGGGAATAGGTATTCTGCTTGATGTGCAAAAGATTTGCTATCTGCTGTTGCGTTAGGTCATTATCTTCTCTCAAATCTCGTATTCTCATAGTACCTCCGAAAAGTATCTATGAAATTATTATATAAAATCTCGATTTGAGATATTGACAATTATCTCAAATTGTGATATAATTTGCGTAGATCAAAGAAAGGAGAAATCACTATGACACCTAATTACGTTGCTAAAAAAAGCATAGTTCCCGCACTCAACTTTTGGCTTATTCTTTTCTTCTGGCTTGTTATTCCGCTTATCATTCAGGTCGCTAGAATTCTTTCCGCAAAGTGCTATTCGATAGAATTTTACGATGAGAAGATCGTAACCAAGTCCGGTGTGCTTAACAAAAATGAGAGACAGACAGTATTTGCGGGTGTTTATTCCGTTACCACAAATCAAACTCTCTTTGGAAGAATGTTCAACTATGCCAACATAACCGTTGACTGCCCCGGCAAATGGGACGTTGATACCGACGGAATAAAGGATCCCATAAAACTTAAGGAATATCTTGAGACCAGGATTACCTCGGGCGGTATGACCAACATCATTCATAACTAATAAATAGTACAGTATTGAAAAAACTCGGTTGTGCCGTTTTTGGCATACAACCGAGTTTTTTTGTTAAACGTTTTAGACCGTAATTACTCCTACGCCCTCAAGGATCGAGAACACGAGGATAACAACAAGACATACGGGAACTACGTACTTAAGCATAACTGTGAAGTAGTTTCTCGCTTTTACACTATTGTCGTCGTAGATCTCGTTGATTATAGGCTTCTTATCGATGATATATCCGACGAGAACACAGGTGAGAAGAGCGATTATCGGCATCATTACACTGTTCGTAATGAAGTCGAAGAAGTCAAGTATCTGGAACTTGCCGAAGATGAGAAGAGAATCCCACGCACTGTAACCGAGGCAGGAAAGAAGCCCGAGAACAAGGCTGATTGCCAAAACTATAAGACAGCTGATCTTACGGTTTATCTTCCACTTATCCTGGATGGAGGCAACAACCGTTTCCATAAGAGAAATGGAGGAGGTCAGTGCGGCGAGAAGCACCATAAGGAAGAACACCGTTCCGACGAATGCACCGCCGAACATATTGTTGAATACCTTAGGAAGAACGCCGAACATAAGTCCGGGGCCCTTGGTAAGCTGATCGGGATCGTAGGCAATGCAAGCGGGAATTATCATAAGTCCTGCAAGGAATGCGATGCCGGTGTCAAACAGCTCGATCTGATGAACGGATTTTTTAATACTGATTTCCTTCTTCATGTATGAGCCGAAGGTTATCATAATACCCATGGCAAGCGACATAGAATAGAACAACTGTCCCATCGCCGCAACCACGGTCATATAATTGAATTTTGTAAAATCGGGTGTAAGATAGTAGGCTACGCCCTCCCAAACGTTCTCAACGGTGAAGAAGCTGTAAATGACCACGAAGATCATAAGCACTACAAGGACGGGCATCATTATTTTGCTCACCTTTTCAATACCCTTTTGAACTCCGAAGAGGACGATCAGTGCCGTTGCTCCAACGAATAAGAGGAACCATATCAAGGGCTCCCACGGATTTGAAATGAAGCTGCCGAAGAAGCTGCTTTCTGCCATTTCTTCCATTCCGCCGCTCATGAAACCAAAGGCGTATTTAGTAACCCAGCCGCCGATAACCGAATAATATGGAAGAATGAGCATGGGAACTATCGATGCGAGTATTCCGATAAAGGTAAAGCGCTTATTAAGCGAGCGAAAAGCACCTATGGGGCTTTGTCCGGTTCTTCTGCCTATTGCGATTTCGGCAAGCATTATCGTCGAGCCGAAGGTTACCGCAAGGATAACGTAAACAAGCAGGAAAATTCCGCCGCCGTACTGTGCCGCCAGGTAAGGGAAACGCCATATGTTGCCAAGACCTACTGCCGAGCCTGCTGCGGCAAGCACGAATCCGATCTTACCCGAAAACGAGCTTCTCTCGGTTCCTAAGGAAGTAGGATTCTCCCCGGAATTTACTTTTTTTTTAGATAACATTTTTTTCTCCAAAAAGCTTCTTATTTGTATTATAACTCAAAATATCCACGCCATACGCCAAAATTAACCGACACAGCGTTACTTATTTAATACAGACCACAGTATTATATCACATAATCTGAAAAAAATCAACCTAAAAGCGGTAAAAGAATGGACAAAGCATTTTTATTCAAAAAATAACGAAAAAAACCGAATACTGTCGCATAATAATGTATTAAAAATTCGTTTTTTGCCGATTTGTGTCCGAAATATATCTTTTTTTAACAATTTTTAAGAATTTTATTCAAAAAAGATTGACATGTGTATTTTACGATGATATAATGTTATTAGCTTAAATTAAAAAAAGGAGAAAACCCATGAAAAAGACACTTATTCGCATTTTCGCACTTGTACTTACCCTTTGCACCGTCTTCTCTCTTGCTTCCTGCTTCGCGGCAAAGCCTGAGAAGGACCTCGAGGACGCTAAAGAAAATCTTGAGGACGCAAATTATGAGGTTGACTACGTAGACGATGAGGAATATCTTGCTGTAAACGTCGAGGCATACCTCAAAGCAGATAATGACAAGGACGAGCAACTTACCGTTTATATTTACAAGGATATCAAGTCTGCTAAGCTTGCTTACAAGCAGCAGAAGGCTGCGTATGAAATGGAAATGGAGTACGCTGAGTACGCCATTGATAAGATGGAGCTCGAGCTTAAGCAACTTAAGAATCGACTTAAAAAGTATGAGGACGACCTTGATAGCGATGAGCTCGACAAGCTTGAAGAGCAGATAGAGGATAAAGAAGAGGCGATCGAAGATTCAAAGGAAGCTATCAAGGAATACAAAAAGGAATACGTGATTGGCAGAAGCGGTAAGATGGTTTGGTATGGTACCGACAAGGCAATCAAGAAGAGCAAAGGCTGATTTTAATACGGTATTACTTAATACGGGCTGGGCTTTAGCCCGGCCCTATAATATTTAATAAGGAAGGGACAAAAAAATGAAAAAGATTTTTATGGCAATAGCGCTTCTTACCGTTACACTCGGTATGATGCTTTCGTTCTGCTCCTGTACGTTACCTACGGCTCAGCAGCAGAATACCGAAGAAGAGGTGGACGACGGCAGCAAGGCTCCGAAGCCCGAGCTTGACCTCAGCGATGCACAGGATAACCTTGAGGACGAGGGGTACGAGGTACAGTATATAACCGATCTCGAAGAGATGGGCAATAGTGAAATGGTTGGAATTACTAGTTTACTGTTTGCTAATGATGGAGATGAAGGTCTTAACATTTATGTTTGTGACACAGAAGAGATGGCGAAGTACGTATTTGAGCAGTACCGTCTTATGGTCAAGAAGCAAGCCATCGACATGAAGTACAATATCGAGATAGGAAAGCACCTTAAGGAAAACAACAAGAAAGAGTTCACTGACAGTGAATACGAGGCTCTTAAGGATAGTATAGATTCCTATGAGGAGCAGTACGAGCGTTTCGAGGACGACGAGTACGTTGTTGGAAGAAGCGGTAAGAAGGTTTGGTTTGGAACCAAGACGGCTATTGACGCAAGCAAGGGATAAAAGAGAGTAAGGAGAAATGAAAATGAAGAATATAATGATTCGTATATTGATGCTCGCAATGGTTTTGTCTCTCACGTTGGCTCTTGCATCCTGTGATATTAACGCTTTGCTTAATAATAAGGCGGCAGAGGAAGAGGTTCCGGCTCCTTATCTCGAGGATCTCGAGGATGCAAAGGATAACCTTGAGGATGAGGGATATGACGTAATCTTCTACGACGAGGCAGAGGATCTCGATCCCGGCGAGGACAAGTATCTGGAGGCTTGGGATTCCGACCATGAAGAATACCGACTTAAGGTATGGGAGTACGACGACAAGGAGCTTGCAAATCTCTATTATGAAAAGCTCAAGGAAGAGCATGAGGTCGCTCTCGCAACCTTGAAGAATCAGATCGAGATGGCAGAGTACATTATTGACGAGTATGAGGATGATCTCTACGACGAAGATTTGGAAGAGTGGGAAGACACCCTTGATGAGACCGAGGACGAGCTTAAGTCTGCCGAAAAGTATGTAGTAGGTATCGACGGCTACTTCGTTTGGTACGGTCACACCGATGTTATCGAGGATAGCAAGGGATAATTTGAATTTACAGAGCGGGTGCTTTGACACCCGCTCTTTTTGTGTAGAGTCGAGTTTATAAAAGGCGACTAAAGAAAACCACGCGATAGCCGCATGGTCAAAAAGAAGATGAAAGTACATTTTTACAGCACAAAAGACAATTGAATAGTTACTTTGCTTGTGATATAATTAAGAAAACCCAGTGGCGGAGTCGAACGTACGAGTCAGTAAAGTCCATCGGCACAGCCTGCCATGTGAATTGTACGCCTAAGGGGTGAATGTGACCGCGATAGCAGACTTGTTTATATGGATTTCAGGGAGACAAATCATCCGGAGGTAATCTGCTCATCTCTTGCCAAGATAATCGAGGTGAGTGAAGCAGAAAGAGATGCTTGCCGCATCACAAGACCTATCCCGAAAGAGGCGTATTCCTATAAGCTTTATTTCAAAAACAAGTACGGAGTGCGGGCTCATCAGATGGTGAAATTTAGATAAAAAGTGCGGTTTTTGTAAACAGCAAGTTACAAAAACCGCACTTTTTGTTATTCAAACGAGATTTCTATTCCATTAAGCTGGGCATTATCGGTCACCTTGATCATTATGTATTTTGAGCCGTTTATAACTTGTGTTGTAACAAGCTCCTTATGCTCGGGATCGACCTTTATGCTGACCTCGGGAGTTTTTAACTCGAATTTCTTTTGGGAGAGGACGTTTTTTGGCACCAGCTCGGCGTTTTTTCCGAATGCCTCGTCCATTGCTTCACCGAATTTCTCGGTTTTTTCCTCGCTGATGCCACAGTTGGCAAGCAGTGTCTTGGCAACCTCCTTGGTTATGGTCAGGGGCTCGGGATCGTGAGCCTCCTTTTTCATCTCGATAATCTCTTCGACCTGGGATTCGACCGACTTTATGACCTCGAAGCTGCATTCCTCCGAGAGAACCTCGCAAAGGCATTCCGAAAAGACCTCTTTTTGTCTTTTTGGAGGTATCGGAGCCTCCTTTTTGAACACCCGTTCCACGAATTCTTCGTGAGATTGTTCAAGACTTCTCGAATAGAAAAGAGCTCCGTAGATGTTAGAGCATCTGTCATCGAAGGCGGGGAACATGAAGCCGAGCTCGGGGGAGGAAAGAAGTGCCGCCGAATCTGCATAATGGAAGAGGGTGTCAGCCTCTCGGAAGGTAAGTGCCTCGGCGGGCTCCTTGAGGGGACAGACAGCTGTTATCATATATGTAAATTGGGTAAACGAATCCTCCGACTGACCGTCAGCCGATTTGGTAGGTACGTCGTATACGTCGCTTGCAAGCAGGATGACGTAATTTCCCTCAATTTTGATTCCCTCAATTGCTTTTCGGTAGAACTCCTCGAGCGCATCCTTGTCCTCAAGCCTTGAATCCTTCAGCCTCATAAGCAGCTTGTGCTCGGCTCCCTCGCTGACCTCTTTGGTAGAAAACTCAATCTCTGTAAGATTGGTTCCAAGGCTGCCGGAAAGCGTTTTTTTCATTACCGACAGCAGTTTTTCGCCGACCTGCGGATCGCCAAGTCCGAGCGACTGCGATATTCTGTAAATTATTTCCTTGTTTGAATTGACAAAGCAACCGACTATTCTCGGAATATTGCTTCTCTCCGGGCGAAAACGCCTCTTTATTTCTCTTAATTCTCTTTCTGTCACGACGGGCTCCCAATCTTTTTTTCTAGTATTTTATCACATCTTTTTCCGAAAGTCAATCCTGCAAAGCCCTGCTTACTGTCGTTTATTTCGGAACAGATTTAACAAAAAAGCATAAACGTATAATCAAAAAGTAATTGTGGCTGCCTCAAATGCGAATCGGAGGCAGCTCTTATTTAAATTGATATAGAGGAAAACATGGTCAAAAGGACTGTGCTTTCCTCGTTTTTTCTTCGTTATGCCGAAACACCCTTCACAAAATCGATCAGCTCATCAAAGGAGCCGCGAGGATACACGGAAATATCCGCATCCTTTTTGTTTATCAGACAATCTGTAAGCAAAAATACCTTCATTCCAAGCTCACCCGCTACCATATCCTCCGCGACGTCGTTGCCCACCATAAGACATTCGTCTGCCGAAACTCCGAGACGGTCGAGAATATCCATGTAATAACGAGGATTAGGCTTGCAGAATCGGGAGTTTTCGTAAGTGGTATAATGCTCGAAATCCGTAGGCTCGAGCCCCGCCCATTTTATACGCTTTTCGGTAGCAATGGAAGGGAAGATCGGGTTGGTTGCAAGGCTTACTCTGAATCCGAGAGATTTTATAAGATCCACAGCCTCTTTTGCCCTTTTATCGAAGCCGCACACGGTCTGTACCTTGTCAAAATCTTCAATATAGAATCTCTCGAAGCGAGTCTCGTCATTTCTCGCCGCTTCCCCGAAGATCGAGCAAAATTCATCCCAAAATATTTGCTCGTTGCTCTGCTTGCCGTCGTTCATTACCATAGCCTTCGTACCCTGCCATATTGCACCTATAAGCTTTTCCGGCTCATATCCGTATGGGAGGAGCTTTTTTGATAATCCTCCGAAATATGCTTTTACGAAGGTGTCCTGATCCATAGGAAGAAGAGTTCCGTCAAGATCAAAGAGTACGGTCGTGATTTTTTTGTTTGTTGACATCGGCGTTCAGATCTCCTTGCGAATTGATTACTATAATTATACTTTTAAATTATTCTTTTGTCAATAGAATAAAATTCGTTATGTAAATTATGCACAAATTATTTCGCGCTAGATTGTGCAATGTGCGAAAAAAATACTTTGGACACAATTTTTGACTTGACTTGTCAGTTTATATGTATTATAATATGGGTACAAAACCGTGAAAACATGGTTAATAAAAAGGAGAAAAGAGTATGAAAATCAAGATTTTAAGTATGTTGCTTGTACTTATCATGGTTATCTCTATGCTTGCAGCTTGCGGCGGCGGCGGTACCACCACCGACGATGATGACAAGAATCAGAGTGATGACGATGACAAGAACAAGGACGACAAGGACGACGACAAGGACGACGGTAAGGACGACGGTAAGGACGACAATACCGACGACGATACCGATGACGACGATACCGATGACGGCAATACCGATGACGGCAATGCTGACGGCGGCAATACCGGTAATGACAAACCCGGCAGCACCGTTCCCGGGAAGTACGGTGACTGGTCTCAGACCGACATCAAGATCAAGCTCACCAATAACTCTAACTCGTCCGAGCTTACCTCCGGCTGTCAGAGATATTATGCAGGTGCTGATACCGCTGCATTTACCGAGCTTGATACTGCTATCCGTGCGAGAAACCAGCTTGCACAGAAAGAAGCTAACGTTAAGGTAAGCTACACCTGGATCCAGGACAGTGAGTCCGGCAAGGGCTGGGGCGGTAACATTCAGGACATGGTTAAGGATACCACCTCCGGTTCCACCAACGGCCCCGACATTTACTGTAACTTCGCTTACGATATGACCTGTGCAGCACTCAGAGGATGCTTCTCCAATCTTCTTTCCGAGGATTATGATGAGGGCAACTGGTTCAGATTCATTCAGGATGATTACGATACCACTGTTGACGCAGAGGAGTACTTCGACTCCGAGGCAGGTGAGGGTTACTTCTATCAGTACATGGAGTCTCTTTCCCTTACTCCCAAGACTCAGATCTACTGCCTTGCATCTAACTACACCATCGACGTAATGCGTGCGTTCCTCGTAGTTCCCGTAAACGCTGAGCTTATGAACTCCATTTCCGTAAAGGATTCTGCGGCAGGCGACCTTACCGGTGACGGTCTTCACGACATCGAGGACTTCTACGAGCTCGTTTGGAATAACGGCTGGGATTACACCGCTCTTGCTAAGTATTCTAACGCTATCTTCCAGGCAGGCTCCGGCTCCAACCCCAAGACCGATATCAGCGACAACCGTGTAGGCTTCGCTCTCGGTAGAGGTTCGGGACTTTCTTCCTCCGGTATGCTTTACACCACTTCCGTTGAGATCCTTAATCCTAAGGCTGACGGTAGCTTCGAGTATCCCACGAATAACCCCGATCTTAACAACTTTGCAACCGCTCTTAAGGATCTCTTCGTTAACAATGCGTCTACCGGTGTATGCGTAGTTACCAAAGAACAGGTTACCGCTATTGAGCCCGATGCTAAGTCTGAGCTTGACGGTATCCGTATCAGATTCGCTAAGAACCAGGTTCTCTTCGGCGGTGTTATCTGTGTAGGTTCTCTTGAGGACGAGGTTTATCAGAAGATGAACAAGACCGGCGACGGCTTCGGTATCGTTCCTGTTCCTCTTTACAGAAGCAATGCTGAGTACGGCGACGAGTATAAGACTCTTGTACATAACCTTGCAAGAATCATGGCTATCTCTAAGGTAACCACTAAGTTCTCCCAGTGCTCTGCTTACCTTGACTATCAGTCGAGAAGCTCCGCAGACATCCTTGAGGAGTACTACACCGAGAAGCTTGCTACTTCTGTCGGCGGCGGTGCTGCAGGCGAGAATAATGCAGACATGCTTACTTACATCCGTAACCACGTTAACGATTGCTTCGACAAGACCTACGAGGACGCAATTGCTAACTACATGGGCGAGACCGACCGTAACGCATCCGGTACCAGATGGCACGGTATGCTTATGAACAACGACTACCAGATGAACTCCTTCTCTCACATCTATTCTTCTGTTCTTGATCAGAAGCAGGGTTACATCCAGGAAGTTTACAACGCTTGGCTCGATATCGAGAAGGCAAAATAATAATAACTGCTTTTACAGGGCGCCGCACGGAAGTGCGGCGTCTTTTTTGCGTATATTAAATAATATTTTATAATCTAAATGTTGCCTTTTTAAAAATTATGTGGTACAATTAACCTAACGAAGCAAATAGGAGATCATAATGAAAATTATACTTGCGTCGAAATCTCCAAGAAGGAAGGAGCTTCTCGGAGAGCTTTATCCCTCCTTTTCGATAATTACCTGCGAGGTTGACGAGACGCTTTCGAAATCTATACATCCACGCTGCGGTGTTGAAATTCTCGCAGTTCGTAAGGGGGCTGCCGTTGCGGAGGATAATGCCGCCGCTTTGGTTATTTCCTCTGACACTCTTGTTGAGAAGGATGGCGTCGCTTTAGGAAAACCAAAGGACAAGTCGGATGCATTTGAAATGTTAAAAATGCTTTCTGGCGGATGCCATAACGTTCATACCGGAGTGGCGGTTCATTATAACGGTAGAGTATACAGCGGAGTAAGAAGCACCGAGGTGGTTTTCCGCACACTTTCCGATGATGAAATAGAAGAATATATCGACAGCGGCGAACCTATGGACAAGGCAGGAGCGTACGCAATTCAAGGACTCGGAGGCAGATTCGTGATTGGCTTCAACGGCGATTATGATACTGTCGTGGGGCTTTCGCTTGCTTTGACAAGAGAGCTTATTGAAAAGGCAGTGGGGGAGGCTCCGTAGGAGTATAGATTATAATGACTAAAAAAGAAAAAAGAGAAAGACTTGCTAAGATAGTCCGGCGTATGAAGGAGATATATCCGAATGCCGAATGTGCTCTTGAATACGAAGGTGACGCGTGGAAGCTGCTTATAATGGGACGGCTATCGGCTCAGTGCACAGATGCAAGGGTAAATATAGTTTCAAAAGAACTTTTTGATAGATTTCCAACTCCCGAAAGTATGATGAATGCAGAGATTTCTGAAATAGAAGAGATCATAAAGCCCTGCGGGCTTTTCAGAATGAAGGCGGCAAATATCAAGGATTCTTCAAGAATGCTTGTTGAAAGGTTTGGCGGAGAGCTTCCCGGAGATATGGAATCGTTGCTCGAGCTTCCCGGGGTAGGCAGGAAGATTGCCAATCTTCTTATAGGAGACGTTTTCGGCGGAGAGGCAATAGTGTGCGACACGCATTGCATAAGGATAATGGGCAGAGTGGGTATGTATCCCGAAAAGGAAAAGGATCCGAATAAAATAGAGAAAATTTTAAGGGAACTTATCGATCTGTCAGAGGGAAGCGATTTTTGCCATAGAATAGTGCTTTTTGGCAGGGAAGTGTGTACGGCACGCTCGCCCGCTTGTTCCGAGTGTCCTATTCGTGATCTATGTTCTCATGGAGGCTAGCGTGAAAGTTCAGTATCATCTGATTTATCGTTTGGTACGTTTCACGCATCAAATTTTCGCATTTTGGAGCCTTAATCCAAAATGCCGCCGAAACGGCGGTGCCGAAAATTAGTTATATGTTTGTGCAGTCGCCCGACGGGCGACGGAATGGGTAGTTGCGTGAAAGTTCAGTATCATCTGATTTATCGTGTAGTACGTTTCACGCATCAAATTTTCGCATTTTGGAGCCTTAATCCAAAATGCCGCCGAAACGTCGGTACCGAAAATTAGATATTTATTTGTTCTGTCGCCTGTTTGGCGACGGAATGGAGGCTTTGATGGATAAGATAAAGATCAATCTCCCGATAATCGTTGAGGGCAGGTATGATAAAAGTGCTCTTTCGGGTTATATTGATGGAAAAATTGTTACTACCAACGGTTTTTCTGTATTTAATAATAAGGAAAAACAAACGCTTCTTAGGAAAATTTCAGCTCAGGGCGTGATAGTTCTTACCGATTCAGACGGGGGAGGGAGGCAGATTCGTACGTTTCTCTCCGGAATACTGCCAAAGGACAAAATCCATAACCTTTTTATCCCGAAAATAGAGGGGAAGGAAAAAAGGAAAAGAAAGGCATCAAGGTCGGGAATGCTCGGCGTTGAGGGAATGGATAAGGAAACAATTTTGAGAATCCTTTCACCTTTTGCGGTAGGAGAAAAAGCTCTAAAACCCGAAAAAATGACAACAAAGCTTGACTTTTACGAGGATGGGCTCTCTGGTGGAGAAAATTCCTCGGCAATGAGGGCGGAGCTGTGCAGATTTCTGGAATTGCCGGATGATATGACGGCTAAGGCGTTGCTGGAGGCTGTTAATATCCTAATGGATAGGGAAGAGTATAAATCTATAATTACAAAAATAAAATGCGTAAGCAGGTAAAATAGAGTTAACTATGGAAAAGGAATACGTAAAGAATCACCTTTTTGGAAAGATTATTGTATTTGAAGGCGACAGTATTTGTCATGCGACCAGTGAAACGACTGTGACTCAAAACAGAGGATGGGCGTACAGAGTGGGCGAGAAGAACGGGATGAAGTGGTTCAATTATGCGGTAAGCGGGGGGACTGTGACTGCAGAAATGTACGCCGCTTCTAACGGAGCACCTCGGCATTGGGTAAGCCGCGGTATTGATAAGATAAAGGAAAAGCATGAAACTGTGGATTACCTTATATATGAGGGAGGCACAAACGATGCGGATCTTCTTGACATCGGCTCGGAACGGTTTGGAAGCTTTGATCCTGCCGATTTTAGCGGAAATTATGATGATTCTACCTTTACAGGAGCTCTTGAAAGCCTCTTCTATAAATCGATAAATTATTACCCCAATGCGAAAATAGGCTTTATCGTGGCTCAGAAAATGGGTAGACCGAAGTGCGGATACGGCCCGGAATACAAGCGCCGTCATTATTTTCTGCGTGCAATAGAGGTATGCAAGAAATGGGGCGTGCCATATCTCGACCTTTGGGAAAAATCCACCCTCAACCCCTCTCTTAAGTGCCACTACGATCCCGACCTGTCGGTTGAGGAAAACGTTAAGGCCGGAAAGCCAATAATGGACGGTCAGCATCTTACCGCCGTCGGTTATGATATACTCTCTCCCATGATAGATGAATGGATAAGAGGACTGTAATAAATCTTTTCGGAAACGGTACTGTTTATAAGTCTTCGGGAAAATATCACTACGCATAAAACTTACTTAGATAAACGTAATGAAAAAAAGCAAGAAAAACAGTGATTAGCTGTTTTTCTTGCTTTTTTGTAAACAAATAATTGCAAAATATGCAAATTAGCTTCTTTTTGCATGCCAATGAGGTTTTTTCTTTGGGGTGGGAGAAACTTTTTTTGCGGTAGATTTTGCCGTCTTTTTCGTGACCTGTACCTTGGTATCGGTCTGCATTTCCACTGCCTTTTTCGTGATCTGTGCTTTGGTATCCGTTTGTATCTCTGCCGCCTTTTTCTTCTTCTCTTTGGGGGTGGAGTTCTTTTTTTGGGCAACTGCCTTTTTGGGCGAAAGCTCGTTTAGTATTGCCTCTGCGGCTCTTGCTCTTGCCTCTTGCTTACTTGCACCTATTCCTTTGGCGGTGATTCCCATGGCACGGCATTCGATAGAAAATTCCTTAGCATTTTCGGTGGATGCTTCTGTTTCACCAAGGTCACGCCACTCGGGGGATGCCGCTTTTTTAGAAATAGCAAGAGCCCTGAGTCTTGTGGGTGCTGAGCTGTCGTGCTCGGGGAGTTGTTTTTCCTCGCTTTTCAGTATCTCGAGTGCCTTTTCTGCTGCGGCAGTATCGGCTAATTTCTGATTTTTACCCTTTCCGACAGCGACCAGTCTGTCACCTACGTAGCAGCCTCTCTCATACTCCTTGCGGTGATCGGGACCGGTTTCTCCGAGCGTCTTGTAGATCGGTGCGGGGAGTCTGCGGATCTTATCGGCACAGAATTCCTGAAGTGCGTTCTTAAAGCTTTGGATCGGTGCGGCAGACGAGTCAAAGTACACAGAGGTGTCGAGCATTCTACTTACGACGTTGATAACCGTTTTCATATTCATAGAGCAGTCGATGTATACTGCTCCGATAACGCTCTCAAACAGATCCTCCATAACCGAGGGCTCGCTGGCTATGCCCATTTTCTCGTCGCCCTCTCCGAGAATGAGAAATTTCTCGATTCCGAGAGCAGCGGTGCTTTTTGCAAGATTTCTTTTATCGCTGAGCTTTGATCTGAGGTTGGAAAAATCACCCTCGCGCAGCTCGCTCATTATTCCGTGCTCGTATCTTTCGGTTTTCTTCTCTAAGAAAATACTAACTATTGCCGCCGACAGAATGGAGTCACCGAAAAATTCCAGCACCTCGTTTGACTTGTAATTGTTTCTGCCGCCGAGGTTCTTTTCGTTGCAGAAGCTCGAGCGAGTAAATGCCTGCATCAAAAGCGACTTGTCCTTAAAAACGTAGCCGATGATCTGTTCAATTTTAGGTATTTTTTTGTTAAAATCCATGCTGAATCCTTTTTCTGTTTTATACGTTGCGGCGAGATCTTTTTATCCGCTTGTCCACTAAATTTTATCATTTTTTCATTGGTTTGTCAACTATAAGTTTGTATTAAGGCGTCATTTTTCGCACAAAAATAATAACACTTGACAAAATATCTAATTAATGATATTATATAAATAATGTATTATGCTAGAAAGAGGTTTCGAGAATATGCGCAACGATGATCATAATCCTTTTCATATAATCGAAAACGGTTTTGACATGATGGTCAATATGGCGGCATTTTATGCGTCCTATATTATCATCATCGCTTTTGGTATGCCTGCGGCAGTGCATATCGAGGCGACCAATACCATGCTTTTACTCTTTTCACTTATAGTTATATCCTCGTTTGTTTATCAGTTTTACAATCTCTATAAGCCGATTCCGTATATCGGCACAAGGTACTCGCTTTCTCCGATAATATTCGCTAATCTTACCTTCTTTGTTCCGGCACTTTTGTTCGTGTCTATCTTCTCCTCGGGCATTAAGCGTGATTTTCTTCTTGTTTGGCTGCTTACTACGGCAGTGGTATCAACGCTGACTCTTCTCTTGAAAAAACGCTTTATTATTTTTGTAGTGCGTCTTTCGAGAAAACAGCGAGATATTGTTAAGAAGGTTATAATCGTCGGTGATAACAGAGATTCTGCCCGCTCCTTCGTAAAAGAGGTAATCAAGGATAAGCACAACGGTATAATGGTTCTTGGATGCGTAGGAAGAACTCTTACCTCGGATACCGGATGCGAGAGGCTTGGAGATTTTGAGGATCTTTCGGATATTCTTGACAGCTATAAGCCGGATTACGTGGTATTTGCCGTTGAATCATATAGGAAGCACAGTCTTGTTAAAATGGTTAATATGTGCGACGACAGATGTATTAAGGTGTTCTTCCTGCCTGTAATTTACGGATTCTTCAAGTCGTCTAAGCAGATAGACAAGGTTGGTACCATACCGCTTATAAACGTTCACAGTACACCTCTGGACAGCCGATTCAACGCATTTTTAAAGCGTACGGTGGATATAGTAGGCTCGCTTGCGCTTATCGTCCTTACCTCGCCTATAATGCTTGCGGCAATCATCGGTGTTAAGCTGTCATCTCCAGGACCTATCCTCTTTAAGCAGGTGCGAGTGGGCTGTATGGGCAAAAAATTTAAAATGCTGAAATTCCGTTCCATGCGTGTCAACGATTCATCTACGACCGCCTGGACCACAGGCAACGATCCGAGAAAAACAAAATTTGGCACCTTCATGAGAAAGACCGCCATCGACGAGCTTCCTCAGCTCTTCAACGTTCTTAAGGGTGATATGTCTCTTGTAGGTCCGAGGCCTGAGATACCGTTCTACGTTGATTACTTCAAGGAACGTGTGCCTCTCTATATGGTCAAGCATTACGTTAAGCCGGGAATTACCGGACTTGCTCAGATTAACGGCTTCCGGGGCGATACCTCTATCGAGGAAAGAATTCACGCTGATATAAGCTATCTTGAGAACTGGTCGTTAGGTCTTGATATTTACGTATTACTTAAAACTCCCTTCAAGGCGTTTAATAAGAATGAGAAATTCAACGATTCCGGAAAGGATGAAGCGGATGATCATTCCTCTTACAATCTTGTCGTCGAGAATCTCGACGGTACGGTCACCCTTGTAAATCCCGATGGTATAGAGCCCTTGAGACTTGAAGAGGAAATGGATGAAATGATGAGAAGTAGAAATGACAACGGCGAGGAGTGAAACTTCGCCGTTTGATGCATAATGACAATAAAAGTTGTCTTTTTGAAAGGATTTAAGCTAAAATGGACAAAATTAGAAGCGGAGAAATTAAGGAGTACTTAGTAAGGTTCTTTATGGGACCTGTATATCCCGCCGTCATTGGCGTGTTTATGCTTGTATCCCATATGCTGCATATAGAGTACTACATTAATTTTCTGAACGTTGCACTTTGCATTATGTCCTTCCTTCTTTGTAATAGCGTAAAGCCCTTCATCGTGGTTATGTGTACTTACGTTTTCCAAACGTCCATATGCACGTTGAATGCTGAACCGTCATCGCATCTTTATTATCTTGGCGGTTGGCGTTTTGGGGTTGCTATCTTTTTATTTGCGCTTGCAATGCTTGCGGCTGTATTTTTCCTTATAAAGAATCGGCTTATCACTAAAGAAAATCTTAAGTCGTTGCCAATACTTCTTTCAGCTGGTATTCTTTCGGTCGCTTTCCTGTTGAACGGAGCCTTTTCTTCGGCTTGGACGCCCTCTGATATATGCTTTGGCGCTATACAGATTCTATGCTTTTTCATAATATTTTATTTCTTCGTTCTGGGATTGAAAAATGAGCGTGGCGAGGAGCTTTGCGGATATTTTGCCTACGTTACCGCAATAATTGCCCTGGTGCTGGTCGGTGAGGTTGCATGGCTGTATCTTACAAATGATGCACTTTTCCTTGACGGTTCTGTTGTAAAAGAGCAGGTTCAATTCGGCTGGGGTATATGGAATACGGCTGGACAGCAGCTTGCTATGACGGTCCCGATGCTCTTCTACGGAGTTATGAAGAATAAATATCCCTGGTTTTATTTTACAGTGGCTACTCTTGCAACGCTTGCCGCAGTTTTAACGCTCTCGCGTAATGCCCTTATCTTTTCGGTAATGGCATATTGCATCTCTGCGGTCATCGCTTGCTTCTTCGGAAAGAGAAAGAAGGCTTTCCGAGTGCTTATTCCAATTGGTATATTGGCAATCCTCGTTATCGCAGTCGTTTTCAAGGACAAAATTCTGGATATACTTGGAGATTACGTGTCCCGAGGTCTTTCGGATAACGGAAGATTTGATTTGTGGGGTGAAGCACTTGGGGCATTCGTTGAAGCACCTGTGCTTGGTAAGGGCTTCTTCGGTGTTTATCCCGATGTTCCCTTGACAGGTGATCTTTTTCCCTGGATGGCTCATAATACGGTGGTCCAGCTTCTCGGTGCGATGGGAATTCTCGGATTTCTTGCTTACTGCTACTACCGTTTTGAAACGGTTAGGGTATTCGTTAAGAAGCCCAGCCTTGAAAAAACCATGCTGGGAATCTCTCTCCTTACGATAATTCTCGGTTCGCTTCTTGATAATTTCTTATTCTATTCCTTGCCAATGCTTTATTATTCGGTTGCACTTGCCATAGCATTTCATCCGACGCTGAATAATAATGATATTAAGGTATAAACTAAGTTGTACTGTCGGGGCAGTATTGCCCCGATGGCCTTGGTTCTTTGATATAATCGAAAAAAATGGAAAAACAAAGAAAAACTTTCAGAAAACTATTGACTTTTGGGAAAGCTTGTGATATAATATCAAAGCAAGTCTTGATAGACTTAGTTTTGGCGGATTAGCTCAGTTGGCTAGAGCGTCCGGTTCATACCCGGCAGGTCGTTGGTTCAAATCCGACATCCGCTACCAAATGTCGAAGCCTACTTCGGCTTCGACATTTTTTTAAGGCGCCTTGGTCAAGCGGTTAAGACACGGCCCTTTCACGGCTGTAACAGGGGTTCGATTCCCCTAGGCGTCACCAAAGCAAAAGGACACTCCTTGTGAGTGTCCTTTTGCTTTGGCGATGCCTAGTCAATTCGACCATGCACCGAGCACCTAGGTGCGACGGTGCGGGGTTCGAAACATTGCTCCGCTGTCTCCTGCGGAGACCTTGCAGAGCGGAGCAAATTCCCCTATTACCGCACTCCGAACGGAGTGTTTTTTTCTTTATTTCAAACTGTGTAATTTTTATTACCTGACACTCTTAGAAAATAAAAATCCCCGAAGCAAAAATCTTCGGAGAGATTCGTATAAGTGCCTATTTTGCTATTTTGCGAGGCTCAACTAAATACTTGCTCTGTATTGACTTTTATTGTCGTTTGTGATAGAATATATTCGGTACTTTTAGTACCCGTAGAGCACCATATACGGTGGCGGTTGCTTCCCTTACGGGAACGCAGATTCTTTTTGCCTTCCCGAGAGGGGAGGTGATGCCGATGTTCGTTACATGGGAATTGCTGTTCCTGCTCGCAGGATTCATAATAGCACTTCTTACTTACATAGTCAATCATAACAAAAAGAATTAACCGCCCAGCGACCAAACTGAAGACGGTTAATTCTTTACCAAATTCATAGGAAGCAACCGTCATCGGTGCTCTCCGTTAATATTATAGCACATATTTCGTGCTATGTCAATACCGATTTTTCTGCTTTTCGATGCTGCTAGGTCAGCATCGTTTTGCTTTGGTGATACCTAGCCAATTCGCCTGTTACCGCACTCCATACGGAGTGCTTTTTTCTATTAGAATAGGACGACACGCCGAGTTATCCCAAATTACCTCTTCTGTTTACAAAGAATCTCAGATACTTTGCGGCGTAATGGACGAATTCCTCCAGCATACTGCCGAATCGCATTGCAAGCTCGAAGTTGTAAACGCCGGTGTAGCCGATATCGTCGAGTGCGTCAAAGACAGCAGGCCAATTGATGTTACCCATTTTGGGCAGGAGGTGGTCGTCGTAGTGACCGTTGTTATCGTGAAGATGAAGGATGGTAACGTCCTTTCCGAGTATTCTTATGTATTCCTCGGGCGGAGGTACCCAGAAGGATTCTGCCTCGTGGGTGTGACCTGTGTCAACGCACATGGTCTTATATTCGGTATCCATCATATCAAACTGATACTTGAACTCGGCGGGATCGGCAAAGAAATCTCTTATCCTCGCCCCTTGAACTCTTGCGGCACCGAAGGTCTCGAGAGCTATTTTTATCCGGTATTTTTCTGCGTAGGGGATAAAGTTACGGTACATAGCTACTCCCGCCTCGCGCATAACCTCGGCGGGCTGCTTTCCCCAGCGGGTAGTGTTCATGAAGTGCTGTACGCATGAGGGGCTGCCCAGTATTGCAGTTGCTTTCAGATCCTTTTCCACGAGGCGGCGTATAGACTCGTTGTAGCCGTCGTTGTCGGGGATGTAGGCACCGCATCTGCCGTGAGTCTGGGAAATTTCAAGCTCCAGATCTGCCGCCTTTTCCTTAATATGCGTGAAGTAGGATCGAAAGGCATCCTCCGATCCACCGTAGATCTCGTCTTTGAGATTATGACTGTTAAGGTCAAAGTCTACGGCGTCAAATCCGCTCTTTTTGCATATCTCTAAAGCTTTGTCAACACCGTAAAATCTCACAAGTGCTCCGCAACTTATTCCTATTTTCTTCATTTTCATTCCTTACTAACGTCTTTCTTTTACATCCATAAGCTCGGTCATTATGGAAAGCGTTTCCTCAAATACTTCGTCAAAAGAGTAGGCAAGGTAGGCCTCTGCCTGGGCTTCGCTGTTAATAACAACCTTCTTTGTATATATGGAAAGGATAGCTTCTATCATTTCCTCCATGGAGTCCTTTTTGAATAACAATCCGCTAACACCGTCCTCTATCAGGTCACGGTGTCCCTTAACGTCACTTGCGACAATGGGCTTTGCGGCTCCAAGGGCTTCTACAACGTTGAAGGGAAGTCCTTCCTTACGGCTGGGAGCAACGTAAAGGTCGGCAGCTTTTACGTAATCGGTGGGATTTGCAACGTAGCCCGCAAAATGAACCGAATCGCTGACCGAAAGCTCCTTTGCAAGCTCACGCAGCTCTTCTTCGGCACCGCCGACTCCGAGAAGCCACAGTACGGCATTCGGTATGCTTTCACGAATTTTGGGAAGGGCGGATATGAGAAGCCTTTGATTCTTGAATTCGCACAGCTCACCGGTGAAGACTATAACGTATTTGTCGGATGAATTCAGCCTCTTGCGAATGATTTCGGGTGATTCGGTCTGCTCATGAATCTTGGCACCCATGCCCCTTATCATTTTTATATCTCCGCTTGTGAGAGAATATCTGTATGCCGATCTGAGATCCTCGTCGTTCATAACGATGATCGAATCGGTTTTACTTTTTAGAAATCTTTCCGCAAAGAGGAATATCCTCTCCTTGAGCCCCGAGGGCTCCTCAGAAAACATATATCCGTGCATCAGATTGACTACTCTCGGCCGCCCTTTGCGGGGAAGAGCCATTCTGATATTGAACGCGGCGAGAGTGGTATTCAGAATAATGGCATCGAATTTCTCTGCCTTAAGAATACGGCGTATGCTGTGCTGACACTGTGCGTTCCTCAGCGAAAACATCTTTTTTTCAAAGGCGACATTGAAGTCGGCTTCCTCGCCGTTTGCCATAACCAGCACACGGTGTCCTTGTGCTCTCAGGGCTTTGATATAGGGGAGGTGGAAGCTTTTTATGTGTGCATAGGTTCCTGCCGCATAGAGTATTTTTGCCATTGTATCATCCTTGTCTTTATATTGTTGCTTTATTATACCATATATCCGTGATTTTGTAAATATAGTTTTTTGTGTCGGCGGATATTTTATTCTTTGAATTAAAATCATCCATTATTATATATAGAAAAGAATATATATCGCGCGCTCGCGTGTAAGGGCATTGTTTTCGTTGCTGATATTTCCACTTTTTATGCTGATAGAATCTATCCTGATAAGAAGAGGGGTTATCCTTGTTTTTGACACCACCTAACGGTAAAATGCCCAAAAATTCAAAATGTAAATAATTATTTACCTAAAATCACCGTTTTATGAAGTTTGTCTTTACTGCGGGCTCTGCTTCGGGGAGTCCGTACTTTTCCTTGCCGAGTGCGATGCTTCTGATGAGGAATGCCATATTTCTTGCAAGGCTTCTCATACAGAGCATTCCCTCGAGGTCGAGGGCGGCGTCCTCGCCGGATGCACCGTGGACCTGATTCCAATAGGTTGAGGTGGCAATGGGCATTCCTGAAATTGAAAAGTATTTGTTCAGAACGTCAAAGGATGCGGTACAGCCTCCTCGTCTTGCACATACTACTGCGGCGCCCACCTTATCTCTCTTGTCGAAGCCCGAGGAGCAGAAAAGTCTGTCTAAGAACCCGAGCAGGGTTCCGTTGGGGGCGGCATAATATACGGGCGAGCCTATTACGATACCGTCTGCATCCCTAAGCTTTTCGGCTGCGGTGTTGACCTCGTCGTTCATCACACACTTGCCAAGCTTCTTACAGGCAAAGCAGGCTGAGCATCCGCTCACTCTTAAATTACCGACTTGAAAAATTTCGGTTTCGATTCCTTCGCTCTCAAGCGTTTTTGCTACCTCCGAAAGAGCGGTATAGGTGGTTCCCTCCTTGTGAGGGCTTCCGTTGATCAAAAGTACCTTCATGGTGTCTCCTTTTTCGTTTTTTTTATGTTAATTTTGCCGTCTGCGGGCTGCGGCTGCCTTTGCCCTGCAAATATAATATCATATTTTTCTGCGGTTTTCAAGAAAATGCGTGTTTTTTTAGAGTTTTAGGCGTTTTTTTCAATTATTTTTCACTAACCACTTGAAAGATCGGGATTCGTATGTTATAATGGATGCGATAATTTATATTATTGCGCGTATTTAGAATGTATGTGAAAGAAAGGAGAGCCGCCGTGCAAGAAAAGTTTATCAGCCTTTTATATCCCACGGAGGAGTCCCGCCTTCGTCACATAGACAGACGTCAGATCCCCAACGTTTCGGATGACGTTTGCTACGAGCTTGGACTCGAGGAGATATTTGATCTGAAGAACGGCAGGCTTGCCGACTTCTTCACCTCCGATCCCGAAGTAATAAGATATCGCCAGGAGGCACTGCTCGACGCATCAGAGATTCCCGAGATCAGACAGACGCTTTCAAGGCTTCATCCGATACTCGATGATATAGGCGAGCTTCGCAGGCTCGACCTCTCGAATACCTCGACCGGAGATTCCTATCTGTATAGCATTACCGAGGTCGAGCTTTACGTAAGCTGTATAGACACTCTCCACAACGGTCTTTCTCCCGTGAGAGAAAAAATCAAGAGCAGAGCCTTCGGCGCACTTGCCGATATGGCTATCGAGCTTTCAACCTCCGACTACTACAAGGAGCTTAACAAAAAGCTTCAGGCACTTTCGGGCAGGGTTCACGAGGTCCGGAGCATCACCGTTGGTGTCAATCTTGACAGAGAGCTTCGTCCCACCTCTGCCGGCGTTATATCGGTCAATTCCGAGCAGTTCAAGTCGGGTAAGGTGCTTGATAAGATACTCAGAATGTCATTCAGAAACGACGCATTTACCTGTATAGCCGAGCTTTCTCCCTTCGGTAAGGGACAGAGCGAGAATCGGCAGGAGGCGCTTGTGGGAGCATTTAATTCGGCAATAGAGGACGTGTTCCGCTCGTCGGTAAGAGGATGGCGCAGTATAGTTGGTGAGTACGTTCTTGAAAATACCGATTTCCTTCTCAAGCTTCTTCCCGAGATAGAATTCATCTCCCGCTCGGCTGATCTGATAAAGCGGCTTTCGGATAAAGAGGGCTGTGATATCTGTATACCGGTGATCAAGGAAAAGGATGAAAAGTGCTTTAAGGCTGACAGGCTTTATAATCCCAGAGTTGCTCTGGCTATCGACGACGAGATAGTAACGAATGATTTTGAATTCGACGACAATGCGAGAATCTACGTTCTCACCGGCCCTAACCGTGGCGGTAAGTCGGTAATAACCGTTGCTGTCGGTGCGGCACAGGCGATGTGCCAGCTTGGACTTCCAATTCCCGCTCACAGTGCGGAGATATCGCCGGTGGATGCGATATTCACTCATTTCCCCGAGGGTGCCGATGACACCATAGATAAGGGAAGGCTTGGAGAGGAATGTGCAAGACTTAAGGAGATCTTCGATGAGGCGGACGGCAATTCGATGATACTTCTCGATGAGTCGCTTTCCTCCACGGGAGCCTACGAGGCATCATATATTGCTTCGGAAATCCTTTCCGGCTTTGCGGTAATGAGATGCCGTGGAATATTCTCCACGCATCTTCACGAGCTTGCCGCTGCGGTTCCCGAGATCAACGGACGATCCGAGGAGAACGGAGGAGTAAGAATAGATACTCTCGTTGCCGGTATAGAGGAAGGAAGAAGATCCTTTAAAATTTACAGAACCAAGCCGGACGGTAAGTCCTATGCTAAGGATATTGCCGACAGGTACGGTCTGTCCTTTGAAAGTCTCAGGGACAGAGCCTCCTCAAGGATAAAGGGAGGTGCCCTATGAGCGTTATAATAGGTATCGACGTCGGAGGAAGCACTACGAAGATCGTAGGATTCCGAGGCGAAGAAAATAAATGGGAGCTGATCACTCCTCAGCTCGTCAGAGCAAACGATCCCGTTACGGCGGTGTACGGAGCCTTTGGCAAATTCACCGACGAAAACAGACTTAGCATATCCGACATTTCCAGAGTCGTGATGACGGGTGTCGGCTCATCCTTCGTAAAGAGAGATCTGTATGGACTCGAGTGCAGAAGGGTAGAGGAATTTGACAGTATTGGCAGGGGCGGTCTTTACCTCTCGGGATTATCCGAGGCACTGATTGTCAGTATGGGTACCGGAACCGCAGTTGTTCATGCCAAGGTCGGTGAGCCGACAAAATATCTTGGCGGTACGGGAGTTGGCGGAGGAACCCTCATGGGCCTTTCCAAGCTTCTGACCAATGCCGAAACGGTGGATCATATCGTCGAGTACGCTGAGGAGGGCGATCTCGGAAATATCGATCTTCGTATTAAAGACTTGACTGCGAAGGAGTCGTTATCGGCTCTCTCCCGTGATCTTACGATGGCTAACTTCGGTAACGTTTCCGATCTGGCAAGCAGGAGCGATCTTGCTCTCGGCATCCTTAACCTGGTGTTTGAGACGGTGGGAATGGTCTCCATATTTGCCGCACGGTCGGTTGGAGTAAAAGACATCGTTCTTACGGGCAACGTAACTCAGCTCGAATACTGTAAAAGAAAGTTCGAGGAATTTAACGGTCTGGGCTACGGTGTTCGCTTCGTGATACCGTCTCATTCGAGATACGCTACGGTTATCGGTACGGCACTTCTGGGGAGGGAATAATGAACATAATGCGTTTTGTAATTCCCAAGAGCTACGTTGAGTACGTCACCGTCGAGAGTACTCTCAGACAGGCTGTTGAGAAGATGCGTTATCACAGATACGTTGCAATACCCGTTCTTGATACGGACGGAAGGTACGTCGGAGCTCTCCGCAACGACGACGTGCTTAAATATATTTTGGACAAAGGCAGCTTTAACGCAAAGGATGCAGAGGGAATACCGGTGACTGAGGTCATAAGTGACAGCGGTACATCAATCGTGTATCACAATGCATCAATGGGCGAGCTCATCGAAAAGGTCAAGGAGCATAATTTTGTTCCCGTGGCTGACGATCGAGGATGCTTTGTCGGCCTGATACTCAGGCGCGATATTCTGAATTATTTATTAAATTTTTATAATCAAATTGACAGGGGGAACCAATGATGGCAGAAGAAAAGAAGATTTCAACTGCAGAAGAGGCGCTTGACGCCGCGGCTGAGAAGCCGGTATCCGATGCGGTTGAAGGCGCAGACGTCGCCGAAGCTTCGGTTGCTGTCGAAAGTGAGGAGGCAAATGACGTAGGTATTGAGGAAAAGCTCAAGGAAGCTGCCGAAAATATCAAGCGTGTTAATGCCGATGCCAAGGCTCGTAAGCTCGAGCAGGAGAAGATCCTTAAGAAGAGCGAGGAGGATGCCAAGGCGAGAGCCGAAGAGGCTGAGAAGAAGCGTCTTGAGGACGAAAAGCTTATGAAGGCTATTGCCGATCAGAAGCTTGCGGCATTTGAGTATGCCGAAAATTACAGAAAGAAGATCCGTAAGGAGAGAACAAAGGCGGCCGAGGAGGAAAGACTCCGCGAGAAGGAAGAGCGTGAGATGCGCCTTCGTGAGATGCGTTCTCAGGAGATCGCAGAGCATCTCGAGGGGGAAAAGCTTGAGGCTCAGAGAAGAAGCGACAGAGCGAGCGAGCTTCTCAGCCGTGTTACCAAGTTTGCCAAGATAGGCGACGACGGAAAGCTCTCCGTAGTAGATAAGCCCGAGGCTCAGAGCGTAGAGGCTCAGCCTAAGAAGCAGCCTGCGGCTCCTGCGGCAAGTGCGCTTACTCCCGAGCAGAAGGCAGAGAGAGAGGTATCCTCTTTCCTTGGTCACGACGTTGTTTACGAGGAGGGCGACAGACTCGTTCTCAATATTACCGATGACGATATGGTCATCCGTATCGGTGAGCAGGAGGAGACTGTCGGCACATCTTACAAGGATGCCGTTCAAGAGGAGCTTGAGCTTCTTCGCAAGCAGAGAAGCGAGCTTTCCGAGCTCATTAACGAGCATAGACGATTCCTTAGCGGCAGCGTAAACGTAAAAGAGGAGCAGCCCTCCGAACAGCCCGCCACGGCTGAGGAGCCCGTAGCAGAAGAGCCCCTTGATCCCGTTATTATTGACGACACCAGCGTTCTTGCCGTTAAGTTTGAGGGCGAGAAGGTTGATAGCAAGAAGGCTCTTGCAAAGTATCTCCGTTATTCCGAGAAGGTTCTCAAGAGCTTTACTAAGCAGATCAAGCAGGCAGAGCGTGCCTTCGCAAGGAATGAGGATGAGAATGATGCTCCCGCACTTATCGCCCAGATACTCATGACCGTTGCAAAGGTTCTGGAGATCCTTTGTGACAATCTTGCCGTATGCACTCGCATCGGCGAAAAGAAGCTTGTTAAGAAATATGCAGAGAGACTTGCCGACGTTATCGATGAGTACAATGAGAACGTTATCGCATACTTTGATCTTACCGGTCAGCAGCTTACCCGTGTTTCTGCATTCCTTCCCAAGTACATAGCAGGTGGCGAGGAGGAGGCGGTAATACCCGCACTTTCTTACAGAGAAAGCTTTATTGAAATCTACGTAGAGAGCGATGGAACTGTTTCCTACGGTGATGACAACGTATCTACCACTCTTATCACTCCCGCATATTCCAGAAGAGAGCTTCTTGGTGATGCAGAGGTTGAAACTCCCCGTGCGGCAAGAGCCTTCATCAAGAAGACTAAAAAGGCTCTTAAGAGACTTTCCGGTGAGAAGGACAGACTTACCGCAAAGATCAAGAGCAATACTCATCAGAATGAAAAAGCACTCGCTGAAGAGAAGCATGCTAAGGCTAAGCTCAAGGAGGCGATTGCCGCTCTTGATGAAAAGTACGGCAATTACCATGAGGGTGCGAGCTATAACAAGGAGCTTCTCGCAATAAAGAGAAAATACGGCAAGGCGGTTATCAGTGCCGAGGCTAAGCTCGAGAAGTCGACCTTTGATAGAAAGAATCTTAAGCTTCTTGTTGAGTCCTTTGCTATTGAGAGGGAAAAGCTTGATTGTCTTTGCACCCTTCTTGCTAAGATCCGTCTCGTAGGATCTGACAGAGCGGTTGACTTTGTCAAGAAGGAATTTGTCCGTGAGATGCTTGAGTACAATGCTCTTGCAGAGGAGGTTGCTTCCTCCACCGGTGGACCTATCGCTAAGATTTCCGCATCTCTTGCCGATGAGGTAATGAGAACCGGAAGCGAGGTACTCTTCCCCAAGATGGCTTATCGCAAAGAGCTTGTTGAGACTGTCGGTGAGGAGACCAGAATCGTAGGTGACAGACTTAAGTCTGCCTTCGTCGGTGATATCGGCGGCGATGAGGAGCCCGAGACCGAGAGTGTTAAGGGTACCGATAACAAGTACGGTAAGATCTACGAGGCAGAGCAGTTTGCCGTTGATCTTGCAAGAGAGGAAAGCAAGAACGTTATCGGCAAGAAGTCTCTTAAGAGATTCCTCCACAGCACCTCTCGCACTATTGCAAGCTTCAAGGCTACTATCCGTCAGACCGAGAAGTCTATAATGAAGTCTATGGACGAGGGCAACGTTATCGCATCTCTCGTTGAGAATATCCGTGTAAGAGGAAGATACATAGAGCTTCGTGCAATCAGACTCGTTACCGTTTCCAAGATCATGCGTGGTAAGAAGCTTCGCCGTGAGACCGAGGAACTTTACAACGAGATCGGCAAGTACAATCTTAAGGCTATTGATTACTTCAACGTTACCGGTGAGCAGGTCACCCGTATCTCAGCATTCCTTCCCGAGAACCTTGCAAGCGGAACCGCAGAGATCGTTCTTCCCTCCGTTTCCTATAAGGAAAACTACGTTGAGGTTTATGCAAAGCAGAACAAGTCCGACCTTCTCAGCTTCGAGGATATTCTCGAGAAGAGAAGAGTGGGCGCTTATTCCCCCATTCATGCGAAAAACAGAAGGCTCACTGAGAACAGTGCCGTAACCGTTACTCCCATCAATCCTCCTTACAGTGCTGAGGAGATGAAGGAGACCGAGGAGCCTACGAATTACAAGGGACGTGTAAGAAACGCGCGTGCCGCTCGTAAGTCCAACCGTAAGCTCAGACGTGGATTCAGAAGGGTTAAGAAAAAGCTGCTCTTGGTTGAGAAGCAGAACAGACGCTTTGAGAAGAAGCTTTCGGCTATCAACAGGAAGCATGACAAGGTTATGTTCGGTATCGAAAGTCAGACCTCTGTTCAGGAGCGTCAGGCGCCTAATTACCGAAATAAGCTTCAAAAAGCAAACCGTGAGTTTACATCTGCTGTCGCTAAGCTCCAGTTGAAGAGAGCTAAGGCTAACATCGAGCAGAGAAGACTTAAGTTCATTGTTGAGAGATTCGTAATCGAAAGAGAGTTCTTCGCTATCGCATGCGTTAAGCTTGCAAAGCTCCGTCATTACGGCAGACCTAGTGTAATTGCCGAGGCTAAGAACAATCTTATCAAGGCTATGTCTAACTATAACAAGTGCGCTGATGCGTGCTCGGCTATTCTTGGCGAGCCTATTGCAAGAATTTCCTCCTCCGTTGCGGACGAGATCGTAAGAGGTGCTAACAACGAGGTTCGCCTTCCCAAGATCGTTTGCTTCAAGGAGATCATCGAGACCGTTGGAGATAAGTCCAGAGTTGTCGGTGAAAAGTATAAGTACGGTATGCATGGCAGAAACACTGCTATGCCTATCATGATGGGCTCTCCCTACGTAGGCTCTGACGTTCCCGCAACTCCTTCCATAGGTATTGATGCGGACGGTTCTCCCATTATTGGTGCAGTTAACCCCACGTCTGCTTACGTAATGCCTGCGATGGGTGTGGGTGCTCAGGCGTTTAATCCCGCTATGCAGGCTATGAACGGCTTTGCAAACGCAAATAACAACTTCATTTATGAGGCTCCTATCGGTACGGCTCCTAAGACAGACTCCGCCGCTGCCGGATCCGCCTATAATAACATTCCCATGATGCCTCCCGTTTACGGCTTTGTTCCCCCCGTCGCAACCGAGGAGAAGACATCTGAGAAGGGCGATGCATATGAGGAGACCTGCGTAAACGACGATATTGCGGCACTCAGCAAGTATACTCTCAAGGCTATCAGAGCTAAGAGCCTTATCGTTGAAACTCCCAAAGAGTTCAGACGTTATAAGAGGAGAAGTAAGGCTATCGCGTCTGTTATCGAGCATCTTATCAAGCATACAGATTCTCTTCACACCTTCACCGATAAGACGGTTTCGAGGCTTCGTGACATAACCACTACCTCCGAGAAAAAGGCATACAAGAAGGTCACCAAGAAGCTCAGACGTCTTGCAGGCAAGTCCAAGGATCAGTTTATCATCAGTAAGGTACACAGCATCCTTGATGAGATTGAGACGATGAAGAAGAACAGTGCGGCGGCAGAAATGGTTGAATTTGCTGCAAGCACTATCGAGAAGGAGATCATGGGCAAGTTCGATCTTGACAATATCTCCGCTATCGGTAAGCTCGTTGAGATCAGATGCCAGGATCTTCACGCTGCGGCTAAGATCAACGTAAGACGTTATGTAAGAAGAACCCGCAATGCTCTTTCCGCAGAGATTACCGATTATAATGAGCATATCACAGAGTATGCAAGTGCGACCGGCGAGCGTCTCACCCACATTTCCACCCTTATTCCCGAAAAGATTGCAAGAAAAGAAACAGGCATCTTTATTCCCGAGATACTCTTCAACAAGAGATTCGTGGAGGAGAAGCTTGTTAAGGCGGGCGAAAACGAGTCTGCTTACACAATTTGCATTCCTACTCCCGAGCAGCTTGCTGCCGGTGCTACCGTTACTACCGTAGCTAATCCCCGCCTTAACGATACCGAGAATGATAACACCGTTGTCGAGATCGTTCCTACTCCCGCAGGCTTCACGGCTGCAGAGCTTCTCGGCGATAGTGAGGAGCGCTCTCCCAAGAAGTGCATGAAGGAGGCGGCTAAGGCTCAGAACGGCATTGACAGAATCATCAGAAAGCTCGAGGACGAGATTCATAAGGAAAAGACTGTCACCCGCAAGCGTAGAAGAAAGATCTACAAGGCTACCGCAAGGTACGACAAAGCAATTCTTCGCATCACCGGTAAGTCCCGCAGCTCCGCTAAGTATCAGCGTAAGCTTCGTAAGGCATCCAGACGCTACGGCAACCGCATCTTCAAGATCGACAGAAAGTATCCCTTGCCCGAGCTTCTTGAGAGCAAGAGACTGGTTCTTGAGAGCTTTGCTCTTGAGCAGGAAAGACTTACTATTTCGGCTATCGCTCTTAAGGCGGCAGCGGGAGCACATTCCAACAGACTCCTCATTGAGGGCAAGCGTAGATTCATTAATTCTGTTACCAGATATAACGCTTCGGCAGACCGCACTGCTAATTCTCTTTCCACTTCCATCACTCATGCGGATGAGAGCTGGGTAGATATCATCGTTCTCGATAATAAGATCCCCACTCTTCCCAGAATTGAGTTCCGTAAGGATCTCGTTGAGGTCATCGGAGAGAAGAGAAGAGTCATCGGTGAAAGACCTGTTCAGTTTGCCGGAATGTATACCATCTTGTTCGGTACTAACGGCAACGGTGCAGCTCCTGCATTCGCAGCAGGTGCAATGGGTGCCGCAATGAGCACTGCAATGGGTGCTGCTGCGGTATCTGTTCCCGGTACCAACACCATGCCTCCCGTAATGAATGCACCCTATCGTAAGAAGGATAAGAAGAGAGATGACAAGGCAGGCGCAATGCCCGTCAACATGGTTGCACCCGCGGTAATGACCGTTCCTCTTCAGGTAGCTTATCCTTACGGAATGAACGTACCTCAGATGGTGATAATGCCCGGTAACGGAGCTCCTTATACTCCTTATGCACCTAATATGGCATACGCACCCGCAATGCCTTATGCACCCGTGGCGTCCTACTCTCCTTATAATCCCTATTACGCAAATTATGCAAACCAGGCTCCCGACGTTATCGCTTCCCCCGAGAATTCCGAGGCAATTCACGTAAGCGATAAGAAGGATCTTAAGAAGCTGGTTTCTAAGACCGAGAGTGACGTTCGTGATGCCGAGAAGAGACTCGGCAAGGCTATTAAGCAGTTCAGACACGCTAAGGATGCCGACAAGCCCTACAAGATAGTTGCTTGTCTCGGAATCAGCAAGGAGATCATAGTATCTCTGTGCGGTGTTATGGCTGCGGCAGTTTCGGTTGATGAGATCAAGCGTGCGAACTCCTATGCTTCTCCTCTCAGAAATGAGATCGGCAGATACAACGCACTTACAAAGGAGTATGCAAATCTCACTCACCGTGAGCTTAATTACCTCTCTCAGACTATTCCCGACGATATTCTTGCAGGCAGACCTTACCAGGCAGTACTCGGTATTGAGTACACTCCCGCAGGCTGTGTTTACAGAACCCTCGGCTCCGAGGCTGAAGTAAATGCAGAGGTAAACCGTCTTGCTCACGTAAGAGCCGTTAACGGCGTTATTATGGACGCTGCTCTTGAGGCTAAGGTTGCCGAGCAGGCAAACAAGGACCTTGCGGTAATTACCAAGTATATGGACTTTGAGATCAGTATGCTTGAGAGTGCAAGAGACATCGAGAATTTCAGATACGGTAAGGACGACCGTGTTATCGCTCACTCCAAGAAGTCCATAGGCAAGATGATTGCAAGACTTAAGAAGACTCATCTTGAGGCTCTTGATTTTGAGAGAAGCGATAACGAGCGTTACTACACCGTAGTAATGACCGATCCCGAGCAGGTTCAATCGAGGAAAAAGCGTGTCAACAAGGCAAAGCTTGATTCCATTCGTACAAGGCTCATCGTTCTCCTTAATAAGAGAGATGAGATCAACAGTAAGCTTTCTGCTATCTACACCGGCACCGAGAGAAATCTTGACGGCTCCAGCGTAAATCAGAAGTGGCGTCATATCAAGAATTCTGCGGCAGAGTCCATGATGAGAAAGGACAGAAAGCTTGCAAAGAGAGTTCACAGAGTATCGGCAAGTAAGGGCGAAAAGCAGAGAATGTATACTCTTCTTAACAAGAGACTCGATGCGGCATCTACACTTGCACTTTCCAAGTACCGTCTCAAGCATGAGCGTAATACTTACAGAGTAAGACGTATGCTTAAGAAGGATATCAGAGATTGCAAGATTCAGATCAAGCTCTGCTCCCGTGACATCAAGTGGATGATCCAGCGTTTCCGTGGCCGTGAGAAGGAATCCGGCGGTGCCTGGTTCGCAGCACTGTTCGCAATACTTCTTCTCGTCGTAGGCCTTGCTGTCGGCTTCTTCTGGCTCTTTAACCAGGATCTTAGCCAGCTGCTTTCGGGCTTCCTTGGCGGCGGTAAATAAAGGAGGATGAATTGATGAAAAAATATAAATCCGAAAGTCTTATGGACACCAGAGTAACTCAGGACCGCTTCTCCGTAGCAAACGAGCTTGAGCTTGAAAAGCTTAAGATCAAGAAGGAGATGGAGATTCTTATGCGCCAGTACGCTAAGATCTCGGGTTACAAGGAGCTTGGAAAGCGTCAGCACGAGGTTGGAAAGGCTCCCAACGATTGGCAAAGACTTAAATAATTCGGTGCCGTAAGGCGCTGGGAAAAAACGGCAGAGGCTTGTGATTTGAGCCTCTGCCGTTTAAATATTAAAGTTTGAAAAAGGCTGTCAAGGATGAAAAACATCCGTGACAGCCCTCTTATTTAGATGGGTATGAATTTATTATAAATTTACTTTTCTTTATAGAGTAATCCTAAACTACAGGTGCTTATATCCTGCTCACCGTTGTTTTCCTGGATACGTTTAGCGATGATTTCGTAATAGAGCGCCTGTGTACCGTCGCTAAGCTTAATAGCAGTGACTTCTTCAATTTCGTAGGTCAATTCATGCCCGGGAAGAGCGGCTATTTCCTCAACTTTATCACCGATTGCGGCATCAGCCTTTGCTTTGTCGATCGTGATGGCGTAAACGCCGTCGAAGGAGCCGAGCATGAAGCTCTCAAAGGAACATACTCGACCGAAACCGTCAATCTTTACCGTAAGAGCGTCAACGGCACGCAAACCCTCGACCTTTCTGTAATAGGTGAAGGTGTAATAGCTGCTTTTCTCGGATTCATAGACCGTTTTTTCTATCTCATAACTGTATAGGTTGATGTAATTCTGTGCGAGAGCATTTGCCGCTTCGAGTGCCTCGTCCTCGTTGATCCAGAGCGACTTCGTAGCATCGTATATGTGTTCAAACGCGGTAAGCTCTCCGCTTTCCGCATCTATATTAAAGCGAATATTGTATCCTTTGTAGGAATGCTCCCTGCGGATGCCGGGAATTCTGACAGACGAGGAAATGTAGTCTCCGGAATAGTCTGTGCCCATAAAGGTGACCGTCGTATCTTTGGGAGCGTTCTCGTCCTGAGTGCTATCGGTATTTTCGATGCTCCAGGGCTCAAATTCCGATTCTGCGGGAATGCCGGGGCAATCGGAGCCTTGGATGAATAAAGCTTCGTATTCTTTTTTAGAATGGCTAGCCTCAATTACCTCTTTGTAGCCGTACCAAACGTAGCAGCCGTCGATTCCGACTACCCACTCTTTTTGCCGGTCGAGCTTGTTTTGGAAGTAAGCAAGTTCATCGTCATAGTCCTGAACCACACCCTCAATAATGACACCGCTTTCTTCATAAAGCTCGTCGATTCTTTCGGTATACTCGTCGTTAACAAGCTGAAGATATTCAACCTGCTTTTCCATAGCCTTTATCTCATTTTCGAGCCTGTCCTTTTCTCTTTGGTAATTGAGCTTTGCGAAATCCTCGTCAGCAAATTCAAAAATGGATAATATCTCAACGGCTCTGTAATTTTTATCATAGGCGTAAAGTTTTAGCTTCTCGCCTGGTGTGTGTATCTGATCAATACCGGTGTATCTTATCTCGTAGCCGTGAGATTTTAGATTTTCCTTAGCTATCTCAAGGTCAAGCTCGGGGCGGGGTGCTTCCGTGTCGTTAACGTCCTTGTTGCCCTCAGAGCTGTCCTTATCCGAAGAAATGCAGGAGAAAAGGGTAAATATCAGAGAAAAAGTTGTCACGATAGATAAAAACAGAGTAATAATTCTTTTCATGCTAACCTCCATTCCGTCGCCTTTCGGGCGACTGAACAAAATTTTAACTAATTTTAGGTACCGCCGCCAGGGCGGCATTTTGGAATAAGGCTCCAAAATGCGAAAATTTGGGGCGTGAAACGTACTAAACTAAAAATCAGATGGTAGGAAGCTTTCACGCTAACCTCCATTAGTTTTTAGTGGCTTCGATAACTTCACGAAGTCCGCTGAAAACAATCTTTCCGTTTATTCCGAGTACGTAGTCTCCGTTTCCTTCTTCCAGTACCTTTTTATTACTTTCAATTTTGCTAATCAGGGATTTATATTCCGAATCGGTGAAATCACTCTTGTAATTATCTCTTTGATACTCGAATATTTTTATTTGGTTTTCTAAGTCATGCCAATATTTCGCATTCTCAAGCCTTTCACTTTCGTAGTAGAGCTCGGCCAGCTCCTCGTCGATGAATACGGTATAACGAAGAAGCACCTCTGCTTCACAGCCGTCGGGATCGATTAAGCTTGCATCAAACCCCTTTTCGGCTCCGAGAACCAAACCGCTTACAGGGAAATAGAACAGATCGTATCCGGCAGCCTCCAGGTTGGCGGCAGCCTTTTCATAGTCAAGCTCGGGTGTGGGAAGGTCGGAGTCTGTGGCCTCATTCGCCTTGCTATCCTCCTCATTTTCCGTGTTCTCGTCCTTGCCCATAAGGTTTTCGAATGTCGGTATTTGACAGGACAGCAGTGAGAGCAAAAGAGAAATCATAAGTGCGGTGAAAATTAGTTTTTTAAGTAACCCTTTCATAATAACCTCCATTCCTTCGCCTGCCGGGCGACCGAAAATATATAACTAACGTATTGACCTACAAATCAGATGATACAGAGTTTTCACGCTATTTTCCTTTTGGTGTTTTTGGTGACTAGCTTGATCAAATCGCTGTAACGCTAATAATTATTTACATATTACTATATTTTGCGGTTTATATCCATTCGTCTACGCTAATAATCAGTGTTGCCTGCACGGAATTTTTATTTTCATTAGAGACGGCGAAGAAACCGATTTTATATGTTCCCGGTTTTTTTATTTGCTGCGTGTTTATTCTGATGCAAACCTCGCTGTCAGGCTCAAGCGTTATATAATCACGGGATGTGTCTGTGCCGG
>JAZRMT010000059.1:0-18168 GCA_045647805.1 Eubacteriales bacterium | reverse complement strand
GTTATGCGTCGCTCGGTACACTCGCTCCTATAACTCGTTGCTTTGGGTGGTATCGCTGCGTGAAAACGGTAATCAACCGTTTTCTCTTGCTCACATTTAACAATGCAGGCGTATTCAGTTTTTTTGATGTTAGTTTTTGGGTTAGGGTAACTAAGCCTTGGAGGGGTAAATTTCACACCTGTTTTCGCAACGTCAATATTGTAGCACATTTTTTCGAAATTTTCAAGTCTATTTCGTAAAAAAGATTTTTACTCTCTGCTCCGCCACGATTTTATCTAAAAAACGAGTAAAAAACTAACCTTTTGCCATTTATTTATATAAAATTTCTATCTTCTATTGAAAAAAACTTTCACTTGTGCTATAATGAAAAAAAGTTTTGCAATAGAGAGGGATAGATGAAAAACCGTAACATTTGCAAGTTCAGCGGTTCGGGCACAGAACGAGACCTAATAGCAAAAAGGTTTATATATGAAACCGAAAATCCCGAATCCGGCGAAGAACGTGTTCTTGCATACGATAAGCTTCTTCTGACAGTAACCGGAAGCGGCAGGATCACCGTTCAGGGCGAGGCTCGTGAGCTCTCCGTTGGCAGCTTGGTATTTTTGTTTGCGGGGCAGACTGTTTTTCTTGAAACTATTTCGGATTTCTCTTATATGTATATTGATTTTCACGGCAGGAGAGCAACCCACCTGTACGAAAAGTTTGGTATAAGCGCAAAGAGCTTTGTATATGACGGTATGTCCTCTTTGATACCCGTATGGCGTGAGGCTATCGTGAATGCGGACGGTGAAAATATTGACCTCCTCTGTGAAAGTATGATACTTTACACCTTCTCCAAGCTTTCAAAAAACAAAAGCCCGTCCGACAATACGGTGAGAGCCGCTTTAGATTATATAAATGAGAATTTTTCAAGCCCGACGCTTAATCTGACAGTAATGGCTAAGGCTCTCGGCTATAATCCCAAATATCTCTCTCACCTTATTTCATCCGAGCTTTCGGTCTGCTTTTCCGACTATCTTAAGGATCTGAGAATGAAGAATGCGGTGATGCTGATCGAGGAAGGCGTAACCTCAATAAAGAATCTTGCCGTCCTCTCCGGCTACTCTAACCCCCTTTATTTTTCCAAGGCATTCAAGCAGAGCTTCGGCATTTCACCAAAGACATTCATAGAAAATAAAAAATCTTCAAATACCGAAAGGAACACAAAATGAGAATTCTTATCATTCGTCACGGAGATCCCGATTATTCAATAGACGGTCTTACCGAAAAGGGCAAGGTTGAGGTGCAGCTTCTTGCAAAGAAAATGGTAAAGGAAAAAATCGATGCAATATATTGTTCTCCTCTCGGACGTGCCCGTCTTACCGCACAGCCTACCGCCGACGCAAAGGGAATGGAGGTAAAGGTGCTGGATTGGCTTAGAGAATTTGATTATGCCCCAATAAAGCTTCCGTACGCTGATCGGCCGCAATGCGCATGGGATCTTCTGCCGGAGTTCGTAGCAACAGAGAAGAATATTTATTCTCCGAGTGAGTGGCTGGAGTGCGATTTCATAAAGAATTCCGACGTTCCCACAGCCTACGCCAATGTAGTAAAGCGGCTTGATGAGCTTCTTCTTTCTCACGGCTATGAGAGAGACGGATATAACTACAAGGCAAAAAGACCGAACCACGATACTATCGTCCTTGTTTGCCATTTTGGTCTCACCGCTATTCTGCTTTCTCACCTTCTTAACTGCTCGCCCTATACTATCTGGCAACACGTTGTATCCGCTCCTACCTCGGTTACTACTTTATACACCGAGGAAAGACGTGAGGGCATAGCCTCGTTCAGAGCTCCCTCAATCGGCGACATCTCCCATCTCTATGCAGGAAACGAGCCGCCTGCATTTGCTGCGCGCTTCTGTGAGTGTTACACAGATGATACGCGTCATGATTAAAAAATGCAAAAAAGTAAAACATTATTTACATATATCCGCAAAAACGCAGAAAAATTCTCTTCTGCGTTTTCTTTTTTTGAGATAAAACGAAAAGATCACTTATTAAAATAAAAAACTGAATTTAACAGAATAGCTATTGCTTTTTAATACATTATATGCTAAAATAAATCAAACATAATAACTTGAAAGGGTTAGCTTTATGAAAAACGAAAAGGGAACCGGTATAATGAGCAGACTTGCGATGCTTATCGCATTGCTGATTTCTCTGTCTTTGATTTTCGCTCTTTCCTCTTGTACTGTTACGTTGGGCGGTGCAGGAACCAATAACTCCTCGCAAAAGGACGACAAAGACGACAAGGATTCCGATGACAAGGATGACGATGACAAGGATGACGATGACACAAATTCCGATGACAAGGATGACGATGGCACGAATTCCGACGATAAGGATGACGATGACACGAATTCCGGAGACAAGGATGACGATGGCACAAATTCCGGAGACAAGGATGACGATGACACGAATTCCGACGACAAGGACAATGATAATGATGATCCGAGCGAGAATTTGACTTATGAAGATAACTACGTTATAGTTAAATTTGGCATTTTATCAAACGGAAAAACCAGAGATTATTTCAAGTACGGCTCAAGCATAACCATTTATGCCGAGGATTTCCCCGGTATGTACTTTGATTATTGGACAAAGAACGGCGAACGCATTGAGGGTGGAGAAGAGCTTACCGTGACTGCCGATGCCGATTCCAATATTGGCAGTGTTGAGACAACATACGTCGCTTGTTACAAAATGAGTGATTACGCCACCTTTGAGGATGCTTCCTACGGCACTGTCACAGATGTGTCCTCGGATAGATATTATGTCAGCATTGCTTCGATTAGCGATAAGGTGACAGCCGAGGTAATCGTTGATCCCGATGATATTCGTAACAACGTTATCAAGTTCGTTGACGCTGATACGGAGAGTGCAGGTGCGATTGGTGTAAATATTGCCGCAATCGAGGGCGATTTCTTAGTATACACCCTGGATTTCTTTGTCCAGAGCTACGACGGAACGGTTCCTTTTACGATCGTTATGGGCAACTATAACTTAGAGTTCTATGCGGTTGACGGTAAGCTTAAGATCTGTGACAATGCTTCCGGTACCGCTGCATATCTTAAGACGTCCTTTGATATCGGAGAGTGGCACAATTTAAAGGTCTACGTTTGTAATAAGGAAATCAACAACAGTCTTCCTCATTCCTTTGTTTTACTCGACGGAGACTGTGTTGCCAAGAGCTATAACGTAAGCGCTTACAGCTTTGCTAACGTTATTTCCCTAGGCACCTCCGAGCAGAGTGAGCTTGCTGTATACATAGACAATATCGGTGCTCACAGAGCCAACCTTTCCGAGGCTGAGGAAACGGCAATGAACCCCTCCTACGTTCTTGAAAAGGGATACGTCAGCAAAAATGCATATTATCAGGCGGAAATAATTCTTGACGATGAGGCTCTTGCGGCTTTGAAGGCTATGGATGCGGCCCTCTTCTCCGAGGATATTTACCGCTGGATAGCTAACCTTTATGATCCCGAGACCTCGGCAATATACTTCTCGATAAGCGGACGCGATAACTACGGATATCTTCCCGATATAGAGACGGTTGCCCAGGGCTACGGAATACTTTCCACCATCGGTATCGGCGGAGCCTCCACGGTTCTTAACGATGAGCAGAAGGCTAACCTTCTTTCTTGGATACAGACTCTTCAGTCTAACCGTGACGGCTACTATTATCATCCCCATTGGGGAGTATCTATCAACAACTCGAGGCTTTCAAGAGACCTCGGAAATTCCTCCAGCTCGTATTCTGCATCGGGAGGTCTTGCATTCCGTCTCTTCGATGACGCTAACTACCGACTTTCGGGCGGCAGTTCGGGCTACGGCGGTGTTACCTCTCCGTCGGTTTACGATAATAGCCTTACGGTGAAGCTTGCAAGCTCGTCAGTTTCCCAAGTATCAAAGATACTTATGACATCTTCTATGTCTTCGATGCCCGTTCATCTTCGCAGCGAGGAAAATCTCGTTCGTCACATTAACACCAAATGGAACGATACCTGCAAGGTCCCCGGAGTTCACGAGAGGCACTTCTGCACGGAAAAATGCGTTATTGTTGAGGACTCTTCGGATTCCTATATGAAGATAGAGGACGGCAAGCTTGTGATTACAAGAGGATACCGTTGTACCTCCTGCCACGTTTGTTCTCACACTCTCGGTCATTCCTACTCATTCGGCCATTACTTCACAAGTATGGGCGCTCAGGTAAGATCGGCAGGGCTTGGCACTCCTCTGGTTATGTACTTCTATGACATTCAGGAGAACGTTCAGGCATCTCTGAGAGATCAGGCTCAGGAAGCATATATAGAAGAAAACGGTGAGGATGCATGGAAATCCCTTACTCCGGAAGAGCAGACCGCTATCAGAAAGGCGGCTGAAAACGGTATCTGGGAAGAGAAGGTAACCTATAACACTATATCGGGACTTCTAAAAATAAGCGGAATTCCCACAGCTCACGGCTATGAGTTTCTTTATGCCGAGGCCGCGATAAACAGTGCTATTGACGGTGCGCTCTTCTCAACCGAGGACTTCATCTCAAGAAGGGAAGCAATCGTTTCCATTTACAACCCCTTCAATGCTATCAACGGCATAATGAATAATATAAGAAACTACGGCAGCGATCCCAGCGTACGCACCGAGGCAATGGCATTAATTCGTTCCAGAGCTAAGGATCTTATCGAAAATACCTCGGTTAAGCTTGCCTGTTATCTGATGCCTGACGGCGGTTATTCATACAACATGAGCGGCTATTGCACTAATTCTCAGGGCCAGCCCGTTGCAATAAACGGCTGGAATAACGGCTTGGGCGAGGGCGATGTCAACGGAACTGCTCTTGCACTCGGAACCAGAAGTGCTCTTGTTTCCTGCCTTGGAATATCGGTAGGCGCTCCCTTCTCGGGAGACCGAGCAAAGTACAGTGACGAGGGCTATGACCTTGACTGTAACGGTATTATCGAGGGTGATGAGCTTAACGCAACTCACACTCAGGTATTCCGTTCTCTTATCACCAACAAGTCAGAGATACAAAAGGTGGATACCGCCGTACTTGACAGCAACTACGATTTTGAGGGTGACGATCCTCTTATGCCATCCGGCGGAACCGTAATAAACGAAGGCGGGAACCGCGTTCTTGAGGTTGTAGATAATCAGACAGGCAGTGGACTTACCACGTCCTTCCTATCAGGTAATCTTATAGGCAGCGAGCAGAGAACCGAAATTAAATTCGATATGAAGGTCATCGAGTCCAATAATACAACCAGCCACCAGCTCTTTGGAGGCTCCAATAATTCAATTTACATAAACTTCACCTATAAAAACGGCATATTTACCTTTGCCAATAAGCTCTCAAACTCAAGCTATCAGACGTTGACCGACGTCTCGACAGGGAAGACGATCTCCGTAAATGCTAAAGAATGGTTTACAATTGAGATCAGTGCTTATGTAGGTGGTAAGATAATTGACGGTAGGTCCTGCTACGGAGTATTCAAGATCACTCAGAACGGCGTTACACAGACCGATTATCTTAGTGGGCTCAACAACTCTAAGCCGATAGATTCCTTGAAAATGTATTCTCTCAATTCTGCGGTCAATAAGGTCTACTACGATAACGTCAGCTGTAATTCCATAATAATCCCCGGTGTTTATGACGGTGAATATCACTTTGATTCCACCGCACAGAAGATCAGCGACAAGCTCACCTCCTCTCCCACTAATGAAAAGGATACGGTATATCCTCTCGTTGGCGGTGAAAAGGGTGTGTTCACTCCCGATTCTTACTCCACTTCTTACGTTATTTATAACTTCGATTACTTCCAGGGTGGAGTGCATCTCGGTGAGGCTGTTGCCGGCGACAGAGTTTACTATACCTTCCTTGACACTACCTCTAAGCGTATAACCGGAGTTTATCTCGAGGTGAATGATGACGGTACGGTAACCTTCTATGCGGCAAACGGTCAGAAGCTTACGATGACAAATACCAGAAGAGAGGACGTAACAGAGCCTGCTATAATTGATATGACACTTGACGTTGATACCTCAAAGTGGCTCACAGTCAAGCTGGAATATCATTACGATCTCGGTGAGCCTCAGCTTGACGTCGTTGTACGCTATGCCGATGAAAGTAATAATAGCTATAATAGAACGGTAGCATCTACACTTACAGGCGTAACAACTCTCGATGAGGGGGCAAGACCGAAGCTCTTCAATAAATTCAATATTGAATACGTATCCGAAGAGAGCGGAAAGATCTACCTTGACGATCTTTACATCAGAAACGTCTACGTTCCTTAATTAAATCAAAATACGCAAAAAAGGGAGGCTGAATTGCTCGGCCTCCCCGTTTTTTGTAAATAAAAAGCGGGACAAAATCTTTTTCTCGGTAGAAAAGCTGATTTGTAAGTCCCGTTTTTTTTAATTATCCCTGTGTTTGTCCATATACATTGATTTGTCAGCCATGGCAAGCACCTTTTCTGCACCGCCCTTCTCGTCGAGAAAGGCATAACCGACTGCAACAGTCGGAAGCTCGGGCATTTCTGCCTGCTCAATGGCGATCTCCGAGCGGAAGTCGGATTCCAGCACCGCCGCCGTTTCAAGGCCGCATTTCAGCACGACCGCAAACTCGTCCCCGCCAATACGGTAACAGAGACCGTGGCTTCCGAACACCGAGCGTATCGCCCTGCCAACCCTCCTAAGACATTCGTCACCGATAGGATGACCGTAAGTATCGTTTACGTTCTTGAATCCGTCAATATCAAAAATCAAAAATGCGGTGTGAAGCTTAACGTGCCTTATCTTTTCCAAGAAGCAACCGTGATTCAAAAGCTTTGTAAGAGCATCGGTGTGCATATAGACCGTATTGAAATAAGAATGCAGTATTATCGTGAACAGAGTAATACAGCTCCAAGTGGTGTAGATATCCGGATAGATGATCTGAATAGCGGTACCAAGCACCAGAAAAGCAAGCATTGCAGCAACGTAGGTTAAGTCGCTCGCTTGATAAAGGGCATTGAAATAAACGATCTCGAAGAAGAGAAACAGTATTTCTATAATATAAAATACGATAAATATCCAGTAAGCATCGCCTCGTGTGTAAGCGTTGTCCGCGCTTACCGAGAATATGAGGCCGTTAAAGGCATTGATTATTACAAAAATCAAATAGATACCGTAGATGCTAAGAGGTGCCTTGAATCTTTTATATCCCGACAGTACCGAAGCACAAATAATAGGCAGAAGCGGCGTGAAAATAAAACCGATGTAATTTGATATAAGATTAAGAGCTCGGAAATCGGAGGATCTACCGTCTGCATAAACGGTTATTGCTTCGGTAATAACCACGAGTGCCACGGAAGCGAAAAGAATCGAGAATCCGATTTTCCTAGAACGATTCATTGATCTGTTCTTCCACGTTGACAGAAGTGTTAGCATAAGTGCCGCAGCGTTTACTATGGCAGTGAAAAATATCTGTTCCAATTCTTTCCTCCTTCCTTATCTGCTTTTATCGAAAAATAGCCGAAAATAATAAACAACTAAAAATTATATCACAAATTCGTCTATATTTCAAGTATTTTCGCAAACTTTGTACGAGCTAAGCAAAACTTTGTACGAGCTAAGCCTTGTATATCATCATTGCGAAAGAGTATACAGCCTTCGGCTGATGATATACTCGACTAAACGAGATATGCTCGTTTAGTCGGATGATATACACGCTAATGCGTGATGATATGCCATTGCTTTCGCAATGGATAAACAAAAAAGGAACTTTTGGTAGACAAAAGTTCCTTTTTTGTTGGCGGAGATGAAGAGATTTGAACTCTTTAAAAAACAAGCAAAATCAATGGGTTTTGAGGATTTTGACACATTTTGACCACAAAAACATGGTTTTACGACTCAAATGCCTTGTTAAGAGCATCTCTCGAACGGTCGAGAGATGCTTTTCTGAAATCTGTGTAGATGTCTAGTGTTGTGCTGATTTGTTTGTGCCCGAGTATTTCTGAGAGCGACTTAATATCTACACCGTTTTCCACGGCGACTGTTGCAAAGCTGTGGCGTAGTTGATGGGCGGTGCAAGTAATTCCGACCTCTTTCTGATAATGCGAGTAAAGTGTTGCGTATCTACGTTTGGTTAGTGGTTTTTTTCCATCATCGGAAACGATATAGTCGGAAGAAAGCGGGGAGCAAGAATCAAGCTGTTGAAGCAGCTTATTCTTCAAAGGGGTGAGCAGAGGTACCATACGAATACCGGCTTCGGTTTTAGGCTTTTTAATTCGTGGACTGTCACCAACGTGCTCTATGCTTTTTGTTACGTGGATAATATTATTTTCAAAATCAATATCCTTCCATTGCAGTGCAAGGATTTCCGCCCGGCGTAAACCGGCATATATGGCGATCGCCGGAAATATCCATGGATAATCGGTAGCTTTTACCTTTTGTTCATCACTAGTCGTTGCAGCGGTCCTTGCATTCTTGGGTAGACCTTTCGGTACTGTTATTGATGCACATGGATTATACATAATATCTCCCTCGATAATTGCAATATTGAATATCTGATTTATCACCATACGCTGGTTTGAAATAGTCTTTTGGGCAAAGCCTTGTGATGCGAGCTTTCTAAGAAACCGAGAAATGTCACGAGGCTGAATAGCTGTTATAGAAATATTTCCGAACTCATTGTTGGCTCTGGCAAGTGCCGGTTTGTATGAGCTTACCGACTGCCCAGCAAGTTGTTCATAGGATTCTTCCCACCATATGTCGGCAATTTCACGGAAGGTTCTACCCGATTCCGTTTTTTCAGTGTATTCGAGGATCTTCTTGTTTATTTCTCGCTCAGTTTCTCCGTAGAAATATATTCGCTTCTTTGTGTTTGGATCTGTTATTGTTTTACATAGTCTGCCATCAGAGCGGGGCTTTAATTTATGTTTGGGCATAGTTACCTCCATTAATATAAAATATTTTACTTGACAAATATATGTGGAGGTGGTATAATTTGGGTGTGGTTGATGTCCGGGTAAGACGTTTATACCACCTCGTTTTGGGGCCTGTCCTATTGCAGTAGGGCAGGTCTTTTTGTTTAATTATCCCGTAGAGATACGGGATTTTTTGCGTTGGGGGAAGTTCATTCTTTATCGTCCTTTGGGGCATCGTCTTTTATTTATTTTCATACCTGTAATATATTTGTATGTTGCGTTGCTACACTTGCCAAAAGTTGTTCATCGTTGAAAAGTTCCCAGTGTTCATAATCCAAAACCAAGATAAGACGTTTTTTTGCGCGAGATATTGCTGTGTTTATTATTTTGAGTCCATTGGATTTTTTACTGGTTGAGTCGGTAAAAAACTTATTGTGAGCATCCACTACACTAATGAAAACGGTGTCCCATTCGCGTCCCTGCGAAGCGTGGATAGTTGAAATATCAACCCTAGTACTTGCAAATTTTTTGTTCAACAATTTTAATTGATTTTTGTACGGAGTTAAAATTGCAAAATCACCAAGATCTGAATTATTTTTCAAAATGTACTCATATATAGCGTTAGCTTCGGCGGTACTTGTTCGTGGTAATGATTCTTTAGCATTGTGCGGAGCATCGATTACCGAGATATTTACATTTTCGAAAGCGAGACCGGAGAACCCTGAATGATAAACAAATTTATCTAGTATTTTCGCTAAATTGTCTCCAAAACGATAAGTGTTGTTCAAAAACGCTACCTGTATATTTTCCGTTTCTATATCTTCGTTATCGTGATAACGTTTATACATTGATTCGAAGTCTGAATTGTCAAGAAAAATCTCGGGGAAATAAAGTGATGACTGCGACCAAAGAAAAATGTTGTGATGAGAAGCTTTTATTACGTTTTCGTCCATTTCGCAAATAGGGGGAAGCTGCATATGATCACCTAAAAAAGTAACGGGTAAATTGTAAGCGAAAAATACACCGGCTTTAATCATAGGACAATATGCGGCTTCATCAACGAAAACGTGACAAGCATCTTTGTCGATTGCTTGAGGGAAATCTTCGAATCTTAAAACAGCATAATCTACAGTACAGGCAATTATATACTTGTTTTCGAATTTTGCGGCTTGCGCAGAGGCTAAACGCATCAATTCAGTTTGTTTTTCTCTTATCGTTAATTCAAGATCTGGATTAACCGAAAAATTGCTATATTGATTTAACTTCTCATTGACTTTTTTCATTAACTCATCTACATCATATTCCTGATTGAAAAGGAGCCGGGATATTTCTTTTATTTGAGAAAACATTCTAGAAGTATTTGAACATTCCCGTTTGTGAGATTCTTCTATTGCCAAAATAGCTGATGTACACTGATTTAATAGTTCTATGTTTTTCGCAATATCCGAGAGCAGTGCGTCGATGATTTTTTGTTTTTCGTCTATCGCTTTCAACGATTCGTAATTCTTTTTGTCTGAAAGGATGTATTTAATTCTATTAAAGAATTTAGAACGGTCTTTCTGCAAGACGGATATTTCATATTTGCAGATTTTTAGTCTGTTTTTTAGTACTGAAATTTTGTCTTCAAAGCTTGATTTTAAGTCGTTCTTTTTAGATTTTTCGACGAGCAAATCGTTTGATATCTTCAGAGAAGAGTTAAATGATGATATCGCTTGCTCCAATTCCGATTTTTTTGAAATAAAGAGCAAGTACTCATTTTGAAATTGAACTTCTTGCGTAAGAGTTTCAATTTCTTTTTTTAGTTGATTTAGTGTTTGGTCTAAATTCGTTGATTCGCATACTTCGGGATATTCCTGTGTAAATTCTGAGCTTGCTCTACCAAGCCTTAAAAGCGTATTAGTTGGTATTCCGTTCTTTTGCAAAATCTTTAGGACACCTCGCGCGGATTGTTCCAACGCGTTGTTAGTAGGTGCCATCAAGATAATTTTCTTGTGTGATTTTACATAATTCATAATACAGTTTGCAAGGACAAACTGCGTTTTCCCGGTTCCTGGAGCTCCCCAAATATACGATATGCTAGATTCAAGAGCTGTCTTGATAGCCATTTTTTGGTTATCCGAAGCTTCTGATAAATCCAAATTTTCGAGAGAGACAGTTCTTTCAACGTCAGATTCCGGAGTGGTTAACTTATCATGAAATTTATGATACCAATCTTTTACGGCTTTAACTAGGAATTTGAGATCGGAAATTATTTTTACATCAGCCGGATTTAAATTTTTCATAGCATCATAAGACTCGGGGGCGACTCTTATAGTTACGCTCGCGGGTTCTGTTGAGCTATCCAATATTTTTATCACTTTGCTAATATCAAATGGGAATAAGACTGAGTTAATAACTATATAAGTTTGATCGAGATTGAAAATCTTTTTAGAAGTAAGTAACCTAAATTTGAAATTATCAATATCTATAATTTTTGTTACAAGTATAGTATCTACACCTTGTTCTGTTTCCGATAAGTATTTGTAATAGTGATCGGCGCTTTTATATGCTTCTCTCGAGAAGTCTAATAAATCCATTGTAATGCTCCAATAATTTTATAAGGCTAATTTTGATAATATAAACAACATTTTTGGCTTTTTGTTAAGAGTATTCTTTTAGGTATCTTGTTGGGATTAATCAATAAATGAATTCAGTTCCTTTAAATCTTCATCAAGTTCGTTCAATTTCTCTGTATATTCATCTAAATCCAGATATCCGGTTTCGTATAGCCAGTGCAGGTCGCTATGTGCTAATCTCTCCAAGTTGCTTAATTGTTTTTTTGTTGCGTAACCGTCTACATACGATTCTACTAATTCCAAATATTTCTCAATAACTGAACATAAAAACCAATCCAGCGTATTATATAATCCTTTTCCTAAGCAACTTTTAAATTTATTAGAAAAAATTATTTTGAAATCATTTAAATCATAGTATGGTATAAATATAAACAAGTCAATCAAAGTAAAGTAAAAATAAGCAAAATGAAGCGTTCTTTTTAAAGAAGGATGAACTAAATCGGAATTATAAGCACAAGCACAAAATATTAAAAATAGACTATCATAGTTTTTGGATAAATTGCTTCCAAGAGTTGCATCAGATAATTCTTCAAAATCAATACTGCTTAAGGTTGTATCAGATAAATTTAAACCAAAATAATCGTTATAAATATTTGCAATTGCTAAAACATCGGTGTAATCGAGCTCATCGGTACGCTCATCTGTAGAAAAAGAGTACTTTGAGGTAATATTAGCTGGTAAAAGTTGATTTAATAGGCTATGGTTTTTCTTTTCGTTTTTTACGTATTTTAAACAAATTTGCTCTGCTTTTTCAGCCTCGCTAATATCTAATTTTGTATAAAATTCATCACGGTAGTTTTCTATAATCTCTAACGGGATGTCATAACCTTTTTGTTGACACAAAGGAAGAAGTTTTGTAGAAGCAATAATATGAAAATCATTGATGCTTTTTTCTTCTGCTAAAGCTTTGTTATAAATTTCTTTTCTAAAAGTGTTGTTTTTTGCATTGAAAAAATCATTTAAGTTATATGTATTCTCTAGAGTAGTATATATCTCTTCTGCTTTGCTCTCGCTGCAGTCAAAGGTTGCAGATATAATTTTCTTTTTGTAAAGCACCTCTTCTTCTTGAAACTTAATAGTCTCTTCTTTTGATTTTTGTTTTAACGAATCAATTTCGTTTCGGTACTTTTGTGCGGAATCATCATGTGACTTACTCCAAAAATAATAAACGATACCTGCTATCAGTAGTATAATAATTTCCGGTATGTACATAGTTGCTCCTGATCTAATAACTAGCATTAGCTTCTTTTTCGCACTCCTGTACGGATTTATCCGTGTAGAAGTGCGATTTTTTTATATGGTTAAGCTCGTGGTTTAGAGTAAGACGACTATTATCGTGTGATAGTTTTGCATTGATATAAACATTATAATCGCCTTCCTCGTCAAGTACGGTAACTCCGGGGACGGTGTCCGGGAGATCAATTACTCTAACAATTATATTATCCATTGCTGTTCTTAAAAAGCTCAATGACTTTTTGAGCTTTTTTTACATCGTCAGGCGTTGCACTTTTAAGCGTTGAAAAAAGCATACGCATGTCAGGACGGTTGCGAAGAGTTTCGAGAATATCGGACATATCAATATCTGAATCTTGAGAGAGAGAATCTACATATTGGATAGATCCGTGAAGATATTCCATCCACTGCCTCAAGTTTTCATCAGCTTTTAAATAATCTTCATCATAGCCAAGGTCCCACTGATCCGGAGGTACGGTAACTCTATACCTTCTACCGCTTAAAAAATCAACAGATACTCCAAAGTATTCAGCTAATTTTAGCATACTTGCACTATCAATATGTTTACCTTTTTCCCAATATGAATATGTGTTTTGGTTGATACCCATATAAGCAGCAACTTCGCTTTGCGTCTTTCTTCGTGCTTTCCTTACAATCATCAATCTGTTACCCATTTTTAAAACTCCTTGTCGAATTTTATCAAGTAAATTATAAATGAAATTGATAATTTAGTCAAGCTATCAAGGAGCAAAATCAAAAACTTTGATAAAATTTTGATAAAGCTCTTGACAAATGGATTTTGTATGTGCTAAAATATCAACAGTGATGATATTTTGGAGGTGAAAACGTTGATATTATCAGAAATTCGCAAAGAAAAAGGCTTTACCCAGCAGAAACTTGCCGATTCTATCGGAGTAAGACAGACTTGTGTAGCTATGTGGGAGAGCGGAAAAGCGGTTCCTTCGATGAAAAATCTATTAAAGCTTTCTGCGGTACTTTCTGTGGGTGTTGAGCAGATTATCGACTCAATGCCTAAAAATAATGCTGTTGAGGTAGTCGCTGAATGTGTGAAGAGGGAGGCTTGAGGGTGAAACCAGAAAAACTATACGAAGAATTAATTAGTTTGGCCGGGAAAAACAACATTTTTCTAGACTTCACCTGTCCGAAATCAATAGTAGCTATGTCTATGAGAACCAAAGATGGGTGCAAAGTAATTTCATTACCCTCTGAGGATATTGGTCCTATAGGTCGAGTGATAGGACCTACGGTGTTGGAATGTTTCGCTCATGAGATGGGGCACTGTATGACGAATAGCTTCTATTCTTTCTTTGAACCGCTAGAAGGACGGATCCAAGCGGAAAACAAAGCGGATGCATGGGCTATAAATTTTTTGATGCCGTTAAGTGAAGTTGTTTGCTTTCTTCTTAAGGAAAGGGCAATAAAACAAAAAATCGCAAAACACTTTGGTGTGGGTATGGAGTTTGTTGAAAAAGCTCTTTTGTATTATCAACGAGGGGGGGATAACAGTGAAAAATATAATTAAAGCTATTAGAGATAACCAAGGAATAACTCAAGAGTTGCTTGCTGAAAAGGCGGGAATTGACAGAGTAGCACTTTCGCAAATCGAGAACGATAAGTCTAATCCCAAAGCAACGACTATCGCTGCGCTTGTTAGAGCTCTGGGCGTTTCTGCAAACGTCATTTTCCCAGAGTTTGATTACGTTTGCAAACAACAGAAATAAAAAGCCCCGAAGGGCGAAGGAGAACAAAAATGACAAGAGAAGAACTTATTGACGTTATTAAGGAATTTTTTGACATACAGCTGAATTGCGGTTATATTGCCGATGCGCCCAAAGCTGTTGACGTAGCAGATTACATTATCGGAAGGGGCGTAAAGGTTGCGCCGCTTAAGGTCGGGGACAAGGTGTACATACCGGAGCTTATGGATAATGCGGTGTATGAATATACGGTCAGCTCGGTTGACGAGATGGATGAGTGTTTTACGGCGTTCTGTGATGAACTCGATGACACTTATCGCACTACCTTTGGTTCAATTGGAACGCATGTGTACTTATCACGCGAGGAAGCGGAGCTCTATTTAAAGACAAACCGAAAAAAGGACCTCAGAGCATTACTGAAATATTATATTTCGGAAGAAGAATGGCGCGAGGCTAGTGAGATCATAGATATTTTGAGGAGAGATGCAATATGACACTCAAGGAGAAAATACGCGAAGCCGGAAAGACGCAGCAACAGGTGGCTGACGAGATGGGCGTTCATCAGACGCTGGTATCACAGTGGGGAAATAAGAAAACGAATATTTCATTGACAGATGCGGTAAAGCTTGCGCAAATACTTGGAACTTCTGTTGAAGTAGTCGCGGAATGTGTGAAGGAGGAGGCTTGAGGGGGCACCGGTAGGGTTTTATAACGTTGGTACCGGTGAATTCATTAAAGCGAGGTGATAAATATGAGTTACCATTGCAATGATACAAGGCTTATACCGGGTAAAGCTCATTCGATACTTGAGAGGGATGAAAACGGATTTGTCATTGGGGCATATACCGGGTATTGGAATCCTGACAGGCGGTCGGTCATGTTATATCCGGATTACAGGCATCCTGCACTGAGGGGTTCGGTGAAGCTTGAAAAGCGGAAGGTGTATGACGGATATGTCAAATGTAAGAGGGCAGACAGCTCATCCGGTGCAAAGCCTGTCACAGAAAGCAGTGTAAAATCTCAGACGTCAAAGGCGATGAAGGACGTGATCGGACAGGTGAAAATGAAATTTTAGGAGGTAATTATGCCAAAAGAAAGAGAAGGTTACCGAGAGATGCTTGAGATTTTGCTCACGGCATATCCCGGACGCGTTGCGCTTAAGGTGGAAGAGGCTGCGGCGGCTATAGGAGTACATAGAACGACGATAACCGATGCTATACGCAGAAGAGTTGATCCGCTCCCCGCACAGAGGATAGGCAACGGGAAAAAGTATGATTCTTACATAATTCCGATTACCGGGCTTGCCCGTTGGGCTTGTGCTAAACAAAACTAATTTTGGAGGCATTATGATGTTCGACGCAAAGAAAAAAGAGCTTAGATTTGCTAACGGGCGGGTTGTGCCTTGCGAGGACGTTCGTGAGCTTCGGGAGATCTGCCATCAGCTGGTGGAGTATGCGAGGCTGCTTGGGCTCGTCAGAGAGCCGAGGGCGGGCGGAGCATTGCCTGTCGGTGTGCTTCGCGGTAAGATCGGTGTGCAGAGAAAGAAAAAAGTAACGATAAATTTAGAAAGGGGAGTTACCGTTATATGAAGATAACGAGAAATACGGGAGAGCTTGCACCTGGAACGGTGGTTGAGCTGCCGGACGGCGAGGTCTTAGAGATCGTCGAGTACATAGAGGCCACAGCAAGATACCGTGTAAGGTTTCTTGAGTTTGACGGGGTGGAGTTTTTGCCCATTGGCGGAGAACGCGTGATCGGAGCATATGAGCTTATCGGAGGAGAGACAGGAGAGCCGTGAATGCTTATACATGGCGGTGCCGAAAATTCATAAAAACCATAAAAAAGGAGAACAACATGAAATTAGCGACGAAGAAAATCTTACTAAAATGCGGTGTAGGGGCGCATCTTTCCGGATTTGAATATCTGGGGGAGGCTATTGAGCTTGTGATGGATGACCAAACAAAGCTTAAATGGATTACGAAACTCATTTACCCCGAGGTTGCAAAGCATTACAATTCTACGTGGCAAAGAGTGGAACGCGCGATAAGACACGCGATTGAATGTGTATTTAATAACATTGCTCCCGGAGCAGTAGAAGATATATACGGTAACTCATTGAATCCCGATAAAGGCAAAGCAACAAACGCACAGTTTATAGCTACAATCGTGGAGCTTTACGGTGACGAGATTCGAGCGGAAAAATAAAAAAGACCGTAAGCGTAGGGGCGCTTTACGGTCTCATAGGCGTGAAATCTCAACGTGGTGGTTAGATTACTCACGCCTTTATTATAGCACAAATCAAAATAAAAATCAATAATAAAGGAGAATTTTTACAATGGCAAAAGGAAAATGGTGCGCGATGGCAAACGTCATCGGCGGCAAGATGAAGTACATAGCGGGGAGGATCATTGACGAGAATGAGCCTCTTCATTCGGGTAACGTTGAGCATTTCGGTGAGTATACCGAGGACGAGGCGGCGGTTTGTGAGATAGCCGAGGCTTTGAACAAGGCTGAGGAGGCTAAGGCGAATCATGATATAAAGAAGGAGGCGGAAAAAGCTCCTTCCTACGAAGAGAAGTCAGGCAGACCTCGCGGTTATAGAGTTTTAATTGAGGACCTTGACAGCGGCGAAGTAACCGTTTATAACGAGGCGGTGTGCGTGATCGGTGCGATAGCTTCAATCGGAGAAAAGGTAAACGAGGACGGGAAGGTTCCCGTAGTACTCTCAAAGATAGGTAAGACGAGATGCGGAGGCGTGATTATCACGAATGCAATTAAAGCGTGCGAATCGCTCTTACAGGAGTTACGCCGGGAGGTGATAGAAAAGCACTGCCCGGGCATCGTGGGGAAGATTGAGGATCTTGTGGATGAGATGCTGGATAAATACCGCGGAGGTGACGAGGAATGAAGGTGTTGAGAAAAAGGATCGGTGAGCCGTGGAAGCTTATCGAGATCGAAAATACTCACGAGGCTATAGTTACGGAGCTTGAGGATCAGCCGAGAGTAAGAAAGGTCCTGACTGACGCGGCTCTGGTTGACGGCAAGGATTCAATGACCGAGAAAAAGTATAACTCAGAATGGTGCGGAATCCCTCTGTTTGGTACGGTTCTGATCGTTGGTATGGACGAGCGCGGACAGTTTTGTGACGTGAGGGCCTCCGAATTTCTTGTGAAGGGAGCGAAGGTTTAATGAAAGTCAGGATACCGAAGGAATATAGCGAGCTTTCGGGAGCGGCGCAGCGGAAGATCCTTGAATATACGCAGGAATGCTACAATAAGGATATTCGGATCATACTCGATCTTTATATGAAGATGATGTGCGTTACTTTGCACGATAACTTCCCCGGATGGGACGAGGAGCAGCTTACGCTTTTAATGGGGCATCACAGAGCCTTGTTCTTTGATCAGAAGAAGAAGGTTGCTGCCGGAGAGCAGCTTGAATACTTAAACGGAAGAATGGCTGAGATCTTCCCGAAAAACGGATTCCCACAAGGCTTCTTTGATAAGATGCTTGGTAGTGTAGAGAGTCCTTCGGACGAACGGAACGGCGTGAGGGTGTTGAATGACAGTCCGGTGGACTGTCAGACCCAGAGGGTGAGCGAGCCGCAGCGAGAAAGCCCGGCAGGGCTTCTCAGAGAGCAGCAGGCGGCGATGGG
>JAZRMT010000058.1:0-2495 GCA_045647805.1 Eubacteriales bacterium | reverse complement strand
GATTATATCAGAAAGATTCTTAACAAGATCACCTTCACCGGTGCTATCTTCCTCGGTGTTATCGCGGTTCTTCCTATGATTCTCGGTCCTCACATCCTCAGCCACTTCTTCGAGTGGGTAATAACCGGCGCATTTGACTTCACCGGATACGAAGCAAACTCCGTTGATTTTATTAAGGCGTATTCTATCGCTCCTGAGGTTTCCTCGCTTACAAGCATCTTTACCTTCGGTGGTACCTCGATACTTATCGTTATCGGTGTTGCTATCGAGACCTTCAGAGAGCTTGAGGCACAGCTTACAATGCGTAATTACAAAGGCTTCCTTAACTAATTACGTCGAGGTAATTTAAATGAAAATAATTTTTCTTGGTGCTCCCGGTGCCGGCAAAGGCACTCAGGCAGAGCTTGTTTCCAAGAGACTTGGTATTCCTACCGTTTCAACCGGTCAGATAATACGTGAGGCTCTTGCGGAAGGCTCGCCCATGGGGCTTAAAGCCAAAAAATTTATTGAGCAGGGCAACCTTGTTCCCGATGACGTTGTTATCGGAATAGTCAAGGACCGTCTTGCAAAATCAGATTGTGACAAGGGATATATCCTTGATGGATTCCCTCGCACCGTTCCCCAGGCAGAGGCACTGGACGCTATGGGCATCACGCTTGATTCTGTTGTTTCACTTGAGGTCTCCGATGAAGCAATCATCGAGAGAATGTCGGGACGCAGAGTCTGCCCCAAGTGCGGCAAGTCCTACCACACCTCGTATAAGCCTTCTCCCAACGGAGAGTGCTGCGAGTGCGGTGAGGCTCTTACCGTGCGCTCGGATGATAAGCCCGATGTTGTTCGCTCTCGCCTTGATGTTTATCACTCCACCACCGAGCCGCTTAAGGATTTTTACCGTAAGAAGGGCAACCTTGTAACGGTTATCGGTGCGGAAGAGGTGGAAGAAACCACAAAACGTACCTTCGCCGCTCTCGGAATTTAATATGATAATTGTAAAGAATTCGGAGCAGTTGGCGTACATGAGAAAAGCCGGGCGTATTACCGCCGAGGCACTCCTTGTTGCTAAGGAAGTGATCCGCCCCGGCATTTCCACAAAAGAGGTTGACGGGCATATTCACCGCTTTATAAAAAAGTGCGGTGCAGAGGCCTCCTTCTTCGGCTACGGCGGATTTCCCGCTGCAGCGTGCATTTCTATTAACAATGAGGTCATACACGGAATTCCCTCTGCTAAGAGAATAATTAACGAGGGTGATATCGTGTCGGTTGACGTCGGGGCTCGCTACCGCGGCTATAATGGCGACAGTGCAAGAACTATTGCAGTCGGCAAGGTAAGCGATGAGGCTCTGAGGCTTATTTCTGTCACTGAGAGAAGCTTCTATGAGGCGATGCGGTTCGCAAGAGCCGGTATGCGTCTTGGAGACGTTGGCCATGCGGTTGAGGATTTCGTCATTTCAAATGGCTTCTCTGTTGTAAGAAGCTATACCGGTCACGGAATAGGAAGGGATCTGCACGAGGATCCGGAAATACGCAATTACGGTAATCCGGGCAGAGGTCAGAGATTGCTTGCCAATATGACAGTTGCCATTGAACCCATGGTAAATGCCGGTACGCAGGACGTTAAAGTAAAGGGAGACGGTTGGACGGTCGTTACCGCGGACGGAAAACTTTCCGCCCATTATGAAAATACGGTAGCTATCACCGACGGTGATCCGATTTTGCTTACCGAAGTAGGGTTGGAATAATCTACTAGGTCAAATGAATTAGGAGGAGATCGTCTTGGCAAAGAACGATTTGATTGAATTTGAAGATTGCGTTGTTGTGGAGGCTCTTCCCAACACCGTCTTCAAGGTAAAGCTTCCCAACGGTCATATTGTGACCGCATCTATCTCGGGAAAGCTTCGTATGAACTATATTAAGATTCTCGTTGGTGACACCGTAACCGTTGAGGTATCGCCTTATGATATCTCCAAGGGACGAATCACCTGGAGAAAGAAGTAATCTAAATTAAAGAAAGGCAGCGAAATAAAAAATGAAAGTTAAGCCTTCCGTCAAAAAAATCTGCGAAAAGTGCAAGATCATCAAGAGACATGGTAAGATCATGGTGATCTGCGAGAATCCCAAGCATAAGCAGCGTCAGGGCTGATTATCAGGATTAGCAGGTTTGTAAGACATTAAATTAAAAAAGGAGTATATATCGAAATGGCTCGTATAGCTGGTGTTGATATTCCCAATAACAAGCGTGTCGAAATCGCGCTTACCTATATCTACGGTATCGGTCTCAAGAGCGCTCAGGATATTCTCGCCAAGACCGGCGTAAATCCCGACACTCGTGCAAAGGACCTTACCGAGAGTGAAGTTGCGGCTCTTCGTGATGAAATAGAGACCAACTACCACGTAGAGGGTGACCTCCGCCGTGAAGTAGCTCTTAACATCAAGAGTCTCGTAGAGATTAATTGCTATCGTGGTGTAAGACACAGAAAGGGCCTCCCCGTAAGAGG
>JAZRMT010000057.1:0-13605 GCA_045647805.1 Eubacteriales bacterium | reverse complement strand
CTCGACTTGAATATCTTTCTGAAATAAGTATCCGATATTCCGCATCGAAGGTGAAGCTTATCAATGCGGAAGGAGCAGTCGTATATATGCTGCCTCATATAATCGATCGCAGGCTCGATCAATCCATACTTGTCCTCTTTTGCCTCATTCACGTGCTCGATCTTCGAAATATAGGAGAGCAGATCGTAGAAAACCGACAAGTTTGTGTATTTGTCTGAAAGAGAACCGAATTGCCACAGCTCCGAGAAACTCTGGTAAATATAATTAAGTCTATAAAAGTTTTCCATATGATACACGCTGACAGTGGGGCTTTCTATGTCTGCAAGAAAATTGATGGAAGTGTAAAGATTTCCCTCGTCGCCGTAAGTCTTATATTCATAGGACGATCCGCGGGGCAAAAATATCATCTCCCCCTCGTTTACGCGTATAACCTTTCCGTCGAACAAATATTCTGCATAGCCCTGTATCTTGAAGATAAATCCGTGGGTTGCTCTATTTTTGATTTTTCCATACGGCTTGCTTTGTTGCTTCCATGAGGATGTAATTTTGGGATTTTCTATATAGCCCGTCATAGTAATACCTCTTGTTATATACTACACAAACATGTGCCTGCACCATCTGTAAATACAATTATATATGATTCTGAACGTTTTTTCAACCCCCTGTTCGGATTTTTCCATATAGTTTTATTATTTCTATTTACTTCAACGCCTCTTGATAGTATAATATTCTACATCAATGAAAGGACATGAAGTAATGAAAAGAAAATTTGACTACACTTGGGTAATCGTTGCCATATGCTTTCTATCCGTTTGCATAAGTCTCGGATTTTGTTCCAGCGGACGCACGATGTATCTCACCGCAATAACCGATGCTCTCGATATACCGAGAAGTGCCTTCTCACTTAATGATACCTTCCGTTTTGTTACGACCACCATCTTAAGCCTGTTCTTTGGTCGTTTGGTTAATAAATTCGGAACAAAGAAGCTGATGTGCACAGGCTTCGTTTGCCTGATTGGTTTTGCTGTTTTAAACTCTGTGGCCGAGCATCTCATTTTGTTCTATATAGCCGGCATTCTGCTCGGTATAGGTCTTTCCTGGACAGGAACGACCATGGTTAGTGTTGTTATAAACAGGTGGTGCAAGAAAAACAAGGGTACGATAACCGGTGCCATTCTTGCCGCAAACGGACTCGGCGGTGCTGTGTCGGTGCAGATACTCTCTCCTATTATATTTGAGGAGGGCAATGCCTTCGGATACAGAAATTCGTATAGGCTCGTAGCCATAATACTTGCAGTTATGCTGGTGCTGGTATTGGTGTTGTTCAGAGATATGCCAAAGGGTGAGACGAGCGAAGACGTTCCTCTGCACAAAACACGTAAGGCTCGTGGCACGGGCTGGGTAGGAATGGATTATAGTGAAGCCGCAAAAAAGCCCTATTTCTATCTTGCACTTGTCTGCATGACCTTCACAGGTATGTCCTTGCAGGGGCTTAGCGGAATAGCTACGCCTCATATGTACGATATCGGAATGGATAAGGCATTCGTCGCAAATCTTATGACCATAAGCAGTATATGCCTGCTAAGCAGTAAGTTCCTTACGGGCTTTATGTACGATAAGAAGGGTATGATGATCACTATGAATATCTGCCTTTTCAGCTCGTTTTTCTCGCTTCTTGGCCTCGTTCTTGTCAGCAATACCACGGTAGGTAAGGTCATAGCACTCGTCAGAATAATATTCTCAGCCATCGCCCTGCCGCTTGAGACCGTTATGCTCCCCCTATATGCAAGCGAACTGTTCGGTAATAAGAGTTTTGACAAAATAGTGGGAATTTTCGCTGCTGCGAGCACCGCGGGCTTCGCCTTGGGAGCTCCGTTTGCCAACCTTTGCTACGACCTGCTTGGAAACTACAACCTCCCCTTCATCGTATTTGCCTGCCTGATGCTCTTCGTTACCGTTACGATGCAGTTCGTGCTTCGTGCCGCTCAACGTGATAGAGCTGCAATACTTGCATCCGTCGAGTCAAACGAGGAAACCTCCGAGCCGACGCCAATCTCTGTGACAAAATAAAGGCAAATTCACGAGAATTTGCAATGAAATTTGCCCAATAAGTCGGACGCTTGAAATTCAGTTGGGCCAATTTTCATGCCGAAGGCATTTCAAGACGGCAAAGCCGTCATTTCAAGCACCAAAGTGCATTTCAACAAAACAGACACATCATTTTGGATAAATCCTCTGTGATGTGTCTTTCGTTTTGTGGAGAAATTCTGAAATAACAAAAGCGAGCCGCAATTTTTTTTACGCCATACCGATATTTCGGCCTACGGTTTGGCTATTAAGGTTGAAAAAATGCGTTTTTACCTTTAAACTCATAGCTTGATTATTTATCCGTAACGCGTAATTTTTAAACATAAATAATGATAATATTTCCATTGTCAGATATAAACGGAATTATTTATATCTTATACCACCCTTAGCAAATAATTCGTCTAAATATTCTCCCGAAAGGTCAAAGACGATGTAAACTAATTCCCATTCGTATTTGTATGTAAGAATTGTCTCACCTTCGAGATCGGAAACAACTGTTTTGATAAGGTTGCCGTTTTTATCATAAGTATGCTTGCGTATCTCCCCGTTCTCGTCATAGGTTGTAGTAACCTCCTCGATCATGTTACCGTTTTTGTCGTAAGAATATTCATGTACGCTCTCACGGTTATAATAATCGGAAACCACTTTTATCAGATTGCCGTTTTTGTCGTAGGTGTATTCGAAGGTTGAATCCATACCATTGCTGTATTGCGTACATTCCTTGACAAGGTTGCCGCTTTTATCGTAAGTGCATTCATAGACTGTTTCGTCATCTTCGGAGTTAACGCTTATCTTCTTGGTTAAATTGCCGTTTTTATCATAAGTAAAATCAGAAACGAGGGTATATTTGTCTTCTTCGCCGGAGCTGATGCTCTCGTACTCTTCTTTGATCAGGTTGCCGTTTTTATCGTAAGTGTATTCATGGATCTCGGTTGTTTCTCCGTTACGGTCACTATGTGCATATTCTTTCTTAATCAGATTACCGTTTTCGTCGTAGGTATATTCGGTAACGGAGGCTGTACCCATAAAGCCGTTGGTTTTAAACTCTTCCTTGATCAAATTGCCGTTTTCGTCATAAGTGTACTCGATAACATTTTGGTAGCCAAGTTCACCTACAACCTCTTTGATCAATCTTCCGTTTTGGTCATAGTAACAAGTAATAGTGTCTTCGGAATAGGCTGTTTTCGTGGTGAAACGCCTGGGAAGATTGTTATCGGTAAGCGTAAGCTCATAGGAGTTATCTTCTCCCGTATCAGCAGAGATTAAAACGTAACGGAATTTTTTGACAAGCTCCTCAGCATCCTTATAATCGCCGAGACTTTGAAGCAGTAGGTAAGCATCCTCGTACTTCTCCTTGTCGATAAGCTCTGTAGCCTCTTCGTAAATGTTGTCAAGGTCTGTCCTTTTTGGAATCTTTCTTTCCTCGGTCTCACCGCATTCGCAGGATCTCTCCTCTCGTCCCTCCTTAGATGCGGTCGCTACTTTTGTAACCTCCCAATCACCGAAGTCGTGCGTGTGCTCTTTTTCCGAAGAACCCGCCACAGGCATCTGGCATGAAGTAAATAACAACAAAGTCAACAATAATATCGAAACAATAAATGCTTTTTTATTTTTCATGTCAATTCTCCTTAATAGTTTTTCATTTTATAACACCCCTTGGCGTTATAAATCGACACCTTTTGGTGTTTTTATATAATCATTCTGCCAACACTTTATATTGAGGCAAAGTAATGAATGTTATAAGCTTGATCAATATTTTTCGTTTAACAAGATAATACCGTCTATTCTGATATCGAAGTATGGTGCCGAGCGGAAATAGGATTCAAGGAACACACCGTCCACCACGACGTCGGTTTCGTACAAATAATATTCGTCATAATCAACGTCAGCCATGTAATCGTTGCTGATTTTCTCACCATTAACCGTAAATCCATCAATATCAAATATCTGAATGCTGCCGTTCTTGATTCCTGCAATTGCCGCACCTAAGGCTTCTTCGGTTCCTTCGGCAGCAACCTTTTCATTAATGGGAGAAATATATATTGACTCATCTGCCAATCCACCGCACCAATCGTATCCCATATCAAGCCCAAGTCTTGCGGCTTCTATCATGTATTCGAAGTAAGGTGTCCAGTTTATTGAAACGTACATGAGATGTGAATTACTGAAATTGTCAGTGTAATAGAAGTTATACGCTATGTTTGGAACGCCCCTTTCCTCACATGCGTTGGGAGCGCCGCTTGAATCGGAGTCCTGAGAAATAAGAACGCAACCCTTGTTGATAAGAAAGGTAGCAGCATCCTTTTCCTTAGTCTCATCGTACCAGGAACCTGTGAACTGAACCTCCATGGTAACGGTGGGGCAAACAGACTTAGCACCAAGATAGAAGGCGGTGTAGCCGGAGATAAGCTCTGCGTAGATGTACGCACTAACGTAACCCAACTTTGCCTCGGATGCGGTGATTTTCCCCTCGGTGATCATCTCGTTGAGCTTAAGACCTGCCGCAATGCCTGCAAGGTATTTGCCCTCGTAGATAGAAGCGAAAGCGTTCTGGAAATTATCGAGCCCTTCGGTATGCGCCATTATGCCGCTTGCATGGCAGAACTGGACGTCGGGGTGTTCTTTTGCGGCTTTCAACAGATAATTCTCGTGTCCGTAAGAGTTGGCGAATATCACGTCGCAGCCCTCGTTAACAAGTTCGGTGGCTGTCTCGTAGCAAGCGTTAGACTCGGGGACGTTCTTCTTGTAGATTACTTGTTCATCGGAAAGTCCGAGAGTTATTTTAGCTCTCTCAACTGCCTCGATGAAGTTCTTGTCATAGGTAGCATACTCGTCGTGAATGAGGATAACGCCGAGCTTAAAATCATCGGCAACATCATCCTCTGTTACGTCGTCCTCCGTCTTGTCGCTCGAGTTATCGTCGCCACTTGCGTTATCGTCACCACTTGCGTTATCGTCACCACTTGTGTTATCATCGTCGCCGGTGTTATCGTCGCCGCTTGCGTTATCGTCGCCGCCTGTGTTATCGTCGCCGCCGGTGTTATCGTCGCCGCCGGTGTTATCGTCGCCGTCGGTGTTATCGTCGCCGTCGGTGTTATCGTCGCCGTCCTCCGTCTCGTCCTCGGTGTCCTCAACCTTTTCACATGAAACCAGTGTAAAGGCCATTGTAAAAGTGAGTAAAAAAGAGGTTAATATTATTAACTTCTTTAACATGTCCTTCTCCTTTAAATTACAATTCTGTAAATATTTCAATCATTTCATCATACTCTTCATCGCTTAATATCTTTGGCAGATAAAGGAAGGAGTACTTTTTTTCAATAATTTCTTTTGTTCCGTCCTCGTATACATAAACTATGCTAATTTCGTTACCGCTATTGTCATAAGAGTATTCAACACTATTGCTATCTCCGTCTTCATCTATGTGAGTTTCCTTAATTAGCCTACCGTTTTCGTCATATGTGTATTCAACGCTGGGGCTGATCCCGCCGTGGGAATGGTTTATCTTTTTAATCAGGTTGTTGTTTTCATCGTATGTGTATTCGGTAAGGTATCGGGTTCCGCCGGTAACAATGCGGACTCTTTCTGTCAAATTGCCGCGATCGTCATATGTATACTCGGTAGTTTCGCTTGTACCATCGCTATCGATGTCAATTTCTTTTGTTATGTTGCCGTTTTCGTCATATGTATATTGTCTTTGATTCTTTGTGCTAATACCTTGGTAAATAAATTCTTCCTCTGTTATGTTACCGTACGTATCATAAGTATATTTTGTTACTTGACGTTCTCCTCCGGTTTCGTAATTAATTATTTCGACTACTTTACCGTTTGCATCGTGTGTATATTCCGTCGTATATGTGCTATCCGAAGGAGAGCGTCTTACCGATTTGATAACTTTACCGTTTTCGCCGTAGGTATACTCATTGACGAATTCCTCATTCTCCGAATTAATAAAAGCAATTCTTAGCATGTTACCTTTTTCGTCAAACGTATAATCGGTAACAAGCTCTGTACCGTCCGCATATGATTCACTGCGTTTAAGAGGAAAATTGTTTTCGTCGTAGGAAAGTGTCATCGTCATGTAATCTGTACGCTCTCCTTCGTCTTCCTCAACAAAATCGATTCTGGTAGGAAAATAACGGAACTTAGCCGCTTCATCCCTTGCGTCCTTGTAATCTCCAAGCCCGACGAACAACTCGTATGCCGCCTCGTAGTCCCCCTCCTCTATAAGCTCGAACGCTCTGTTATATTTGCTTTCGTCGCCGTCAGTGTTCTTGTCGTTGTCTTCTGCATCACCCGCCTTGTCGCAGGAAACCAGCGTAAATGTAATCGTGAAGGTAAGTGCCAAACAAACTAAAAGTAATATCTTTTTCAACATATTGTCCTCCTTGTCTAAGTACAAATTTTAAATAACTTAGACGACAATATTATAACATCAAAGTATGCGATATGTCAACACTCGGTGCTTTTTTTATATTATGAGATTATCCCTTGTATTCGCTCACAATTTTTTTAATACATTCCTCGCACAAAGGAAGTTCTGCATCCTTTTCCAATCTCTTATCGCAAAGCTTGCATAGATTTTCCGATGCCCTGACTGTGATACCGTCACCGCTATCCTCAAATTCTATATTAGCACCCTCAAAGAGTCCGTATTTCGTCCTTAGCTCTTTTGAAATAACTATTCTCCCGAGATTGTCTACCTTTCTCATCGTGGCACCTCCAAAAACAAAAAAGTGCGGCCACCGAAGTAAACCGCACAAAAACGCAGAACTCCGATAGTCGCCAAACTAACCTCCGCAAATCGGTATAACCTCATACACAAGAGCGGAGTCTGCATTTTGTCAAACTCATACTCTTGTGCATACGTGGAAAAAAGGTATAGCTATCCCAAAAGGAAAAATATACCGGTTTTGCATTATTCGGTTAGTTTGGCAACAATATTATACCACCTTTTTGCCGTTTTGTAAATAATAAAAACATAAATTTTTTTTACACATCAAAATCCCTTGACAACGTCCCGTTAATGTGTTATATTTTAGTCAGTTAACTTTATCGAAAGGACTACTCACATGATTAAATTCAGCGATTCGGAAAGAAGTAAGCCCCTCTGGGACCGTCTTCTCGATAAAACCAACCCCGAGCTCACCTCGGCAATGAAAGAGCTGTACTCAATATACGACTCCGACCTTGCAGAATGGTTTGCAAGCCTTTATGACAAGGAAATAGGCGGCTTCTACTACTCTCCATCGGCAAGAGATAACGCTACCGTAATATATAAAGACAAGGAGTATGATCTCCTTCCCGATATTGAAAGCACATGGCAGGCTATGGGCTTTATTAAGACGTCGGGAATAGCAGAGGGCTACGCCGATCCTTACCGTGACTTTCTTCCCAAGGAAATGCAGAAGAAGCTTCACGACTTCGCTTACGGAATGCAGGATCCCGACGGATATTTCTATCATAAGCAGTGGGGCAAGGATATCACCGTTTCACGGCGGGGAAGAGATTTGGGCTCGGCAAAGGGCGTAATAAGCTCCTTTGGAGGTACTCCTAAGTACGTATCAATTATTGACAGCGGAGAAAAAAGTGAGAAAACTCTCATTCCTGACCACCTTACCTCAAAAGCCAAATTTATCGAATATCTCGACAGCCTTGATATCCCGAATATGTCCTATCACGCAGGCAACACCCTGATAGCACAGTTCTCGCAGATAAAAAGCCAGGGGCTTATCGACACCTGCATAGAGTATCTTAACTCGCTCCAGCATCCCGAAACAGGACACTGGCACACCGAAACAAATTATTACGCTGTAAACGGTCTGATGAAGATCTCCTGCGTATATAAAAATGCCGGCATAGTTCTTCCCAACGTTAAGCGCGCCGCCTTTGCCGCGATAGACGCCATAAGCAGTGAAGAGCCCTGTGTAGGCATCACTCAGATCTGGAACACCTGGTATGCGTCAAGAAATCTGACGTCCACACTCCGAATGTACGGTGACGAGGGTAACCGAATAGCCGATGAAATTATGAACGAGCTATATAAGGTTTCCGCTCCCGCTATCCGTAAGACCGCCGAGAAAACTCTTCCTATGAAAAAGCCCGGCTCATCCTTCTCCTATGGCATCGACTATCCTTGCATCGTTTCGCAGGGAAGCCCCGTTTGTATTCCTCACCTTCATGAAGGAGACGTAAACGCAACCGTAATGGCGTCCAACCTGATGACGGGCGTAGTGTTTACAGCCCTTGAGCTTGGTGAGTATGAAATTCCCCTTTACGGAAAAGAGGAGGGCAAGCTTTTCCTCGGAATAATCAACTCGAAAAATAACTGAAAATGTGAAAAAACAAAGGTTTTTACCGTGATGAATCGAAAATAATGGAGTTTTTTCAATGAAACTTACAGATAAACTATTCTTTTCCGACAAGCTCGACCTTACAATTCCCGAGCTTAAAGCAGCTCGGGATTACTATGAAAGCGGTGATGAATCTGCCGCTTGCAAGGCGTTTGCCGACTACATAAAGAAAACGATTAGGAAAGACTTGATTTTAAGCCGCCCCTACAAGCCTCAAGAGGGAATTCCCGAGGGGTATACCGAGAAGGAATATTACGAAATGATCCTTGAGGGTTACGTATATTCGGTCGGCTTTTTGCATAAGTTCGAGGGCGGTAAGGTAATATGGGATCATAACCCTACCTATAACGGTTATATAGAGTTTGGCTTCCACCTTAACTATATGAGTGAGCTCGGACACCTTGCAAATGCCTATCTCGACGGCGGTGACGAAAGATTTGCCCGCCGTTTCGTTGAGATGATAACCTCTTGGCTCGATCAGACCGAATGCCCCGGAAAGATTGTGGGTGATGGAGGCAGACCGTGTTGGAGATCTATTGATTCCGCAAACCGTGTAGCTGCCAATTGGTCGAGATGCGTCTGCACCTTCATAGATTCTCCCACGGTAAGCGACAGAGTTTGGGTAGATATCTTCAAGAGCATCTGGGAGCACTCCTACCGCCTTATAGGACTGAATACGAAATTTAATTGGCATACCAACGAGATTCAGGGCGTTCTTGTCAATTCTCTTCTTTATCCCTTCTTCCGTGAAGCTGGTGAATGGTACGATTGGTGCATAGAGGAGCTTATGAAGCAAATAGACCTTGAATTTTACTCCGACGGCTTCCAGGCAGAGCTTTGCACGGGCTATCAGTTCGGTGTAATAAACCATTTCCGCAGTATTGAAAGGTATTTAAGACTCTTTGATAAGCCAATCCCCACGAAGCTTTACGACGGATACAGAACTCTCTTCTCGGGCTATTTCAAGCTCGTAGCGCCCGATGGCATCGTAACTCCGAATAATGACTCTCGGGGTATTAGTATTAAGAACGTGGCAAAAACCGCTCTTGAGCTTTTCCCGAACGATCCCTTCTACACCTGGTTCTATACCGACGGCAAAGAGGGAACACCTCCCGACTATACCTCAATAGTTCTTCCGTACTCGGGCTTTGCGGTTATACGCTCATCCTGGGAAAAGGACGCCTTCTTTGCAATGCTGGATGCAGGTCCCGAGGGCACCGCTCACATCCACGAGGATAAGCTTAACTTCATTATGTCTGCCTACGGTGAGCAAATGCTTGATGATATCGGCTTCTATGCTTACGATACCTCTGATATGCGTTACTTTGCCGTTGGAACAAGATCTCATAATTCCGGCCTCGTTGACGGCTACGGTCAAAACCGTTCCGCAACACATAAATGGGCGGAAGGAATAGACGTAAAAAATACGCAAACACCCGCATTCGGTGAATACGTTGACATCAAAGCTATCTCGGATATAAAGTATAAAAACGGTGAGAAATACGAAATTATGGGCGGCACCTATTCGGGTGACTACGGACCGGACCTCATAAAAGCAGAGCATACCCGAAAAGCGATTTTCTTCAAGAACGGACTCGGAAATGCTAAGCCATTCTTCCTCCTTCTCGATTCATTCAGATCACTTGACGGAAGAGAGCATACCTATGAGGTTTCCTTCCAGCATAAAGCACTGCCTACAACAGTGAAGGGAAGAGCGGTTGTAACCACCTATAACAGCGGTGCAACCCTTACCACACTTTCCACCGTATGCCCGAAGATACTTGTCGGTCAGTATACCCCTCGCTTTGTCGGCTGGAGACCTATTCACAGTCCGCTCGAGCATGAGCACGAGCCCGCACCCTTCGTTTCCTTCGAAAAATGGGGTACGTGTACCGATTTTGCAACACTTCTTTATCCTTCGAGCGACGAAAACACTCCGAGCTTCTGTCTTGAACTTGCAGATAATATTCTCACCCTGACAATTGATGAAGAGGAGTTCTCCTTCGATACGAATAGCCCTGAATTTTCATTCTAAACATAAAGCAAGCGAAATGCACAAAAACGCATTTTGCTTGCTTTTTTAATAATAATGTAAACAATTATAGTCACAAAACGACATTAAAGTATTTTTTTCTTGTATTCAGACGGAGTATAGCCTGAATATTTTTTGAAAACCTTGGTGAAATAAGTAGGGCTTTCAAACTGAAGCCGTGATGACACAACCGAGGGAGAATTGCCCTCTCTGAGCAACCTTTTTGCCTCTTCGATCTTCAATTTGTTATAATATTGCATTATAGAATGATCGGTGTTCTTCTTAAATAATATGTTGAGAAAGGTTTTACTGTAAAAAGTTTGCTTGCTTATATCCTCAAGCGTTATTCTCGAATACAGATTGGCTTTCAGAATGGCGATAACGTCACCCGTAAGATTGTTTTCGAGCTCCAGACTGTTCATAACGAACTTGATGTTTCCGTTGTTGTTTGACTCCTGCCTTACAAGGTAGATTAGCAACCTTTCAATACTCTCCTCGGCAAGCTGCTGAGCACCGAAAAGCGGTGACGGCTGAAGCTTTAATCTTTTGTTAAAAGGGAAAACAAAGGCATTCTTTGATTCCTTGATCACGTCGTAGATAATAGACTTGCTTTCTTTGTTCAGTCTGATCTTTTTATCGAGTATAGACAGCGTTTCTGCCCCCGAGCGGAAACAAACTATAAATACAGAAGCGGATCTGTCAGATTTTGCCATGTAATAGTGATTTTTGCCTGGCGGAATAAGTAGAAAGTCACCCTGCAAAAGCTCGATTTCTTCCTCCTCTCTGTGGCAAACGATAGCCCCCGAATCAATATACACGAATTCGTAGAAATCGTGCACCTCCTCTTGGTATGCGAATGCCGAGGAAATGTCAAGCGATTCAATAGTGATTATACTTTCGATCACGATAGCTTTTTTTATCTTATGGTTAAAATATTTTTTCATTTCGTCACCTCGAAATTAGTATATCAAAAAGCCCGACACAAATCAACCCTTGAATGGAAAAAAAGAAGATATATTTTGATCAAAAATATTTTTTACCATTTTTGTGTCATTTTTTACCTTGTTTACACCTCCTTACTATGTTAAAATTTTTATGACAAATCTTTATCCCGGAAAGGAAAACAAAATGAAGGTAATAGTAGCATCCTTTCAGTGCGAATCCAACAGCCGTGCGAGTCTGCACCCAGGAAAGTTGGATTTTGAATACTTTAGCGGTGAGGATATTTTTTCAAAGCTCGTGGTAAAGGATACCTTTACCAATGCGGGGATTGAAGTCATCCCCTCCATATACGCAAACGCCCTCCCCTCTGCTACGGTTGAGCGTGATATTTATGAGTACTATAAGGAACAGATTCTTGATACTGTAAAAGCAAATCCCGATGCTGACGGAATATATATGTACGTTCACGGCAGCATGGAGGTTGACGGTATAGGAAGCGGAGAGCTTCAGCTCGTCAAAGAGATACGAGAGATCGTTCCCACCTCCTGCCTCATAGCCCTCACAATGGATCTTCATGCAAATATAACAGAGGAGCTTGGTAATTACGTAGATATCGTCTGCGGATATAAGACCGCACCCCATACCGATCAGCCCGAGAGCCAGCTTAGAGCAGCAAGGGCATTGGTATATTGCCTTAAGAATTCCATAAAGCCCACAACCTTTGTTCAGAAGATTCCTATGCTCGTTAAGGGGGATACCATGCTTACCGCAAACGAGCCTTTGAAAACTCTCGAGAGAGAAACCTATGAGCTTGAAGGACGCGATGACGTCTTTGGAGTAAATATGTTCTTCGGTCATTGCTGGATAGATGCGAAAAACACCTCCGCCTCGGTAGTCGTTTCCGCAAAAGATGCTATGACAGCCGAAAACCTTGCAAAGCGGTATGCAAATAAACTCTGGGAGTCAAGAAGGGAATACAAGTTCCTCATAGAAGCAGAGAATGCAGAGGAATGTGTAAAGCGTGCTATACTCGGCAAGGAACGCCGAATCTTCATAACCGATAGCGGCGATAATACTACCGCAGGTGCAGAGGGGGATACCGTAGGACTTTTGAAGCTCTTGATAGATGCAAAGCCTGGGAAGAAGACCTGCGTTGCCGGAATTACCGATAAGGAGCTTGTAGAAAACAACTATGATAAGCCTAATGGCACCGAGATTTTCATTCCCTCACTCGGAATAAACGGCAAAATTACAGCCCATGGCGATATCCTCGGATGGGCAAAGGAAATTATAGGCCGCAGCCTTACCGTGACGGTAGGTAACGTTGATGCGATCTTCACAGAGCTTCGCTCTGCATTTATCGAAAAGGGTAATTTTGATAAAGCAAACGCAGATCTCTTATCGTACGAAATAGTAGTAGTCAAGCTCGGTTATCTCTTCGAGGAGCTTAAGCCCTATGCAGACAGAGAGCTTTTCGCGCTCACCGACGGAGCAAGTTGCGTGGAAATAACAATGCTCGGTCTTAAGAACATTGTAAGGCCGATGTACCCTCTAGATGAGTTTGAATGGAAAGTTTAATTTACAAAAATCTATAAAAAGGAGAAAAAACATGGCATACTACAACAAAGAGGAAACTGAAAAGAGAGTTGCAAAGGTCGTCGAGCTTCTTAACGAAAAGGACACCGACATTGCAATAATCTATTTTGATGAGCTTAACGTCGCTAACGGCTGGTATCTCACCGGTTGGTGCGGTCAGTTCGAGAAGGGAGCTGTACTCGTTGGTCGTGACGGCACCACAATGCTTCTCGGAGGTCCCGAAAGCGAACCATTTGCAAAGCAGGATTCGGCAATAACCGACGTACGTTGCTTCCCCGTATTCATGGTTCCCGACGAGGAATATCCTCTCGCAACCATTATCAGCTTTGCAGACCTCTTTGCAGAGCTTACGACAAAGTTCCCTGTAAAGAGAGTCGGTCTTGTAGGTACTACCGATATGCCCTACGCGGTTCACCGTGATCTCGTTGAGGGCTTCAGCGGATGTGACATTGTTGATCTTACCGACGATTATCTTAAGTTCAGATACGTTAAGAGCGATTGGGAGGTAGAGCAGGCAAGAGCTGCTACCGTCCTTGCTTGCAAGGCTTACAAGGCAATGGCTTCTAAGGTAAAGGCAGGCAACAAGGAATACGAAGT